>JAAVZN010000036.1 GCA_022791675.1 Clostridia bacterium | reverse complement strand
ATTTGTCTGTTGATTGGTAATTCTTGTTTGATTGAAAACACCTCCATAAAATAAAAAATTTGACTTTGTTACAAGTCAAATCAAAAATAAAGCTAAAGTCCTTACTTTGGATTTATTTAATTTCCAACCTTTTTCCTTCTTTGGATTAGGTGAGAAGTTTGACTTCTTCTTGTAACGCATTTTATTATATACTATTTTTTATAACTTTGTCAAGCTTTTGGGGCATTTTTTTCCATGATTCTCAAAAATGTCAATTTCATTTTAACTTTTTACCTTTGTATCGTTTTAACCTTTTAAAAATGTATAAATCAAAATTCCAATGGATTGAATTAAAAATAAATTCAAAACATTAGAAGTAAGCAAATTATTCGTTGCCTCTACAACCCCTAATATATCATTAACATTTTTCTCTTTATAATGTTTTTGTGCTTCAAAAAAAGTAACCATTTCAGGAATACTTGTAATAAAACCCAACAAAATTCCAATTATCACTTGAGAAATACCAAACTGGTAGCACAATCGATTTAACGTTTCTCCTAGTAGCTCACCAATTACATACAAAAGAATTCCTGTTCCTAACAAAATCAAAATATAAAGCACTGTTTTTCTAGTATTTCCTTCTTCTTTCTTAGTTTCTTCTCGAATCTGTTTTTCAATTTCATGATCTTCATTTTCCAAATACAATTTGTGAACATTATGATTGATATACCCAAACAATACATATAAAATCAAAAAAGCAGGTACAATCAGTAAATTCAATTCAATATTTTTCCAAATCAAAAACACAGGAATCAATATTGTAATGATAACCAATACAATATCTATTTTAATAGCTGAATTCGAAAACGCCTTTTTATTTTTATTAAGAAAAATGGTTACAATATATTGAATAAAATTAATTATATTTGAACTTACTACATTAAAAATACTAGTACCTATCAGTCCATTCATACTAGAAATACTAATTGTTAAAAGTTCTGGTACTGAAGTTGCATATCCTGCAATATCTCCTACCGTTTTTGGCTTCAAATTCAAATTTTCTGCTAACTTTCTAAGGGTTATTACCAATATATATTTCGCTATTAATACAATCAAACCAGAATACAAAATAAATCTCACTAACTCAAAAAACATTTCTAAACTCTCCTTTTGGTGTTTTTGGGGACGGGGTCAAAAAACATCATGATATTTTCCATATTATAAAAAAACAGTAAAATGTTTTTTTAAATGATGTTTTTTGACCCCGTCCCCAAAAACACCATTTTTATTTTGTCCAATTTCTTGCTAATTATAATGATTTATAGTATAATTGAAACCATATAAATAAAAAGGGATTTAAAAAACTGATTTCAGTCCCTGTTTGGAGGTATAAGATGATTGATATTAAATTTTTAAGAGAAAATCCTGATGTGGTAAAAGAAAATATCAAGAAAAAATTTCAAGAGCACAAACTTGTTTTAGTAGATGAAGTAATTGACTTGGACAAGAAAAGTAGACAAGCCAAATTAAATGGCGATAATTTACGAGCAGAACGAAAAAATTTAAGTAATCAAATTGGTAGTTTGATGCAAACAGGTAACAAAGATGAGGCTGAAAAGGTAAAAGCGCAAGTAAATGAAATCAATAAAAATCTTCAAGAAAATGAAAAATTAGAAAATGAATACACCGAGGAAATCAAAAGCAGAATGATGAAAATTCCTAATATCATGCATGATTCTGTTCCCATTGGAAAAGATGATAGTGAAAATGTAGAAGTTCAAAAATTTGGTGACCCAATTGTTCCCAATTACGAAATCCCTTTTCATGGTGAAATTTTAGAAGCTTTAGGTGGTCTTGACTTAGATAGCGCTAGACGCGTATCTGGAAATGGTTTTTATTACCTAATGGGCGATGTAGCAAGGCTTCATTCTGCTGTTTTAACTTATGCAAGAGATTTTATGATTGATAAAGGATTTACTTACTGTATTCCTCCTTTTATGATTCGTTCCGATGTAGTCACTGGTGTTATGAGTTTTGAAGAAATGGACGCTATGATGTATAAAATTGAAGGAGAAGATTTGTATTTAATTGGAACGAGTGAACACTCTATGATTGGTAAATTCAAAGATCAGATTTTAAGAAAAGAAAATTTACCCTATAATATGACTTCTTACTCTCCTTGTTTCAGAAAAGAAAAAGGTGCTCATGGCATAGAAGAACGTGGTGTATATCGAATTCACCAATTTGAAAAACAAGAAATGATAGTTGTTTGTGAACCAGAACAATCTTGGGAATGGTATGATAAAATGTGGTCTTATACAGTAGAATTCTTTAGAAGTATGAATATTCCAGTAAGAACCTTAGAATGTTGTAGTGGAGATTTAGCAGATTTAAAGGCAAAATCTTGTGATGTAGAAGCTTGGAGTCCTAGACAGAAGAAATATTTTGAGGTTGGTAGTTGCTCTAATTTAACAGATGCTCAATCTCGTCGATTAGGAATTAGAATTAAAGGTGAAAATGGAAATTATTTTGCTCATACACTTAATAATACAGTAGTCGCTCCTCCTCGTATGTTGATATCGATTATGGAAAATAATTATCAACCAGATGGAAGCGTTATCATTCCTGAAGTTCTAAGACCTTACATGGGTGGCTTAGAAAAAATCACCATAAAATAATTGTTAGAAATGAGAATATTACTATGAATAAAGAAATACAATCAATTTGCGAAAACTATGAGTTAGAAGTTTCTTCTTATGCTGATAATAATATAACAGAAGCAAGTACTTTATTTCATATTCCTGACCAAAAATTAGTTTATGGAAAAAGTTTTTTTCCTGATGTAGGATATACCATTGAAGATGTTTATTTACCACAAGGTATTTTTCGAGTAGAAACCTCTCCTAATAAAGAATTACTAACCTATAAATCAAATTCTTTTCTTTCACGCTATGTTATGTTAGAAATGGATAACAAATGTTTTACTAACAATATTTCTTTATTACAAGAAGGAAAAAATATGCTAAAAAAATATCGAATAACCACAAAAATAATTCCATACTATTTTTTAAAAAAACATCTTTCAAATGCTTTATGTCTTGCTCACGAATATATTACAACCAAACAACTCAACAAATCTGAATTACAAGATAGCGTTTATAAATTACAACATACTTATTGTGAACTTGCTCCTCGTTCCCTTGCTTTACTACATACTTTTGAGCAAAATCCAAAAAACTGTAACATGAGGAATTTGTGCGAACAAATTACATCTTCTGTCCATAATATTGATAAATTAATCGAATTGAAATCTGAAGATTTATTCCCTCATGTAGAAAGATAGGAGTACAAAATGCAAATAAAAAATCCAAAATTTGAAATTTCCGCAGTTCGACCAAATCAGTATCCTTCTAATGGATTACCTGAAATTGTTTTAGTAGGAAAGTCGAATGTTGGAAAATCTAGCTTTGTTAATACCATGATCCAACGAAAAAAATTAGCAAGAACCAGCAGTGAACCAGGTAAAACACGTCAAATTAATTTCTACAATTTAGATGATATCTTTTACTTTGTTGATTTACCAGGATATGGTTTTAGTAAAATGTCTAAAAAAGAACAAGAACAAGTTGGCAAATTTATTGAACAATATTTGTTTAATCGAAAAGAAATAACTTTGATTATCTTTTTAGTCGATATTAGACACACCCCTACTGAAAATGATAAATTGATGTATCATTATATAATTTCTTCTGGACTACCTTGCTTAATTTTAGCAAATAAAGCTGATAAAATAGCAAAAACCAAGGTTCCTGAAGCTGTAAAAACAATACAAAAACACTTAAATCCTCTTGGTGATATTCCGATTATGCCATTTTCTTCAGAACGAAAAATTTACCAAGAAGACGTTTGGAATTTTATTGGGGATTTTAGGGACGTTCCTTAAAATCCCATTTGTTGGATAATGAAAAGAGTAGAAAAACTAAGATTTCTACTCTCTTTTTCTATTAGCAACAACATTTACATTTGCATTTCTTCTCTTTTTTACATTGACAGAACATTAAAATAAGTGTCAAAATCAATAATAACCCTAAGATAACAGCTAACACAATAATTGCTGGTAATGCAACAAGTATTGCTGCTGCTAAAGCTGCTCCGATTATTAACCCAATTACTAATGCGAATGCTGTTAATAATATGATTGCTACAATTCCTAGACAGTTTCTTTTTTTAGCACATTTTTCTTCTCTGTTGTCATAGCAATAAATTGTTTCTTGTGGCTCCATGTTAAAGTCACCTCCAATATAGTACCTTACTTGATACTATATTGTATTATATGTCGTTTTTTGTCATTTTGTTACATTTTCCTTTTTCACTATTTCATACCATATTTTCCAACAGCTATTGACTTTATGTTAATATCAGTGTTATAATATTATAGTAACCTAGTAACAATAAGTCGACTATTTTTTAGTCGCACTGAAACTTCTGGAGGTAAAAAAATATGCGTAGCCCTTATAATTGTCACAAATATTGTTATGGAGAGTGCCCTGATTGTATATTTGATGACATTTCTCAGCCTGAAAAAAATCGTAAGCTTTCACGCTATCGGCATCACAACAGCGTAAAAGCAAAAAAGAAGATCGGCAAATGTGCAAGCATTTTATGTTCGAAAGCCGATAAACTACCGAAAAGGGCTCCTTTTGAGCAACATGTGAGAGCTGAGCAGAGAGCATGCAATATGCTCAAAAGAAGTGAAAAGTTTAAAAACTAGAAAATTGGAGAGACCTTTTTAGGTCTCTCCGTCTTTCTATTTTTTTGGTAATCGCTTTTATTGCTTTTTCTCTTGGAAGCATAATCAAATGTCCACAGCCTTGGCATCTAAGTTTAAAATCCACACCAATTCTAGTAATTTCCCACAACTTACTTCCACAAGGGTGTTGTTTTTTTGTTCTTACAATATCTCCTACTTGGTAATTCACAACATTTCCTCCTATTTTCCCAACTCTTCCATCGCTTTTTCAAATCTTTTCGTGATTGTGTCTTTTCCTAGAATTTGCATAATCTCATACATATCAGGCGTATTGGTTCTTGCTGTTAGGGCCACTCTTAAAACGGTGCTAACATCACCAACATGAGCTTTGTATTGTTCTGGATTCGCTTTAAATTCCTTTACTTCTTTAGCATATCCCATTTCTCCTGCTAATTCTTTTATTTTGTCAAACCAAGTTTGCTTATCATCTGATTGGTCATAATATTTCTCGAGATACAAAGTTAATATCTTTTTGATTTCCTCTTTCTCTTGAATTACTTGATATGGATATTCCTTTTTCCTTTCAAAATATTTTGCATCATACATATAATCTATATTTTCTTTTACTTCTGACCACTTTGAAATATCTTTTCTTGGTTTTTTATTTCCTCTTTCAATTCCAAACACTTTCAAAGCATATTCTTTATCTTCTAACAACTCAACCAATTCTTTGTCATGTTTACTTGCCCATTTCATAGATTCTTCATACACTTTTTCCGCTGTCATTCTAGAAATAACTGTTTTTCCAACATCTAATAATTTTACCATATCAAACAAAGCACCGCTTACACTCATTTTATTAAGCAAAAGTTCAAACTGATCCATTCCTTTATCTGGATTCGCCCTTCTCCAATTCTCAAAATTAGAATTGGCAATATTCAATAAATATTCCTTTACAGCTTCTTCTGGTATTCCCTCTTCTTCATAATAACTAACCGCTGCTTCTGCATCTTTCCTTTTGCTTAACTTTCTTTTATTTCCATTATCATTTTTCATAATTGGTGCAATATGAGCATATTTAGGTGCTTTAAACCCTAACTCATGGAACAATTGTAAATGCAATGGAACAGAAGACAACCATTCATCTCCACGAATAACATGTGTCGTTCTCATCAAGTGATCATCGATTGCATGAGCAAAGTGATAAGTTGGCAATCCATCTGCCTTTATAATAACAATATCTTGATCGTTTTCTGGAAAATCTACATTTCCCTTTATCACATCATGATGTTTTATTTTTTTATCTTCCCTTCCTGGCGATTTAAAACGAATAATATAGCTTTCTCCATTTTTTACTTTTTCTGCCATTTCTTCTACTGTATAATTTCTGCATTTTGCCCAAACGCCATAATATCCAGGTCTAATCTTAGCATTTTCTTGCTTTGTTCGTATAGCTTCCACTTCTTCTGCTGTGCAAAAACATGGATAAGCTTTCCCTTGTTCCATTAAATGTTTTGCATAAGCTTGATAAATTTCTTTTCTCAAAGATTGTTTATATGGTCCATAGTTTCCTTTTTCTTCTGTTTCTGAAATCATACCTTCATCTGGTAATACCACAAAATCATTTAGGGCATTTACAATCCCAACAATTCCATTTTCTACTTCTCTTTTTTGATCCGTATCCTCAATTCTTAAGAAAAAAACACCATCTGTTTGTGCTGTCAATTTTCTTGCAATTAAAGATTGATACAATCCTCCTATATGCACAAAACCAGTTGGACTTGGTGCAAATCTAGTAACAATAGCCCCTTCTTTTAATTTTCTCTCAGGATATTTTTCTTCATAATAATCTATTTCTCTTACCTCTGGAAATATTAAATTTGCTAAATCTTTATAATCCATTTTACCTTCTCCTTTTTATTGGGATTTTAGGGACGTTCCTTAAAATCCCTCTTTTTATATTAGATTATATCAAATTTTTTACCAATTGACAAGCAAAAAGGGATTTTAAGGAACGTCCCTAAAATCCCTCCTGCTTATACTTCCATAATAATTGGTATAATCATTGGATTTCTCTTTGTTTTCATAAAAATATAATCTCTTAGATTTTCTCTTGTTGCTGATTTAATCGTTGCCCAATCAGTAATTCCTCTTTCTTCACACTTTTTAATCTCATGTCTAACTACCGATTTTACATCGTCCATCAAATTTTCAGATTCTCTTACATATACAAATCCTCTTGAAATAACATCTGGCCCAGCTACTACTTCACCAGTAGCAGAATCCATTGTTAAAACAATAACAATTAAACCATCTTGTGATAAATGTTGTCTATCTCTTAAAACGATACTTCCAACATCTCCAACACCTAATCCGTCAACAAGTACTCTACCACTTGGAACAGATATTGTTAATTCTGCCCCTTCTTCATTAATTTCTAAGACTCTACCATTTGACATCATAATAATATTGTCTTTATCGATTCCCATACTCTGAGCAGTTTCACTATGGGCAATCAATTGCCTATATTCTCCATGTACTGGAATAAAATATTTTGGTCTTGCTAAAGCCAATATTAATTTTTGTTCTTCTTGACAAGCATGCCCTGAAACATGTATTGTTTCCAAAGAACTATATACCACTTCTGCACCTATTTGCATCAAGTCGTCAATTACTTTGGATACAAATTTTTCGTTTCCTGGAATTGGTGTTGCAGAAATAATAACTAAATCATTTGGTGTTATTTTCACTTTCCTATGATCTCCAGCTGCCATTCTTGTTAAAGCTGACATAGGTTCCCCTTGACTTCCCGTTGTGATAATGACTAATTGTTCATCTGTATATTTGTTTATCAAATCAATATCTATAAAAATATTATCTGGACATTCTATATATCCTAATTCTTTGGCTGTTTCAATCATATTAATCATACTTCTACCACATACTGCTATCTTTCGATTATATTTTATAGCTGAATTAACAATTTGCTGTACTCTATGCACATTAGAAGCAAAAGTAGCTACTACTATTCTTTTGGTACAATGTAAAAATAATTTATCAAATACTTCTCCTATCGAACTCTCAGACATCGTAAATCCTTTGCGTTCAGCATTTGTACTATCAGACATTAAAGCCAAAATCCCTTGATTTCCTAATTCTGCAATTCGACCAAAATCCATTATTTTTCCATCAATTGGTGTGTAATCCACTTTAAAATCGCCTGTGTGTAAGATGGTTCCTGCTGGTGTTGTAATTCCTAACATAACGGAATCTGGAATACTGTGTGAGCTTCTAATAAATTCTACTTTGAAATTTTTCCCTAAAGTTATAGTTTGTCCTTGCATTACTTCTGTTAATTTTGTACTTCGTAATAATTTATGCTCTTCTAATTTATTTCTAATTAATCCACAAGCAAGTCTAGGCGCATAAATTGGTATATTAATTTTCTTTAATAAATATGGTACACTTCCAATATGATCTTCATGTCCATGTGTTATGATTAATCCTTTTATTCTATCTACATTTCTTTCTAAATACGTAATGTCTGGTATTACCAAATCAATTCCTAACATGTCATCTTCTGGAAAAGATAATCCACAGTCAACAACGATCATTTCATTTTCATACTCAAAAACAGTAATATTTTTTCCTACTTCATGTAATCCGCCTAAAGGTATAATTTTTAGTTTAGATTGCTTGAATATAGAAGTATTTTTGTTTGTTGCTCTACTCGTTCTTTTTTTTCTTTCTGTACTATTTCTTAGATTTGTTTTTTCCACATTTTCCTCTCTTTTTGTGGAAACATGATTCTCTTTTCCTAATCTAGAATTCGTAGAAGTATTTGCATTTGTTGTTCTTCTACGATAAGGTCTTGTTTGTTTACTTGTTTTTTCTTCTTCCAAATTATTTCTTTTTTGTGTTCTGGTTACTTGTATTCCTTCTCCATTTTCTCTTTTTGTTGTTCTCGTTGTTCTTTCTCTTTTTTGATAATTTCTCTTTGGCTTATTTTCTATTTTTTCTTCTGCCATAAATTTCTCTCCTCTTTTCTTCTTTCTTCTTTTTGATTTTATTAATAAATAACAAACAAATCACGTTTCTTATAAGTCATGCTTCAAAATTTAAATGGTAAAAGAATTACAAGAAACGTAATATTTTTGTTGTATGTAATTTAAACAAATTGAATCTACTATGCTTTTCTTATTTCTCTCTTTTTAGCATAGCACTTTTTAATAAATCCGATCACTACTATTATTTACTTTATTTCTTTTTTTCATACATTTTTTACTTAATAATAAAATCTCATTTTCAGCAATCACACCGTTATTGCTAATCACTGTTGCTTATTATACACTACTTTTTTGCAAAAGTCAAACATTTGACTTTTTATGTTAATTATTGTATAATTTTATTGTTGCAATGATGATTCTTAATAAGGAGGAACGCAAACAAGGCAACTCTGGTGAGGTGATCCAAAAAGTTACAACAAAAGGTTTCTTACCTGGTTGTCAGGATCAGATATTTCCAATACGCATTTATACTGTAAAATTTTGTAAGTGCCACAGGCAGTGGAAATATCGGAAAAAAATCAAATGATTTTGGGAGCTTGCGTTTCAGCTCCCTTTTTTATTTTCAAAAATGTTAAAAAACAGGTTTGTTCAAACCTGTTTTAACTATTAGTTATTTTCTCCTCTACCTTCTGGCAAAGCATCAGAGTAATCCAAAACAATTCTAATTTTTGTAATTGAACGAATTGCCCTAACAAATTTACTATTCTTAATTCTTTCCCATAAACTTGGTTTTGCTTCGAAAGTTGTTTCTTCTGTATATTGAACTTGTTGTTCTGGTGCTGGTATAGCTTGTTGTGCTACTTCCTCTACTACATTTACTTCTGGTTCTTCAATTGGTGTAGGAATTGATTTTAATGCATCTGCTATTTCTATTCCAATATAACTTAAAGCTTTTGAACGATCCTCTATTCTTTCCATATCAATTTCAATATGTAAATTCGTTTCTAAGTTATTGATTCTTGCATTTAACAATTTTACAGCATCTTGATAATCTTCCTCTTCTGCTATTTTTGCTTTTCCTACAATCATTAAAGTTTCAATCATATCTTCTGAAAAAATTGCTTCTGCTTTTTTTACTTTATCTTTCCAATCTTTCTCTCTTGTTCCAACTTCCGTTGCTTCTAATAATTCTTTTAATTGACCAGCTTGTGCTATATTTTGTTCTCTTTGTCTAATTAATTCTTCTATTCTTTTTGTATTTTCTTCAAATTGATTGGTTGCAAACTCAACTAATCCATAAGCTGATTTATATACACTTGGTGGAAAATTTTTCTTTTTTGGATATTCGATTAAATATGTTTTTATTGATTCAATCAAATCTTTAAAATAAGAATCATCTTCTAATTGAACAATTTGTTTCTTACTTTTTGGATTGATTAATTTTTGAATTTTATCTATATTGGATAATATTTTTTCTTCTGTGATAACCATTCTCACATTTACTATGCCTGATTTTGACATTGCAATGTACCTCCTTTTATCTTACGCATGCTCGCTTTTTATCTTTTTCTTATTTCATTATACATTAACTAACAAAAAACTACAAGTGCTTTTTTACAATTTTATTTTAATTTTTTGTTACATAAATATTACAAAAATATTACAAGTTTTTTTATAATACGACAACTTACTTTCCCAATTTCCGTATCTTTCCAAAATTCGAGCTTTCTTATAAAACTGTTTTAATTTCTTCAAATCTTTTTATTTTTTGTGTTGTTGTTTTAATCAATTCTTGATTCGTAATCGAAATTTCTCTAATATATTTGTAAGCTGGCATTGTTTTATTTACTTTCTTTATTTCCTGCCAAATCTTTTCTTTTAACTCATCTTCCTTTAACGTTCCAAAAACCTCTTGTGCCACTTCTTTATCATATACAATTTTACTACAAATCTTATAATCCCCATCTTCTTCTGGTTTTCCATACACAAAACTTTCCTTAATGCCTTCTATTTTGTTGATTAAAGTTTCTAATTCTTCTGGATAGATATTTTTTCCATTTTTTAAAACAATTACAAACTTCTTTCTTCCACAAATAAATATATAACCATCCGAATCGATTTTTGCCAAATCTCCTGTATGTAACCAACCATCTTCATCGATCGTTTCCTTAGTAGCTTCTTCATTATTATAATATCCCATCATAATCGATGGACCTTTTGCTAATAATTCTCCTACGCCTTCTTCATTTGCATTGATAATTTTAACATCTAAACTTGGAAATGCTTTTCCAATGGATCCCAGTCTTCTATATTTGTCATCTTCTGCACTAATAACAGGTGAACTCTCTGTTAATCCATATCCTTGGTACATGGCAACACCTAATTCATTGAATCCTTTTTCTGCTTCTGGATCCAAAGAAGCTCCTCCTGCTACAAACAAACGTAATTTTCCGCCTAAGTTTTCATGAATTTCATGAAAAAGTTTTCTTCTAATATCAATGCCAAATTTCAATAAAAATTGACTGATCTTAATTCCTTTTTTTACAGTTTCTAATTTTCCTTTTTTCTCAATATTTTTCATCACTTTTTTGTACATACTCTCAAAAAGAATTGGAACTGAAACCATTGCTGTTACTCTATATTCTTTGATATTATCAGCAATATGCCTAATTCCTTCACAAAAAGCAATAGCCGATCCTTTTGATACAGGATAAAGAAATCCTGTTGTACATTCAAACGTATGATGTAATGGTAAAAATGATAAAAACACATCATTTTCATCAACTTTGATCGTAGATGCAATATCAAATAAATTAGCGCATAAATTTTTATGAGATAACATGACTGCTTTCGACATAGCCGTAGTTCCTGAAGTAAATAACATGATTCCCATTTCGTCCTTGTTAATTTTTGCATCTAAAAATTGTGTATCCCCTTCTTCTAACAAGTTTTTTCCTTTACTTACTAATTCCGCTTGTGCATAAATTCCATCTTGTGCTTTCTCCAAATCCATGGAAATAAAAAATTTTATTTTTGAATTTCCTTTCTCTTTGATTTCATGCATAATTTTATCATATTTATTCGAATAGAAAATTGCCTCAACTTCTGATCGTAAAATTAAATTTTCGATTTCATTGTCTGGCAAAGCCTTATCCAAAGGAACGATCACTCCTGTTCCTGCAACAACTGCAAAATAAGCTAATCCCCATTCATATCTATTTTCTGATATAACAGCAATCCTTTTTCCTTTTAATCCTAAATTAATTAGGGCTGTACCTAATTGGTTGATTTGCTCTCGATATTCTCTATGTGTAATTTCTCTGAAACGACCTTCTACTTCTGTTTTAAATAAATAAGCTGGTCTTTCTCCATAGATTTGACCTGATTTTTCAAGCATTTCTTTTAAGTTTTCATATTTTGTCGTTTTATGAATTGGCTTTCTCATTTTACTTTCAACCCTTCTATCACTGTATTTTCAAATTCTTTGTATAATTTCATGGTATCAATTTTTTCTTCACTTCTTGTTTTATACACCAAACTAGAACAAATTAAAGCATAAATTTCAGAAGCTATCGCTTGTGGATTTCCTTTTTTTATTTCTCCTATTTCCATTCCTTCTTTTACTATATTTTCAATTTGTTTGATATATTCTAGAATGTGTTTTTGACACTTTTGATGCCTTGCTTCATTTCCCCAAAATTGACTTAATAAAATCATAATTAAATCTTCATATCTTACTACTATCTTAATTTGAATTAGTACAATTGCTTTGATTTTATCAATATAATTAGTGAATTTTGCTGTTTTTATATCAATACTATTTTGTAAAAGTTTGATTCCTTCTTCTACTAGAAAGTTAAAAATCTCTTCTTTGCTAGAAAAATGATAATATAAGGTTCCTTTTGCAACGCCTACGGTTGCTGTAATTTCCTCAATACTGGTTGCTTCATATCCTTTTTCTGCAAATAATTTCATTGATGTTTCAAATATTTTCCTTTTGGTTTTGTTCATATTTTTAACCTCCTTCTTTTTCTCATTATTGTCGCTTTTATTATATAGTTTATTCTTTTTTTTTGCAATACTTTTTCTTATTTTTGGACAATCCGTTCAGTTTTAATATATTTCTAAGAATTCTTTTGGTCAACTTTGTAAAACGGAATTTATTTTTCTCATTGAATTACGCCAAAGTTAAAACTTTGGCGTACGTAAAAGAATGTTTCTAAAATTCTGGCATCGTAGGCATTGGGATCATAGGAAGAATGAAAACACTAAGATCTGGTATTCTTTTTTGTAACTCTTCCCTATTGTCGATATTTTCTATTATTGTATCAACAAGTTCTGCTACTCTTATCTCCTTCATTAATACCTCATCATTTTGAACTGCATCTATGCAATTCAACAAATGTTGTTTTGATTTCTCAACATTTTCTTTTTCTTCTTTTATTTGCATTTCTACATGATTGCACACTGCAATCATAAGTTCACTTCCCCTTTTGTTGCTCTCCCTCAATGCTTCAAACTTTTCTCGATGTTCCTCCATTTTCTTGTCAAACTGTTGGCTCTTTTCCTGTATCCTTTCGATTTCTCTTTTTTCTTGCTTGAACATTCTTTTTCTTTCCTTTCTGTCATACATGACTAAAATTTTTTACAGTTACAAAAGCAAATTACCTCATAATTATTATATAATAATTAACATAAAATTTCAACTTTTCCCCTAAAAAATATCCTATATATTCACAAAAATAGATACTACAAACTTTGCAGTACCTATCCCAAATTATTCTTTCCTCAACTTCTCTATTTCCTCTTTTGTTAGATTTGTAATCTCTATTATTTCTTCTATTAACATGTTTTTATCTAAAAGTTTTTTTGCTATTTCTTTTTGTTTTTCTTCCCTGCCTTCTTCTCTTCCTTCTTCTTTTGAGCCCTCTCTTATACTTTTTTCATCTCTTATTGCCTTATCTCTTAAAAATGCAATTCTTCTTTCTTCTTCCTCTCCTGTTAAATACTCATATTCTACATTCGCCTTTTTGATTGCTTCATTTTCTTTCATGGCTACTTCTACCTCCTTTTGATCGATTTGACTAATAAACTGCATCCATTGTCCTAACTTCGTTTTAATTTCTCCTTCTCTTTTTATAAATTTTGGAATCTGGATAAAATGTATTTCCATCTTATCTGTTAATATTCTATTTTGATAATCTCTCTTTAATCTTACAATTTCATGAAATGGCCCTTCTTCAAATTGCTCATAATCCAAAACATTAATCGCTATTGTCCTTTTTATTTTTCTGTAATTTTCTCCTGCTTTTAAATCATTATAATAATTTCCAGACCAGTAATACAAAGTTCTCTCTATAAAGTTATTAGGATTTAAAACTTGTACTTCTATATTAACAATCGTTGTGTCATTTAAAATTGCTAGAAGATCTAATCTTCCCAACTTATTTTCCTCTAATTGTTTCTCTAAACTAATTTCTGCTTGTACTTCCACTTTTTTAATTGGGATCTCTAAAACAGCAATTAAAAAGTCCTTTAAAATATTTTCATTTCCCTTTTTCGCAAAAATTTTCTTAAAAATATAATCATTTGTAACTGGTATTTTTGTTTTTACCATATTCCCTCTCTTTCTAATTTTACAATAAAATATTATTTTTAGCAATATCAATCGTAAAATTTTACTTTGTATTTGCTTTTATGTATTTGAATATTAACTAAAATTTTAAAATACTAAATTATAATTTTAATTTTTTAAAAAATAAATATCGCTATCTTTGTTTTGGAAATTAATCGACTTAAAATTAAACATAAAAAATTAATAGACAAAATTTGTTTTATGCAATATTCAAAACATCATTGCATATTTCTATTAAAACATACATTAGTACTAATTTCAATCATTTTCGATCGCAAATTTCGACATTAATGTATACTGAAATTGTCCTCAAAATTTTTTCAATTCCTCTTTACTTTTTTTAAGAACTAATATAAAATACTTTTAAATTGGATATACTAAAAAGAAAAGAAAGGAATGGAAAAACAAATGAAAAGCAAAAATGAATTAAATTACAAAGATTTAAAAATGACTTGTAACACCAATTTATTTAAATTTGAAACAACCGAAGAATTAGAACCAATCCAATCTGGAATTGGACAAGACCGAGGAATCAAAGCTTTAGAATTCGGATTACAAGTAGATGTAAAAGGATATAACTTATATTTGGAAGGACCAAGTGGAGTTGGAAAAACAATGTATACTAAAAACTATCTAGAAAAAATTGCTCCTAAGAAAAAAACCCCTTCTGATTGGTGTTATATCTATAATTTTGATAATCCAAATGAGCCAATCGCTGTTGAATTACCAGCTGGTAAAGGAAAAGAATTCAAAGAATCGATGGAAGGATTTATCAAAGAAATCAGAAAAGACATCAAAAAAACATTTAATAACGATGACTTTGAAAAAGAAAAAGCTCTAATCAAACAAGAATTTGAAGTAAAACGTTCTGCTCTTTTAGAAAAATTAAATCAGGACGCTTCTAAATACAATTTTCAAGTAAAAACTGCTCAAAACGGAATTTATATGATGCCAGTAGTAGATGGTAAAGCCATCGAAGAAGAAGAATTCGAAAAATTAGATGAAACCATCAAACAAGAATATGAAGAAAAATCTGTATTTGTACAAGAACAGATAATGGAAGTAATTGGACAAATTAAAGAAATTGAACGTCAATCTGACAAAAAGATTTCAGAATGGCAATCCAATGTAGCTTTGCTAACAATTAACGTTCATATCAATTACCTAAAATCACAATACAAAAGAAACAAAAAAATCAATAAATTTTTAAATGATATAAAACAAGACATTCTTAAAAACATACCTGTATTTTTAGAAGATGATACCAACAAACAACAACCACAACAACAAGGACCTAACATGAAGAAACCAGACCCTTGTTTAAACTATCGTGTCAACCTATTCATTGATAACTCTACTCTTGAAGGTGCACCTGTTGTCATGGATTCCAACTATTCTTACCACAATATTTTTGGTTCTTTGGAATATGAAAATTACTATGGTTCCTTAAAAACCGATCACACCATGCTAAAACCAGGATTAATGCAACGTGCAAATGGTGGTTACATTATTTTTCAAGCCAAAGACTTACTTGCCAATGGTATGTGTTACGAAGCTTTAAAAAAAGCTTTAAGAGTCAAAGAACTAAGCATTGAAAACGCTACTGAACAACGTTCTTCTATGGTATTAGTTTCTTTAAAACCAGAACCAATTCCTTTAAATTTAAAAGTTATTTTAATTGGTAGCAGTAACATTTATCAAACCCTTTTAGCAATGGATTCTGACTTCAAAAAATTATTTAAAATAAAAGTTGAATTTGAAGATGATGCTTATATCAATGCTGAAAATTTACAAAAACTTTCTCAAATTGTTCATGGATTTTGTGAACACGAAGAATTACCACACTTGGATCGTTCTGGTATGGCACGTTTGGTTGAATATGCCTCTAAATTAGCTGGAAGTCATAGCAAAGTTTCTACTCGATTTGATAACTTAACACAAGTCGTTGGTGAAGCTGGCACTTGGGCTAAAATGGCAAAATCAAAAGTAGTAACTAGCAAATTCATTGATAAAGCTTTAGAAGAACGAATCGAAAGAGTCAAAAAATACGATACCAAATATTTAGAAATGATAAAAGAAAATTCACTTCTAATCAATACTTCTGGATTTGAAGTCGGAGAATTAAATGGTTTAACCGTTATGACCATTGGTGATTACACCTTTGGAAAACCTGCCAAAATCACAGCTAATACGTACACTGGAAAAAACGGAATTATCAATATTGAAAGAGAAGTTGAAATTTCTGGTCCATCACACTCAAAAGGCGTTTTGATTTTAACTGGCTATTTAGGAGAAATGTTTGCCCAAGACATTCCATTATGTTTAACCGCTAGTATCTGTTTTGAACAATTATACAATGGAGTTGATGGTGATAGTGCTTCTAGTACAGAATTATATGGATTACTATCCAGTCTATCTGGAATACCAATTAACCAATCCATTGCTGTTACTGGATCTGTCAATCAAAAAGGACAAATCCAACCAATTGGTGGAGTAAACGAAAAAATCGAAGGATTTTTCCAAATCTGTAAAATGCGTGGATTAGATGGTTCACACGGTGTTATGATTCCGATTCAAAATGTAGACAACTTGCAATTATCTGATGAAATCATTGAAGCAGTAAAAAACAAACAATTCCATATCTATTCTATTTCTACTATTGAAGAAGGAATCGAGGTTTTAACTGGTGTCCCAGCTGGAAAAAAAGATAAAGACGGACATTTTCCTGCTGGTACAATTAACTACTTAGTATACGAGAAATTAAAAAAATATGCTGAAATAAGCAACAGGGATTAAGGGGACGTTCCTTAAAATCCCTGTTGTTTTAAAATATGTTTTGCAAATTAAAACCATATTTGTCTTCAATATGTTTTAAAATAAAAATACTCTCATCGATTCCGCTAATTAATTCTTCATAATTTTGAGTTTCTATATTACTTTTTATTGTGATTAACTGCGTTTCCACTTTTTCTAACTCATCATGCTCAATATAATAGGCTAACTTTTCATGTCTTGTTTCCCATTGTTCATAAATTTTTTCTGCCTCTTCTTTGCTCTTATCATCTCCCATATTTTCTTGTGTTATATTTTCTCGTAATCCGCATTAATTTAGAAGATAAACTACTTACTGAATCTTTTGTATAATTCTGTGTTGTTTGCTCTCCAAAAATAATCACAATCACAATTATAATACATATAACAATTTCCTTTAGCATACTAACTCCTTTTCTTAAACTGGAATTTAGAAGGACGTTCCTTAAAATTCCTGAACAGGGATTTTAAGGAACGTCCCTCTAATCCCTTTTATTTTTTCCTTGACAAAAAATTTGACCTTTCCCATCAATTGTTACAACCAATGCTTCTTCTGGTTTCATTTTAAATTTTGCTACTTGCTTTTTTAACCAATCATAATTTTTTCCTAAAGCTTTTAAATTTTTTCCCATTACTTTTCCATCAACAACTAAGTCATAAGGTATTCCTTCATATTCTGGTTGAATTTGAAAATCCTCTGGTATCGTGGTTCTTTTTTCTGGCTTTTGAATTACAGTTACTTGTCCACTTGTTTCTAATATAGCATACTCTACATCTCCTAAATTTACTACATTATTACCTCGTAATCTTTCTTCTAACTCATTAATGGTAAACCTTTCTTTTCGCAAAGCTTTTTCATCAATTTTACCTCGATAGATTAAAATACTTGGTTTTCCACAAATTACTTCTCTTGCCTTTAAACTTTTCATATTAATAATGGAAATAATTAAGTGCATAACAAGAAGTCCTAAAATTGGGATCACTCCATTGAATATAGGAATTCCTATTTCTGTCATTGGAATTGATGCCAAATCTGCAATCATAATAGAAATTGCTAATTCAAAAGGTTGTAATTGTCCAATTTCTCTTTTTCCCATCAATCTCATAACAATTAAAACAATAACATACAAAATAATTGCTCTAAAAAATGTAATTAACATGTTCTCACCTACTTTTTATCCTAACCAAACGTTTTTCGAATAACTTTGAAATAACAACTTTAAGTTCAAAAATACTTTTTTATTTATTTTTTACAAATTTTAACTTTTTTATACGCATTTTTTTGAATAATTTTTTTTATTTTGAGAATAATAATTTTAGAACCTTTGAAAAAAATACATGATGAATTTTAATTCTAAGGAGGTTAGACTTATGTCAGAAGCTCAAGGAAATCAAACACATGCAGGTGGTTCAACAGTATGGCAAATCATAGGTAGATTAGTCGCTTCAGCTGTAGTATTAGCCATCACTGCATTTTTTACGCCAGGATTCACCATAAATAGTTTTTGGACTTTAGCAATTGCCGCTGTGGTCCTAACGGTTATCGATTATTTAGTAATCAAATTTACTGGTTTACATGCCAGTCCGTTTGGTAAAGGATTTGTAGGATTTGCATTAGCAGCAATTGTATTATATGTAACTCAATTTTTCGTTGCTGGATATTCTATTTCTTGGATGGCTGCCATTATTGGTGCTTTAATCTATGGTGTAGTTGATTACTTCATTCCTGGAAATCAATCTATGTAGTATAAGTAATCAAAAAAAGAAACGACATCAATTATGTTTCGATAGCATAATTGATATCGTTTCTTTTCTTTCTTCTCTCATTTTATTTACTTATTATTTTTTCCTATTAATTGTTTCCACCAGTCTATTTGCTTCAATCTATTATTAATATTTTAAAAATAGCTTTCTGGTTAAAATCTTAACTATTTTTATTCGACTGACTTAATATTTTTATTGCTTCTTCTTCATCTTCTACAAAAAATATATCTTTTCCATTGTTACTTTCATAGATAAAATCTTTTAATGGCTTGCTTGTATACTTTGAATAATTACCATAAATTGCAATTTTCGTTTGATAATTTATAAATTTTTGTAAAACTTCCCCTGCTAAACCTTTACTTAAAATAAAAAAATCATCTACTACCGCTTCTTTATTAAGCACTATTTTATTACAGTTTGTCTCATATCTTATTGTCATAATAAAATCTATTGCGGATTGCACGTCTTTTATTATTATTTCGTTACTTGTTACACTTGCTATGTCATTTATCTTTCTTATTTTCATTTATACCACCTAAACTCTTAATGTTTCTCTACTACTTCATTTTTATTTTTATAAATACTATTTTTAGGAACAACTCCTCTTACAGAAGAAAGAGGATATACACTCGCATTCTTTCCCACAACGGTTCCTGGATTAAGCACTGTACCACAACCAACTTCCACTTCATCACCAAGCATCGCACCAAACTTTTTAATTCCAGTTTCAATTTGATCTTTTCCATTCTTTACCACAACCAATTTTTTATCGGATTTGACATTAGAAGTAATAGCACCTGCTCCAAGATGTGCTTTATATCCTAAAATAGAATCTCCAACATAATTATAATGAGGAACTTGTACTTTATTAAATAAAATAACATTTTTAAGCTCTGTTGAATTTCCAACCACTGCCCCATCTCCTACAATTGCTTTCCCACGAATAAAAGCACAATGTCTCACCTCTGCATTTTCTCCAATAATTGCTGGTCCATGAATATAAGCAGTTGGCATAACCTTAGCTGACTTAGCAATCCATACATCTTCTCCTACTTTATCATATTTTTCTGAGCTCAATTGATTTCCTAACGCAATAATATAATCATTAATTTCTGCCAATGCTTCCCATGGATAATCTACTCTTTCTAATAATGTTTTTGCCATTGTTTCTTCTAAATTATATAAATTACAAACCTTACATTCTTCCATTTTTTCATTTCCTTTCTTTTTGGGGGATTAGAGGGACGTTCCAAAAAAACCCAGTAACAGGGACTTTAATGAACGTCCCACTAATGCCAATTTATATACCAATATTTTTAGTATAATTATTTTGCTGTTATATTTCTGTCAAAAACTTAATTGTT
>JAAVZN010000035.1 GCA_022791675.1 Clostridia bacterium | reverse complement strand
GTTTATTTTTGGGCAACAAAAATCAAGACATTCTCTGCATTTCTACTGATTTTGTCTTGTTACTACTTTCTCTATTTTGTTCGGACTTTGGACTTTATTAAGCAATAACAATTATGTAGACATTTTGCTACTACTCTCTACTTTTAGTATACAACTAACTTAAAAAAATTTCAACTATTATTTTAAAAAATTTGTCGAATTATGTGTATATTTGTCCTATTATTAACAAAACTTATATGCCACACTAAAAAATACAAAAAAGTTTTCAATATTTTATACTTTAAAAAGCTTAGATATACATTTTTATGTACTTCTAAGCTTTTTTATTTGATAAATTCTTAATTTCTAATTAATATGATAAAACTTTTTATACAATTCTCTAGCTGTCTTTGGACAATCCACACCTGCTGTATCATTATTCTTTACGGGTGCAAATTCTTCTTCCCTTTTTACACGAAGAATTGCCATATCGTCTACTTCTCCAAAAGCATCGAACAAAAATGCTTCAAACTTATAAGCATTTGGCGATTCTGGAACAACCAAATTTCCATCTTTATCTATATAATTTGCTTTTTTATAGGCTATATGATATGGTAAAGGATTGGCTCCCATTCTTTCCACTGCTTCTATACTAAACAAATTACAAAGAAGATGTGATTCTCCATATAATAACTCTCCATTTTTATCTCTTGCCTCTGCCATTTCTTCCGTTATTTCTGAATATTCAATTACATTTGGCTTTCCATTTCTCCTACAAAAAACTCCTACTTTTTCTTTTGGATTAGCTTTAACAGCTGATTTACAAGCAACTGTTACTTTTTTATCAATTGCAATTCCCATTAAAACAGGATCTACCATTTTTACTAAACAGTTGTCTACTCCTCCAATAAAAACCCATTCTATACCTAGTTGTTTCATTTTTTCTGTCATTCCACTTTTTACAAGTGATTCATAAATCCCTCCATGACCATCTGCTGCCTCTTTAATTAGTCCATCTTCTCCAACTAATATTTTTCCTTCCGTATCAACCATTGGCAATTCACCTTGATTAAAGAAAAATATATTTTTATCTTTTTGATAACCAAAATATTTATTTTTTTCAAAAAATTCAAGAGTTGCCTTGTTATTTTCTTTACTTGTCATGATAAACCAAGGAATCGTAACATTATATTTCTTTCCTTCTTCTTTTAAGCTATCACACAATAACTCAAATAATGATTTGTGGGAATCTAGCCCTATATCATAAGTACCTTTTGGACCATTGTGTCCGAAGTCTTGTTCCTTGCCCTCCTGCCATGGTTACTGTTGCAAGTTTTCCTTCTTTGATTGCTTTTTTTCCTAAATTTTCATAATATTTATAATCATCATATAATTTATATTTATCCAAATATTCGATTGGCGTAATTTTATCATTTTCCTTTTTCTCTTGTTTTTTTGTTTTGTTATATAAACTATTGATTAATTCAAAATCAATATTTTCAATTTGGCATAATAGTTCTTTTTTATGAGTATCGTCTAAACGATCATAGTGATTCAAAAGGTGTTCTTGCCCATATTTTTTTAAAATACTTTGCCATTCTTGTTTTTTTATGTCCATATTCTTAACCTTCTTCCTATTTTCTTTTCACTAATAAAACAGATAATAATATTTATTATCTGTTTTATTATTTATACACTATTTTAAGAAAATAAGCAACTATTTTCTATATTTTTTCAATTTCTTTTTCTCCTGTAGTTTTTAACACTTTTTCATATTGTCCCATAATTTCATCTAAATTTTCTCCAATTTCTTCTAACGAATAACAATCTATAATCTTGATGTGATTTTCTTCTGGTATTTTTTCTTCTAATTCTTGATTTACCTTTTGAATATATTTTTCTTTTCCTTTTATAAAAATCACCATATCTTTTTGTTCTATTACTTTTTCTTTGATTTCTTCTATTTTTTGCTGATGATTATTATTCCAATTTATTTTTAATAATTTTTCCTTTTTTTCTTCTTTTAAATTTGTTTTTGTTAAAAATATTTTCATTGTTTCTTCTAAATTATTTTCTGTTAAAATTATAATTTCATCTTTGTTTTCCATTTTCTTGTCTATATAAGGTAAACTTATCATTTCAAAATGATAGTCACTCGCATAAAATGCACATATTTTTTCCTTTGTATCTCTCTTTTTATTCATGGTACTTCTCCTTTTTATTTTCAAATCTTACGGAAAGTTTATTTTTCTGAGTACTGGTAAATTTTACCATTTCTTTACAAATATGTCAATATTATTTCAAAAAAATTTTCCTTCTTTTTTCGACATTACAAATTTTCTCCTTTCTTAGTATAAAATTTTCTAAATTGTTAATAATTAATAGTAAAGAATATTTTTGAAAAAAATGTTTTAGGAGGTAACAGATGAAAAAAAATTTAAAAATGGTAATTATTTTGACTTTTCTTTTATTTTTATATACAACAATTTGTGCTATTTCTTACGCACAAAATATTTCTACAGATTTAGCAGAAAGTGTATTTCGTTTACATGTTTTAGCCAATAGCGATTCCGAAGAAGATCAAAACTTAAAGTATGTAGTTCGTGATCGTTTACTAAATTATATGAATTCAATCTGTAAAAATTGTAAAACAAAACAAGAAGCTATTTCCTTGGTTGAGCAAAATCAAGATGCTTTCCAACAAATTGCTATTGATACGATTCAAGAGCAAAGCTATTCTTATTCTGTTCAAATAAAGATTGGCAATTTTGAATTTCCTACCAAAAATTATGGTGATATTTCTTTACCTGCTGGTTATTATGATGCATTACGAGTTGAAATTGGTGAAGCAAAAGGACAAAATTGGTGGTGTGTCATGTTCCCTCCATTGTGCTTTGTTGATGTATCTTCTGGTGTCGTTCCTGATGAATCAAAAGAAATCATGGAAAACAATTTGTCAGAAGAAGAATTTGCACTTGTTTCAGAAAAATCAAATAGCGAGATCCAATTCAAATTCAAATTATTAGAATTTTTTAATAAAGCTGGATTAATTACTGCCAAAAAATAATACTTTTATCTTTTCTATTTTTATTTTATATATCAATTTTTGATAACAGGAAAATAGAAAAAACAAAATTTAAAGTATTGCAATCAGATTCAGTTTGTGATATATTTTAATAGGTAAAAGAGTGTTAATTTTACACTCTTTTTTCGTGGAAACATACAATATTGGAGGTTATTTAATTGGAAAAATTAATCGTAAAAGGTCCAACACCTTTAAAAGGTGAAGTAACAATTAGTGGTGCCAAAAATGCTGCCGTTGCCATTTTACCAGCCACACTTTTAATTGATGGTAGTTGTACCATTGAAAATTTACCAAATATAAGTGATATAAAAATATCTTGTGAAATATTAGAAAAATTAGGTGCTAAAATAACTTGGAACAATGCCAATAGCATCACAATTGATAATTCAAATTTAACCACAACAAAAGCTCCTTTAGATTTAACCAGTAAATTCAGAGCATCTTATTATATGCTTGGTGCTATGTTAAGTAGAAAAGGAGAAATTGAAGTTGGTATGCCAGGTGGTTGTAAGCTTGGTGCTCGACCAATTGATCAACATATTAAAGGATTCGAAAGACTAGGTGCAACTGTAACAGTTGAAAAAGGTACGATTTACGCAAAAGCAAAAAAATTACTTGGTTGCCCTATATACATGGACATTGTTTCTGTTGGAGCAACCATCAATGTTATGTTGGCTTCTGTTTTAGCTAAAGGTACCACCATAATTGACAATGCTGCCAAAGAACCTCATATTGTTGATGTAGCTAATTTCTTAAATACAATGGGAGCTGATATCAGAGGTGCTGGAACAGATGTAATAAAAATAAATGGAGTAGAAAAACTAAGTGGAAATGCCACTTATTCTGTTGTTCCTGATCAAATTGAAGCTGGTACTTTTATGCTTGGAGCTGTTGCAACAAAAGGTGACCTAATCATTAAAAACTGTATTACTAAGCACTTAGAATCTATTACCGCTAAAATTATTGAAGTTGGCGGAAATGTAGAAGACAATATTGATAGCATTCATGTTTGGTGTAATAAAAGACCATCAAAAGCAACCATAAAAACATTGCCTTATCCAGGTTTCCCTACGGATTTACAACCGCAAATGGGTGTTGTTCTTTCTTTAGCAAATGGTAACAGTATGATACATGAAAGTATTTGGGATTCTAGATTCCAATATACAGAAGAATTAAATCGAATGGGTGCCAAAATAAATGCACAAGGAAAATCTGCTTTCTTTGAAGGAGTAAAAAAATTAACAGGTGCTCCTGTGTATTCTTCTGATTTAAGAGCTGGTGCTGCTCTTGTTATTGCTGGTGCTGCAGCAGATGGCATAACAGAAATTTATAATTTAGAACACATTGATAGAGGTTACGAAAATATAGAAGAAAAATTTAGAAAAATAGGTGCTAAAATCGAAAGAGTTACAGAATAATTAAAAAATAACAAAGGAAATAATAAATCATGTTTAATTTTTGTAGTTTATATAGCGGAAGCAGTGGAAACAGTTTGTTTGTTGAAACAGAACATACCAAACTTTTGATTGATGCTGGTGTCAGCAGTAAAAAAATTGAAAAAGCTTTAATTGATATTAATGTAGAGCCGTCATCTTTAGACGGCATTCTAATTACCCATGAACATTCTGATCATGTACAAGGCTTAGGTACTTTTTCCAAAAAATTTGATTTACCTGTATTTGTAAATCAAAAAACTTTAGATGCTATGCCAAAACAAAAAGATAAAATATCGAGTAATCATATAAAAACTTTTAACATTTCTGATAAATTTTCTATTGGTGATTTGGATATTCAATCTTTTTCCATTCCTCATGATGCAGTTAATCCTTGCGGGTTTAATATTTGGAATCAAAATAAAAAAATAAGCATTGCAACTGATATTGGTCATATTACCAATGATATTTTAAAACATTTAGAAGAAAGTTTATTCATTATGTTAGAGGCTAATTATGATCCAGAAGTCTTACGTTGTTCTTCCTATCCGTTTCCTTTAAAATCAAGAATTGCTGGACCTACTGGTCATCTTTCTAATGAGCTTGCTGGTAAAACAATTTCTTATTTGTTGAAATCTGGTCTAAAAAATGCCATGTTAGGTCATCTAAGTAAAGAAAGTAATTTCCCTGAACTTGCTTATCAAACAGTTATGGACGAATTGATTACCAATCATTCTTTTGATCAAAATTGTCTGGGATTAAATGTAGCAAGTAGAGATTTTCATAGTAAATTAATTACTATATAAGGAGAAAAATATGTTATCGATTCAAATTTTATGTATTGGCAAATTAAAAGAAAATTATCTAAAATCAGCGATTGCTGAATATACGAAAAGACTTTCCCGTTTTTGTAAATTGGATATTTTAGAATTACCTGATGAGAAAATTCCTGACAAGTTAAATGAAAATATAGCAAATGAAATCAAATTAAAAGAATGTAATTCTATCATTCGTCATATAAAAAAAGATTCTTATGTTATTGCTTTGGATTTGCGTGGAAAAGAATTTTCTTCGGAAGATTTTTCTTCTGAGCTTGAAAAACTCTCCATGACTTCTAGTTCTATCACCTTTATTATTGGTGGCTCTTTGGGTTTAACAAATGAACTTCTTGATTTATGTCAGCAGAAAATTTGCTTTTCTAAGATGACTTTTCCTCATCAATTAATTCGTGTCTTTCTTTTAGAACAACTTTTTAGAGCTTTCAAAATTTCGAATGGAGAAAGCTATCACAAATAATATACTTATTAATTTGTTTTGTAGAGAAAATAGGAAGATAAAATACACTATTCTATTATGGGGCTGAACAAAAAAATTTGTTATCGTAGATTTCGTAATTTTTATGGGGGTATTTTCTCTACAAAATTAAAAACTTAATTAATTTGAAATTTTTTTCTGAATTTCTTTGTTTAATCGATTGATCAAAATTTCTCTGATCATGAAAAATATAGATATAAATAATATGATTTTCATGGAAGAAATTATATACCAATTTCTTCCATTTGTCAACAAAAACTTTACGACAAAATACTACAAATTACAACACTTACTAAAATCCCAACTAAATCGGCTAACAAAGATGCCCATAAAACAAATCTTGTTTTCTTTATTTTTACACAACTTGTATAAATCGCAATGGTATATAAAGTCGTTTCCGTCGAGCCCATAATGGTGGAAGCCATCATTCCAATCGTACTATCGACCCCATAATTTTTCATAATATCAGTTGCTACTGCTATCGATCCACTCCCTGAAATTGGTCTTAACATAGCAAGTGGCATAATTTCACTAGGAAAATGAATCATACTTAAAAGAGGTGTAGTAAAATAAATAATCTTATCTAGAATTCCCGAACTCCTTAGGGCTCCTATTGCTACAAATAATCCTACTAAAGTTGGCAAAATATGAATTACCATTTCCAATCCTTCTTTTGCTCCTTCTAAGAAGTCATCAAAAACTTTATTTTTTTCAATTAATCCATAAGTAACGATTAATAATATAACCAATGGCATAGCTAAATTAGATAAAAAACTAATGATTTGCATATAAAAACTTCCTTCATTTATTATGTTTTACTTTCAATAACAACAATGTAACTATAATGCCGTATGGTAGTTGCACTTATGGTAGCAATCCAAGTAGGAAAAACGATACTGGTTGGATTACTTGACCCCATTGAATTTCGAATAGCAATTACGGTTGTTGGTATAATTTGGATCGAAGCTGTATTTAAAACAATGAAAACTAACATCGAATTACTTAAGGTATCTTTTTGTGGATTTTCTTTTTGCATGGATTTCATTGCTTTCAATCCCAATGGTGTAGCTGCATTGCCCAATCCTAAAATATTCGCAACCATATTCATTGAAATTTCTTGCTGAATTTGTTTATTTTTTCTCATTTCTGGAAACAATATCTTTATAATAGGATTTAAGAAATTTGTTAATTTATGAATCAGACTTGTTTTCTTAGCTACTTGCATGATACCATTCCATAAACACATGGTTCCCAGTAATTCAATCGAGAGCTTAATAGCATCATTTGTACTTGCAAAAATACTACTATTTAATTGCTCTAAATTCCCAGCAAAAATAGCATATAAAAAAGATATTAAAATAAAAATAGGCCATATTGTGTTTAGCATGTTATCACCTAAATAATTTTATTCTATTCTATATTTTTTATTACAATTTAATTGACCTACATTTTTATTTGTGATATATTATGAGCATAAGGATTGTAAAAATATAACTTTTAAGGAGGATGATTATATGAAATCAACTGGAATTATTAGAAGAGTAGATGAACTTGGTAGAGTTGTTATTCCAATAGAAATTCGTAATCAATTTAAAATTGTTGAAAAAGACCCTATTGAAATATATGTAGATGGTTCTTCCATTGTTTTAAAAAAATTCGAACCAAATTGTATCTTCTGTGGTAATAACGAAAATTTATTGTCTTTTAATGATAGTTTAATATGTTCTGATTGTGCCAATAAAATAGCAAACTTGGAACAAGAATAAATACAAAGCCTATACAAAACGTATGGGCTTTAATTTTTAATTTTTAATTTTTAATTTTTAATTTTTAATTTTTAATTTTTAATTTT
>JAAVZN010000034.1 GCA_022791675.1 Clostridia bacterium | reverse complement strand
ATTTTAAGGAACGTCCCCTAAATCCCCGTCTTCTAAATCTCTGTTTTTTAAATGACGATATTTTAATTTTGTTGCCATTCCACCTCTTAGATGCCTTTCTGCTTTATTTTCATCTAAAATAATTCGAACTTCTTTTGCAAGTCCTGGATTTATTTTCTTTAGTCTTTCTGATACGTCTTTATGTACAGTGCTTTTACTAATTCCAAATTTTTTAGCTGTTCCTCTTACCGTATCTTTTGAATTGATTATATATTGTGCTAAACTGATGGCACGTTCTTCAATTGATAGACATTTCATAAAGCAACCCCCATTTTGATACTTTTGTTTAATTGTATTCTTTATAAGGAAAGGTTAGAACTTTATAAACTCATTATTTTTTCTTGAAAAATAGCAAAACATATAGTATAATCGACAGGTAAGTAAAAGAGGGAGAAGCCTCAAGAAAGGAATGAAAGAGAATGAAAGCATTAATCAGTGTATCAGATAAAACAGGAATTGTAGAATTTGCCAAAAGATTAGAAAAACAAGGAGTTGAAATTGTATCAACAGGGGGAACCTATAAAAAGTTAAAAGAAGAAGGCATAAACGTAATGGAAATATCAGAATTGACAGGATTTCCAGAATGCTTAGATGGAAGAGTAAAAACACTTCACCCAATAGTACATGCAGGTATTTTAGCAAGAAGAGAAAAACCAGAACATAGAAAACAATTAGAAGAATTAAGAATAGATACCATCGATTTTGTAGTTGTTAATTTATATCCATTCAAACAAACCATTCTAAAAGAGGGAGTAGGATTAGAAGAATGTGTAGAAAATATTGATATTGGTGGACCTACAATGCTTCGTAGTGCAGCTAAAAACTATCAAGATGTAACGGTTATTACAAACCCAGAAGACTACGAAATTGTCTTGAAAGAATTAGAGGAAAACGGAGAAGTTTCAAAAGATACAAAATTTAGATTAATGCAAGCTGTTTTTGAGCATACAGCAAACTATGATGCTATGATAGCAAATTACATAAAAGAACAAAGAAAAGATGAAACACTACCAGAAAAATTAACGTTAACCTATGAAAAAGTACAAGAAATGCGTTATGGAGAAAATCCACATCAGAAGGCTGGATTGTATAAAGAAGTTGGAAAATGTGAAGGATCATTGACAACCGCAAAACAATTAAATGGAAAAGAATTATCTTTCAACAACATAAACGATACCAATGGAGCATTAGAATTATTAAAAGAATTTGAAGAACCAACAGTAGTTGCTTGTAAGCATGGAAATCCGTGTGGAGTGGGGAGTAGTAGTGACATTTATGAGGCTTGGAAAAAGGCATTTAATGCAGATCGAACATCGATATTTGGTGGCATTGTAGTTGTTAATGAAGAAATAAATGTAAAAATGGCAGAAGAAATGAAAGAGATTTTTCTAGAAGTTATAGTAGCCCCATCTTTTGAAGCAGAAGCATTAGAAATTTTGAAGAAAAAGAAAAATGTAAGAATATTAGAATTACCAACCATTCGTGTTAAACAAAGAGAAAATGCTTATGATATTAAGAAAATTAATGGTGGTGTGATTGTTCAAACCATTGATTCAAAGTTATTAGACGAATACGAAGTAGTAACAGAAGCAAAACCAACACCAGAACAAATGGAAGACTTACTATTTACCTGGAAAATAGTTAAATATGTAAAGTCAAATGGAATTGCAATAGGAAAGCAAAAACAATCCGTTGGAATTGGACCAGGGCAAGTAAACAGAATTTGGGCAACTAAGCAAGCCATTGAACATGGTGAAGAATTAATCGAAAAAGGAATAACCAATGGAGCAGTTTTGGCTTCAGATGCATTCTTTCCATTTGCAGACTGTGTAGAAGAAGCACATAAAGCAGGAATAAAAGCGATTATTCAACCAGGTGGTTCTATCAAAGATCAAGATTCAATTGATAAATGTAATGAATATGGAATTGCTATGATATTTACAAAAATGAGACATTTTAGACATTGATGTTTTTTGGGACGGGGTCAAAAAACATCATAAAGAAAAGAACCTTAGAAATTATTTTTCAGGTTCTTTTCTTTCAATTAAGGGTAAGAGGTTCCTAGTTTAGGATTACCTCATGATTATCAGTTGTAGTAATTCTGCTATAGTAATAAAAGATTCTTCACAGATAGGAAATTTCATTACTATATAATTATCAGAAGTTTGATATTTCTTTTCTAGGAAAGGTAAATTGTACCGTTTTCTAGAAATTTTAAGAATAAAAACATTTTCCATAAGAAATATGAATGCTTCATTTCCTTTAATTTTTTCATCATCTTTATTTTTTAACTTTTTTTGAATTTTTTTTATGATTCTAGAAACATAACTCTGTGAGATCCCCATAGATTTCTCTATTTGTCGCTGAGTTCTTTTTCCAAGTTTGTATAGAAAGACAATTTTTTCCTTATTACTTAAATTGTTGAGAGCATAAGTGTACAAACAAGAAACGACTTCCCTATTTTCTTCAATCTGAAATGCCTTTTCTGCATTTGAATCTGAAAATACGTCAGATACGAATAAAGAATTTCCATTATTATCTGTTGATAATGGAGTTTCTAAGGAAATTATATTATTATACTTGAAATTTTGCCGAAAGTACATTAATATTTCATTATCAATACACTTTGATGCATAAGTTGCTAATTTAGTTCCTTTTGCAGTATCAAAAGTATTGACAGCCTTTATAAGACCGATTGTCCCAATTGAGATTAAATCTTGGAACTCAACAGAGCCATGAAATTTTTTAGCGCAATGTACGACTAATCGTAAATTGTGCTCAATCAAAGCTTGCCGATTGTTACTTTCTAATAATTTTTGTGTCTCCTCTGATGAGAGAGCGGGTGGTAATTGTAATCCACCAAATAAAGCATTTTCTTCCATTGTGAATCTCCCTTCTTAATTAAATACAACCATTTTAAACTGTATAAGTGTCAATGATGTGAAACAAAAATATATAAAAATTAATATATATAATTAAGCTACACAATTGATCATTCCAAATACTTCCAGTTCAGCTCGTTTTTCTTTTGGTGTTAAGTATCTTAATACTGCCATTGGTAT
>JAAVZN010000033.1 GCA_022791675.1 Clostridia bacterium | reverse complement strand
TACTACATTTTCATCACTAGAAACATAACTTACTTTTCCGTTTTCCATTGCTGTATTGGTAAGTGTTAATTCTGGTGCTTCTTCTGTCATCATAACTGTATTTTTACTTAATGTGATTGCTGGTGTTGTTTGCTCTGCTTTGTTTATGGTTAAGGTTCCTACTTTTAAATCAGTTACTGCTCCATATTTGGTTCCTTCTGTTACATTTACATAAACATCATATTTTCCAGCATTAATAGGTGTTACTACACTTCCATTTTGTTTGTAGACAACACTTAATGTTCCTATTCCATCTACGTCAACGGTTACTTTTGCATCTTTTACCATTGTATCATAAATAGTGGTTGGATTTTCTATGATAAAATTATTTTCTACTAAGGTATCTCTTGTTACTTCTAAAGTAACGGTTGCTGATTTTTCAGTATAATTTGTAGTTTCTCCATAAGTTACTGTAATTTCAGCTTTTCCTGCTCCTACTAATGTAATGTTTCCATTTTCGTCAACGGTTACTACCTTCTCATCACTAGAAGTAAATGTTACCGTTCCATTTTCCATTACACTATTGCTAAGTGTTAGGTCTGGTGCTTCTTCTGTCATCATAACAGAATCTTTGCTTAATGTAATAGCAGGTGTTGTTTGCTCTGCTTTTCGAATGATAATGGTTCCTACTACTAATCCTTCTTTTGCTTCGTATTCTTGTCCTTCTGCTACATCTACTTTTACTCTATATTCTCCACTATTTACTGGTGCTTCTGTAGTTGGTTCTCCTTCTACACCATCGATAATTGGATAATATTTTACTGTTATTTCTCCTATTCCTGATATTCCTTCAACAGCTTTTACTGCAACTGTTTTTGGTGTTCCATCATAAATTAAGTCTTTTTCTTCTGGAATAGATATGTCTAATTGTTTTGTTGTCATTTCTTTTTTGCGAATTGTAATTGGAATTTCAAGCTCGGTTTCATTATAAGTAATAATTACTTTTTGTTCTCCAATAAAAGTTTCATCATATTGTTTGATCATGTCATCTGTCATGTCAATTTCTTCTATTGCTCCTGATGCCATAGTTACTTTTATTTTTCCACCTGTTAAATCTAATTTTTCTCCTAGTCTATATTCCGTTTTCGTTGGCATACTTTCTATTGAAACATTAGAAATAAAGTCTTTAACATTGTATCGATAAAGAACAATTCCTTCTTCGTATTTAAATGGTACACTAAAGGAACCAGGTTTACTGGTTGAAAATCCTTCAAACATTTCTAATGTTGGTTCAACATAAGATACATTTCCTCTTGTATCTGTTACTTCAACTTGTGCTCCTGTTAAATCAATTTCTTCCTTAACAAGATAATCTACTTTGCTTGGTGGTGTTAACTTATATGTATTTCTTGTTCCTACTACTGTTACAATTCTTGATACTGTATTAGAAACATTTCCTCCTTTATCCGTATAAGTATAGGTTAAAGTTTGAGGACCTACTTTACTAGTATCTAATTGTTCGTTTGCATAAACAATTCCTGTTCCATCGGTATTGTCTGTCCAACTTGCACCTGGATCGTTAAATGTTCCATTTAATGGTACGTCCATAGTTTCTGCACCATTTAAAGTCAACACTGGTGCAACTTGATCGGCTACAATATATCTAGACCAACGTCCTGTTGTCATATTGTTTGCACCATCGACAGCATAAAATTGGATATACCATTCTCCTGTTTCTTGTGGTGCAACAAATGTAAAATTGTTTCCTGGTTTATATACAAAAGTTGCTCCTGTGGCATAATCCATTGTTTTTTCTCTAACCCATTTATATCCTAACCAATAGATGCCATTTTCATCTTCCATTCTGATTTTTAGGGTTTTTCCTTGTGGTATGGTTGAACCAGATGTTGGATACTCATCTCCTTCGCCACTAATGATTTGTGGTGGTTCTTTATCCGTATAGCCTGGTGCTACATCTTCCCCTACCACATAGTATGGTATGGTAATCCAGCTAGTTACATTCATGTATTTGTCTACTGCGGCAATACTAAATTCATGTAACCCTAAATCATCAGAAAAAGGAACTACAATTTTAAAGTTATAGCTCGTTGGTTCTCCTGATAATCTTTGGATTTGCCTTTGGCTGTTTGCATCAATGTTTTTATCCCATTGATAATAAATAGCAAGTATTGGTGAGTCATCTGTTACGTTAAAACTTAACTCTGTACCTGCCTTAACTCTTCCAGCTTTTACATTTGTTACAATAACTGGTACGGTTGTATCAGTTGCTGCAAATAAAACAACTGGAATTCCTGTAACTGCAATAATTACAGTAATAATCATAGCAATTACTTTTTGTTTTTGGTTTTGAATAAAATTAGACATACTTTTTTCCTCCTATTTATTAATATAGTTTATATATTTAACTTTATCAAATTGTGTATTATGTTATCCACACATACACCATGCATTTCTATTATATAACATTTTTCATTTTTTTGCAATATTTTTGAAACATTTTTGTAATATTTTTATTGTTTTTGTCATTTTGTTACGTTTACTTTGCTTTTCTGTTACAAATATCAATATTTTTCTTTGTATCGTTTCCAGTGTTTAGTAATTTTGGCATTTTTTGGTAGTTAAAAACGAACAAATGAACCGACTAATGATTCGAATTATGTTATTTTATTTTACATAAAAAAATTGCTCATTGACACAATTCAAATTCATGTTTCCATTTCTTACAAATTGTATCAATTAAGCAATGATTTCATTTTATTCTAGTTTATGATGATTTCTTTTGCTTGATTCGTAAAAATAGCACGTATATTATCAACCTTTTTCACGATTCAAACTGTTTGTTTGGTTGTTTCTATCTCTTGTGTAATATGAACACAATTACCTTTTAGTCGATCTCCTTGTATTTTTTTCATATCTACCATTCCTATATCATTTTCGTATAAAAAATATTTTACTTGTCCATCTTCATATTCTTCTATAACGAACCATTTGTGAGAATCGTTTTCTCCTGCAATTTCATACTCTTGCCAAATCCAAGGGCTTTTACTAAATTCTATTATATTTTTAACAGTATATTTTTGATTATTGATATAAAGTACTTGTCCTTTTTGTAATTTCATGTTTCCTCCATTAGACGGTTTTATGCTTCTTTTTCTCCTTGATTTTTTTCTTCGTACTGTTTTCTCTTTTCTTTTCTCTCTTGTTTTTTATGTTCCATTCTACTTTTATAAACAGAAATAAAGATAATAATAAACACTAAGATAATAAGTGTTATCTTACTTTTTAGAATTTGAGTGATCAATCCAAATTGATTGATCTTAAACTGGTATTTTCCTTCTATTTGTTGATAGGTTATCGTTTCTTTATCTTCTGTATTATTATTGTCTCCTTTGGTTTTGTATTTTTTGACTCCATTGTCTTCTGTTATCTGTATAATCCTATGTGTCACATTGGTTTCTCCTATTGTAAAAGATATGATATCATTTGTTTGGATTTCTTTTTCTGGTACATCTTTAACAAATATAGCATCACCTTTTTGAATCGTTGGTTCCATACTTCCTGATACGATGACATAACTTTTATATCCCAAAAAATCTGGTGTTTCATTTGGATTTATAAATGATTTTATGATGAGTGTAAAATTAAATATAATGATTGGAATTAATATCATATATAAAATTACACTCATTATTTTTCCAACAATATGAATTCTTTGGTTCTCTTTTTCAATTTTATCAATTTTGTACATTTTTTCTCCTTTTTTAATTTTTAGTATACGCTAGTTTTTCATTTAACTTAGTATAGATATTTTTTTTGATCCATTCTTCTGTTGAATACTGATTGATTTCTTCTATTGGAATCCATTTAACAGCACTATTTTCATCTTCTTTAATCTTCAATATTTCTTTTTCCTCTACTTCTATTAAATAAGTAACATTTAAGTGTAAATGTGATGATATATATTTTCCCCTTTTTACATGTCCATCTACTGTTAAAATTTCTAACGACAATGGTTCCGTTTCTAAAGGCTTTATATTTTTTACTCCTGTTTCTTCTTGTAGTTCTTTCATGGCTACTTTTAATAAATTGGCTTCTCCATCGCTATGTCCTCCTGTCCAAGCCCAAGCTTGGTAAAGATTATGATATGCCATTAAAATTTTTGTTTTTTCTGGATTAACTGCCCAGATTGATGCTGTAAAGTGAGCAAATTCATTTTCCCTTACTAAGATATTATCAAAGGTATCCATATATTTTAACATGGTTTGTTTGTCTTTTTGCTCTTGCTCATTATATGGTTTATAATTTTCTATTTGTTTTCTTAAATCCATTAATTCCATCTTTTTCCTCCTACCATATTATAGCACATTTTATAAAAAAAGAAAGAGTTTTTATTTTTAATTTTTAGACTTTATATCAGAAATACTATGAAACATCAATATTCATACCGGTGTTTCTTATTTTCTGTAAACAAAAAACGTTCTGTTAGGAACGTTTTTCCAAAGAGATATTGATTGCTTAATCTCTCAAAATTTTTTTACATTTTTATCAATTTTTCCCAAGGCAGATTTTCTTTTCCAAAATGTCCATAATTGGTTGTTTGTGTATAAATTGGCTGTTTCAAATTCAAATACGCAATAATTCCATCTGGTGTTAAATCAAATTTTTCATTAATTAAAGAAACTAATTCTTCCTCTGTTTTATTCCCTGTTCCAAAAGTATCTACACAAATAGAAAGCGGTTCTTCCATTCCAATTGCATAAGACACTTGAATTTCGCACTTCTTGGCATAACCATTTGCTACAATATTTTTTGCAATATGACGCATCATATAAGCACCACTGCGATCCACTTTACTAGGATCTTTTCCTGAAAAAGCCCCTCCTCCATGACAACTATATCCACCATAAGTATCTACTATAATTTTTCTACCTGTTAATCCCGTATCGCCTAATGGTCCACCAATTACAAATCTTCCTGTTGGATTAATATAGATATTTGTATTTTCATCTATCATATTTACTGGTACTGTTTGTTTGATTACTTTTTCAATCAAATCTTTCTTTAACTGGCTTTGTTCTATTTCTGGTTCATGTTGAGTTGAAATTAAAATTGTTTCAATTCTTTTTGGCTTGTTATCTTGATATTCAACTGTCACTTGTGTTTTTCCATCTGGTCTTAAATAAGGCAATACCTTTTCTTTTCGTACTTTTGTTAATTTTTTTGCTAATTGATGTGCCATACTAATCGCATAAGGCATATAGTTATCTGTTTCATCAGAAGCATAGCCAAACATAATCCCTTGATCTCCAGCTCCTCCTACATCTACTCCCATAGCTATATCTGGACTTTGCTTTGTAATGTTGATATCGACTTGACAAGTTTCTGGATCAATATCTATCTCTTCGTTACCATATCCAATTTCTTTTATCGTTTGTCTTACTATTTTTTCATAGTTTATTTCTCCTTTAACGGTTATTTGTCCAGCTAAGGTTATACGATTTTTTGAAGCAAATGTTTCCACTGCAACTCTTGCATTAGCATCTTGTTCTAAACATTTATCTAATATGGTATCTGATATTGTATCACATAGTTTATCTGGGTGTCCTTCTGTTACACTTTCTGATGTAAAGTAATATTTCTTCATTTTTTATTCGATCCTTTCTTTGTTTCTTTTACAAAAACATATCTTCTATTGCTTTTTTGTATACTTCTTTTATTGTTTCGTAGCCATCTTCTACCTTTTCTGCAAAAATAGGAGCACATACTCCTGCATTAATTTCTAATACATAAAATTCATTTTGAGTTGTTTGAATGATATCAATGGTTGCAAAATTAATGTGAACTGCTTTTCCTGCTCTGATTGCTAATTCTTTTATTTCTTGATACAACTCTCCTTTTTCTAACATCTCTGGTTTTGCACCACCACTTAGATTGTGTTTCCAAGAAATTTCTATTTTTTCTCCATCGTCTGGTATCTTTTCCATTTCTAAGTTTTTTAAATTGTCTTTTACTATTTTTTTATCTGGTAAATGTAAATCTTTCACTAATTCTTGAATGGTTGATTTTCCATTCCCCATAATAAATGGTTTCTTTTTTCCATAAATCAATAAAACTTCGCCATTTAGATAAAACGTTCTATATTCTGTTTTTATCTCATAATAAGGGCATATACTAATCGCTCCTTCTGTCTGAAATAATTTTTGAATTGCAATCTCTAATTCCTTTTTTGTATGACAAAGTTCTACTCCTTTTCCTTCCCAACCACTATTTGGTTTCACAACAAGAAGGTTTTGTTTTGAAAATTCTTTTTCAATTTCTTTCCAAATTCCTTCTTCTGGTATATACTTACTTCTCGTCCCTGGATTAAATACCATTTTGTGTTCAACTACTGGTACATTTTGAGATTTTAGTACTTCATAAGTTGCATATTTATCATTGGCTATTTCACAACTTGAATAGGGATTGTTATCAAAGTGATTTCTGGTTATGTGTCTTATTTTTCCATCTTTAGAAAGTTGCAAAACCCAATCGTAAGACAGTTTTTCCAATTTTATCCCCAGTTCATCACATATCTGTCGAATCACAATATCCAAAAATCGCTCTTCTTCTTCCATTCGATTACTCCTTTTCCATTCTCTGTTCATTTAATATAATCGTTTGAATAATTTGTACTGTTTTTTCTAAATCATCATTTTTTAATACATAGTCATATACATTAATTTTCGATTCTTCATAATCAAATCGATTTAATCGCAATACTACTTCCTGTGGACTAGGCTTGTCCACTCTATCTTCTAATCTTTTTCTTAATTCTTCTTTTGGCACTCTTAAAAATATCGTGATTACCTTGGTATCTTCTTTCAATAATTCTTTCAAATGCTCGGTTCCATTTACATCAATATCTTTTACAATTACTTTTCCACTTCTAATTTTCTCGTTTAATAATGTTCTTGATGTTCCATAGTATTGATTATGATGGATATCGTATTCGTAAAATTCTTCTCTTTTTATCATTTCTTCAAATTCTTCTCGGCTAACAAAATGATAAGTTTCTCCCTTGATATCGCCTTCTCTTATTGGTCTAGAAGTAAAAGATGGAAGTGATTCCACATTTTCCATCTTCTTAATTAGTTCTTTTTTGATCGTATCTTTTCCTGCTCCTGCTACGCCAGATAATATAACTAACATATTGTTACCTTCCCTTCTGCTATTTCGTTTGCAGCTAATGTTACTGGTGATTCTTCTTTTACTTTTGTTCTTGCTTCATCTCCTCCTGCAATTTGTCTAGCTCTTCTTGCTGTTGCTATGACTAATTCATATCTGTTTTGTGCTTTGGTTAATAATTGACCTACTGTTGGTTTTACAATCATTTTTCTACTTCCTTTCTTTTTTATTTTTCAAATTCTTGTGAAATTGATTTATCGATTCTTCCTCCAACTGTTTCTGGTTGAACAGCTGATAAAATAATATGACCAGAATCCATAATTAATACTGCCCTTGTTCTTCTTCCATACGTTGCATCGACTGCTGTTTTATTGTCTTTTGCTTCTTGCACCATTCTTTTAATTGGCGCTGACTCTGGACTTACAATTGCTACAATTCGATCCGATGAAACAATGTTTCCAAAACCTATATTTACTAATTGCATGTCATTCCCTCCATTTCTTTCCTCAATGTCTATCCCGTAGCTTCCATGTCAAATAGCACTTATTTTTTCATTATTCGACATTCTGAATCTGTTCACGTATATTCTCTAATTCTGTTTTTATTTCAATTACTCCATTGGTAATTTCCAATTTATTTGCCTTTGAACCAATTGTATTGGTCTCTCGATTCATTTCTTGAATGATAAAATCCAATTTTTTTCCAACTGCTTCTTCTGAATTTAGAAGCCCTTCAAACTGTGATATATGACTATTCAATCGAGTAACTTCTTCTTCAATGGAACATTTATCCGCATAAATCACAACTTCTTGGTTTAATCGCGCTTCATCTAATTCTTGATTTTTTAGTATTTCCTTTATTCTACCCTCTAATTTTACTACATATTCTTCAATAAGTCCAGTAGATTGAGAAGAAATTTCCTTTACTTTGTTTTGAATTGCTTTTATTCTTCCCAATAAATCTTCTGCTATTTTGTTTCCTTCTACGCCTCTCATCTGAACTAGTTTTTCTGTTGCCAAAGCAACTGTCTCTAGCAGTTCTTTTTTAATGGTTTCATCTTCTTGCTTATTTTGAATACTTAAAACATCAGGAAATTTTGAAATCTCGGTTACTTCTATATTGGCTAAAATTTTTTCTTGTTCTGCTAATTTTTTTAATTCATCAATATAAATTTTAGCTAATTCTGTATTGATTTTTATTTCTTTTCCTTCGGTTGAATCGTTTTGAAATGTAATAAAAACATCAATTTTTCCTCTTTTAACCTGTGTTGCTATTTCTTTTTTTACTTCTTCTTCTAAGTAGCTTAAAACTTTAGGCATTTTTACTGATAGATCTAAATATCTATGGTTTACACTTTTAATTTCTACTTGATATTCTTTACTTTTTTTGGTAAGGTTGGCTTTTCCGTATCCAGTCATACTTTTAATCATTTTTCTACCTCTTTTTCTTCTTCGTTTTCATCATTTCTTTTTTTTGCCTCTTTTTTTATTGGCTCTTCTTTTTTCACAATCTCAGAAATATCACTTAAGCTGTTTAAATAATCTTTTCTTCCTTTGGTGTATAAAATAATTGCTTTGAATACATAGTAAATTGAAAATACATACGAAGAAGTTAATAAATAAAATTGAAAATCATACTTGAATAATGTAATTACATGCATAATCGATAAACTATGTAAGGATAAAAATAAACATTCCATTCCTGTTACTGCAATACTTCCTTCATCTTTTTTGTAGGCTCTTTCTAAAAGCACAATTCCTACTACCAAAAAAGCTCCTGCAAATACTTCGATATCTCCTAACAATCTTTCTTGTTGCATGGTAAAATAAGCCAAGTTTAAGATCATAAAATAAAACATTATTCCTACTGCTCTTAATAGATTTCTAAATATTTTTTTTAAGATCTCTTGAGATATTTCTTTGGGAAGTTTTTTGTTTTTTGTTTTTCCTTTTTCCTTTGTCATTAATTCTTTTGTCATTTTTCTTCCTTCCTTTCACTGTTTTATTCTTACCTTTTTGTATTTTACTTTTCAAGTTCATACATAATAATACTTAGTATATTCAATGCTACGGTTTCAGTTCTTAGAATTCGATTTCCTAGGGTTATTGTTTTTATTTTTTCATCTTTTAATCGTTCGATTTCTTCTCTTTCTATTCCACCTTCTGGTCCAATTAAAATTGCAATTTTTAATTCTTCTTTTTCAATTTTTTTTAATTTTTCTAATTCATATCGCAATTTATTTTCTTTCTCTTTCTCGTCTGCCACTAATACTATATCATATTGGGAAGATAATTGACAAATATTTTTGCTTGAAATAACCTCCTTGATTTGTGGTATTCTATTTCTTCCACATTGTTTCGAAGCTACTTCTGCTATTTTTTGCCATCTTTCTAATTTTTTCTTTTTATCTTTTTCCTCCAGTTTTACGACACATCTTTTCATTTCAATTGGTGTAATATCATACACACCAAGCTCCACTGATTTTTGAATGATCCATTCCATTTTTTCTGCTTTTGGTATTCCCTGCCATATACTTACCTTTATATTCGATTCTGCCTTCGCTTCTAATTCTTCTACAATTTTACAAGTAATTACTTTTTCTTCTATTTTTTCGATTTCACATAAGTAGTCTTTTAATACGTCTGTATTACTTATGTTGATTTTATCACCTTGTTTTTTTCTTAATACATTTTTTATATGATTGACATCTTCTCCTATTATAGTTATTTCTTCCTTTTTTATGTTTTGACTGCTTACAAAAAATTTGGGCATATTTTTCTCCTTTATTTTCGTTTATGATTCTTTTTTACACTTTTTTCAAATTCATGTTTTGCTTCTACATATTCTTCTAGTATATACCTTTGATATTCATGATATAATTTGTGTTTATCGTCTTTTGGGTTGACCCACAAAACTTTATGATCTTTTTCAATTGGTTCGGTTATTTTTTCATTGAATTCAGCAATATAAAATGTTGCTGTTACATCTAATGGACCTCTTTTTCCACCATCAACCCACGCCATAATTTTATCAAAGTATTTTATGTTTTTCATGCTATAGCCAGATTCTTCTATTACTTCTCTTTTTAATGCTTGGATTTCTGTTTCATTTTCTTCTATTCCACCACCTAAAAAGAATTTCATTTTTCCTTCTGTTGCAATTGCTATTTTATTGTCTTCTTTTCGTTCAATTATAACATAACAACCTGGTCTTTTGGTATATTTTTTTCCTTCTTCTTTTTTTCCAATTCGTATCATATTTCTCTCCTATTCTTAAAAACTCCAAAAAGTAATCTTCTAATAGGTTATTATCATTCTTAAAACATATTATTTGATTCATATTACTCTTTTATTTATATCACAAATTAATAAATTTTCATAGTGTTTTGCCTCAATTTTAAAAAAAGGCTCTATTCTATTTTAAGAATATGCCTTTTATTTTTAATAATTTTCTGCTTTGATTTCAAAATATGCTTTTGGGTGACTACATACAGGACAAATTTCTGGTGCTTGTTTTCCAATTACTATGTGTCCACAGTTTCTACATTTCCAAATTTTATCTCCATCACGACTAAATACGATTCCATCTTCTACATTTTCTAATAATTTTTTATATCTTTCTTCATGCTCTTTTTCTATTTTTGCTACTTCTGCAAATAAAAATGCTATGTGGTCAAATCCTTCTTCTTTTGCTTCTTTTGCCATTCTATCATACATATCTGTCCATTCGTAATTCTCTCCTTCTGCTGCTGATTTTAAGTTTTCTGCTGTTGTGTTAATTTCTCCACCTTGTAATAGTTTAAACCATATTTTGGCATGTTCTTTTTCATTGTCTGCTGTTTCTTGAAATATGGCTGCTATTTGCTCATATCCTTCTTTCTTGGCTTTGCTTGCAAAATAAGTGTATTTGTTTCTTGCTTGTGATTCTCCAGCAAATGCCTCCATTAAATTTTGTTCTGTCTTACTTCCTTTTAATTCCATTTTCTTTTCCTCCTTATTTCTATTTTACATCTTCTGCTAAAAATTATACATTTTAACTTTTCATACTATAACATAACTTTCTATTTTTTACAACGCTATTTTTCATCTTTTTTAAATTGTATGGTTAATATCGTTATTACTAAAGAGAGAGATTCTTTCATTCAGAATCTCCCTCTTTATATGGCAAATTATTTTTTGAATTTAAAATGGGAATAGAAATAACTATAATTTCCTATCTCCTTCTTATAAACTTCCTCATTATGCTTATCTTTAACTAACAAAAGTATATTATTATTAGTTTCAAGTTTAGCATAAAATTTACATTCTTCTTTTTGAAGAATTTGACTCATCATGTCTATGTGACTTCCATAAGTTTGTCCCAAGAAAAAATAAACTTGTTTGAAGTCTGTGTAAGACAAATTCTTTTTGTTTTGAATTTCTTGTTTCTTTCTTTCTTTTCTTATAGCCTCTGCCAAACAAATAACCACTATTCCTGTAGCAGTAAATGGTATTCCTATTGCACAAGAAAATAAAACTAAATATCGTTCTTTTTCTCTAGTCATCTCTGAAACAGAAATTCCAACTAAAAATACAAAAATTACTACAAAAATTATTAGTAACAAAAATCTTTTTGTGTTTAATTTCCGTTTTGCCATAAAATTAATTTCCTCCTTAAATAAAATAATATTTGTTGTTTTTTACTATATGTCAACTCCTAAAAGGAGATAATAAAAATTTATTAGTATTTCACTAAATTCTTGATAAAGGATATCATAGTTTTGTTGATAATTCAAGTATTTTTAACAAAAATGTTGAAAAATCAATCATTACATAAGATTCAAAAAATGTGTTTGCAATTCACATAATTTTATGTTATAATGACAAAAGTTTTAATTGTCTTACAATACTGCAGTAAAAATCATTTAGAAATCAGGAGGAAAAAAACACTATGAATGCTTTATTTTATGAATGGTTTGAAGAATTGATGTCTCCATCTTATCGGAGTATAAAGAAAGATTATTCTACATCAAAAAATGTAAACACCAAAATTTGTGCTGAATGTGGTGGCAAATGCTGTAAACGCTGTGGCTGTCATTTCAGCCCTGATGACTTTCAGGAAATCTCTTTCAATTTTTTGAAAAAGGAGTTAGAGAAAGGATATATTTCCATTGACTTGGTTGATGGAGAAACAATTTACCAGAATTTTGGTGTTTATATTCTTAGAGCACGAAATCAAGATGCTCCTATTGTAGATCTTGGATATAAAAGAAATCCTTGTATTTTACTAACAGAAAAAGGGTGTAAACTTGATTATGAACACCGCCCTACTGGCGGAAGACTCTTAATTCCATCAAATGAATGTCATTCTGTGATTGGAGTAGAAAAAAGGAGTTGTAATTCTACTTATAGTATTGATAAATGCTGTTATGAATGGAAAACTCATCAAAAACTATTACACGATTTAGCAGAATGCTTCAAGAGCAAAGAAATTCCATGTTCATTATAAGATCATGTAAATTACATGTATCTTATCAGAAAGAAAAATGGTAGCACAGATAAAATCAAGAAACAGGGCAATGCCCTGTTTCTTGTCTGTGTTATTTGTTATTTATTGTAAGCAAGGAATATATTGTTTTGCAACTTCAATTCCTTTCTCCATAGAGGTTGCATGAGAAGCCTCTATCAATATCTGAATGGTATTTTCATATTCCATTAATTGGGATTCTAAAGGAACAATACCATCTCCATCAATTGAGTATTTGTCATTGATATAAGATAATATCTTATCGATCAAGTTGCACGATTCCTTTTGGCAAGCAGACACAATATTAATGTGATTTTGCTTTGCTAATCCATTATAGTTAGCCTGTTCTAAAAAACATGAACCAGCAATTATGTCTTTATCAACTTGATGATTACTAAATATGCTATTATAAATGCTAGACTCAAAACAATTCATTGTTTCTTTAAAAGTCTTATCTGCTACTACTGTTCCTTTAAAAGGTGCAGAAATGGTTACAATGGTTATTTTTCTGTTTAACCATTGTGCCATATTCGCAAAGCAAACTCCACACTTTGAATGTCCAATAGCAACAATATTTTCTGCTTGGTAATCATTAATGTAACTTGCAATTTCTTGTCCCGCTATGCCAAGCCGTTCTTGCTGTTGCTCCACGTCAAATGGATAATAAACGTAGATAACTTGTGTATCTTGGTTGAATAATTTGGTATTTGGCTTAACCATTAAAGGATCACAATGTGTTATTACTCCTTCTTTATTAACACTTTTGGAATACCCTTCACCCAAAATCACCACATTTTTGGCATTTTTATTTTGTTCTAAAACTTGCAAAATCACATTGTCACTCTGATATAAAATTTCTCCTGCTTTCTCTCCTTTCATAACAAAAATTTTCTTCATTACAATGTATCCTGCTAAAATAGCTAATACAGTTGCAATAATACTTCCCCTCCAAATAGACCGTTTGGAAATTTTCTTCTTGGTCATGTTCATGTACCTCCTTGTATTTTATAACTAATCTTACCATATTTTATGTATATTTTCAACAAAAACTTGTTTATTTTCCTGACTTTTTATAACGTTCATCAACTGCACACAATAATTTCTTTAAAATCTCTAAAACTTCATCATTCATTATTAAATATTCTTCTTCCAAATTTGATGATAGAAAGGCACTATAAAAGTGTCACATAGCATTTTTCATTACAAAACATTTTAAAATATAGTTGTAGAACACTAAATCAATGAAGTAGTCTCCCTTTTCTGTACGAATATGCTGTTGTCTTTCTACAAAAGCATAACCTTTTCTGAAGTTCCATTAAAAATTTTTGCAAATTATTTATTATGCTTGTTTCCAATTCTGTTTCTGTATAACTATCATCTAATGAAAATCCTAAAAATTCTGCTATTACTGGATTCTTTATAAATTCTAGTTTGTTCATTAAATAATAATGACATTACACATAATGAGCTACTCGGGATAATCCATTATGGAAAAAGAATAAAAGATATTGATAACTTGATACAGCATATTTACGAAGATAATATTTCTGGCAAAATTATATATGAAATATTTACTACTCTATCATTTGTGCTATTAAATAACAAGCATATCGAGTTAATTTATAATCTAAAATTGTTTTTTCTGCACCTTTAGGCATTTGTATCGTTTTCCTGATGTCAGGAAAATGATCAATCATAGTAATACCACTATTTTCACAAGCATTTTTAGCTTTATTCATTACTTCTTCAAAATTTTCCCACTTATTATATTTTAAAATAGTCATAAGTTCTCTAGCATACTTTTATAAATATAGTACAATTTGCTTTTGTAATCTTTAAAATATTTATTGAAATATCTTCGTAGTGCATGACTTTGGATCTGCCAGAAGTCCTAACCTAGTAGGAATAAGTTAAGTACACTTTATTAAAATGGACAGGGCTTATGAATAATTATAAACATTCAGTTGAAGAAATAATTTATTGTTAATTAAAAATTTAAAGCTAGAGAGTTTCCTATTCTCTAGCTTTTATAATAATAAAATGAATTAAAAAAATTAAACATTCTATTTCTTATTTTTTAATTCATTAAAATAATGAAATTTTCTCATTAACATTTTCTGTTCATTTTCTAATATAAATTCTGTATTAATATATGCTAATATAGCAATAGTATCTCTATGGAGATTTTGAGCTGTTATTTTTTTACTCTTATCATAATCCCACCTATAATTAGAATCTTTGTTTTCCCTTATTAATTTGATTAAATTACTTGGAATTTTATTAAATTCTTCTTCTGGCAAATTCTTAAGAATTTCATCTACTTCAACAAATCTTTTTTTATATTCAATCATTTTAACCTCCTAGTTCCAATTCTTTTGTCTTCAATGATTCAATTAATTGCATAACATCTGTCATATCTTTAGTTGTTAATCCATTTTTTTTGTCCAGTAGTGCAATCATATCTGATGTAATAGGTAAAGAACTATATGACAAAGCTCCATTCTTTAAATAAAGTAATAGATGTTTTAAGCTACTTTCGATTGGTATTCTATATTCTTGTCCTAATTCTATTCCATGTTTGACTTTAACGTAAAATGCCTTAATATCTTCTAACATTTGTTCTTTATCATTTCCAATTGTTACTAATCTTAAAAATTCTTCTACAAAATCTGGAGATGGATTTGTTTTGCAGACCGATTCTCTGTATCCAGCATCTGTATATATTTTAGGTACTTTATCGGTTGCAATCTGTGATATACCAATAATTTGATGATGAACTTCTCTCATTTTTTCTAACACAATATGATAGAAATGATAAAAATATGGGCTATCTTCATGTAGAAGATTCTCTAATTTTTGTATTTTATTATCAAGTATTGAAATTTGCTCTCTAGCTTCATCTATACTTAACGGAGGCAAATCATCTTTAAATTTATGCAATACATACTTTTGGATTTCTGCTAATGACTCATCTTTTTGATATACGATAGCCCCTTTTCCTAATATTGATAATGCTGCATTGTCTTGATGTAAAAATTCGTTTTCAGCCATCAAATATTCTTCATATATTGGCTTTTCAAAATATTCTATCTCGACTACTTTACCATCGTTTTCTATAAATCTTTTCCCTCTATACAATCTATTAGGATCGGTATTATCAAAAATCACATGTAAATCAATATCTGAATCTTTAGTATTAAATCCAGTTAAACTGCTTCCATAAACAATGATTCCTAAAAAATGTTCATCATTTTTATAATTCATTTCTTCCATAAATTTTTTGACTGCACTAAGTGTTTCTTCTGGAATTTGGATTTGTTCTACTTCCATATCTTCTAAATCTACATCTGTATTTATTGATATGTTCTCATAATATCTACTCTTTATAGGAAATCTATAATTATTATATTCATCAAAATCTACAGTCTTTTTGGCATAATTGTAAAAGTCTATTAATTCTTCAAGCTTTTCTTTTGAATTCATTGTTTGATTTTGTATAAGTTCAAAGTACATCTCTAAAAATGTTGAATCTGGAATATTATGAATTGAAAACATATCTTGATACTGTTTGTTTCTATATAATTTAAACCCCTTAGAAGTCTCTATTCTTGGTATACCATTCATCTCATGATAAAGTCTTCTTATCATTTCAATTATTAAATTATATAAATGTTCAAAATAATAACCATATTCTTCGGATTCTGCATATTTTTTTAATCTCTCAATTCTATTATTAATTGTAGCCAATTTTTCTTTAGCCTTATCTTTTGTAATGGGTGGAAGCTGTTTCTTAAATTTATTTAATACATGTTCTTGTAAATCCTGCATAGCACCATTTTTTTCGTATATAATATCTGATTTTCCAATAATAGATACAGATGCATTACTCTGTGTTATAAAATCCTCTTCAACATTAATATGTATTTCTCTTATCGTCTTTGTAAAATATTCTATTCGTGTATCATCAACAATGGCATTTCCTCTTATTAATCTGGTTTGATTATCTGAATTATCATAAACAATTAGTAAATCTATATCAGAATTAGAGTTATTAAGTCCATATTTACTACTTCCATAAAATAAAATTCCTAGAACATGTTCGTCTTGTTCATAATGTTTATCCTTTACAAACTTTTGAATTATTTCATATACGTTCAATTGATACTTCTCCTTTACTATTATCAAATCATAGATAATATGGCATACTTATATAACTATACCACTTTATGCATTATTTTTCAACATTTTATGTGAATTATTTGTGCTATATTTTTCTTTTTATTTTATAAATATAGTACAATTTGCTTTTTAAATATCTTCGTAGTGCAAGACTTTGGCTCTGCCAGAAGTCCTAACCCAGTAAGAATAAGTTAAGTACACTTTAAATTTTATTAAAAATATATTTTGTAAAAGACAGCTAAAAAGATATAAAATTATAGTTCTAAAAGTAGTGAAATTAAATTTTAGGAGGATTTTATTATGATAGATAACTTATCCACAAAGAAGGAGATTATTTTATTCCTAACTTATATTTAGAGAAGGAAAATTATGAAAATAATTATATTATTGGAAAATATGGGCATTTAAGATTGAAATATTTAAAAAATCATAAGAAAGCTGATTATATAATAATGTTTATGAACAAGATTTTAAGAAAATATATTGTTGAAACTGATAAACAAGTAAAAGGTAATGTTGAATTACTTATGAATGAAATGTTAAAGAAAAATCCTATTGATGAAAACTTGAAGAATACTGACCGTTTAAAATGGACTGGGCTTATGAATAATTATAAAAGTTTGGTTGAAGAAATTATATTAAAAGAATTTATTTATATTTAGTTTTTTACTTGACAGATACAAACATTTGTTTTAAAATATATACAAAGTTTATAGAGATTGGAAGTGATGTTTATGAAGAAAGAACTCATAAAAGCACAAATGAAAGTAAAAGATAATTTAGTTAGTGTTATTAGAATTGGAAATGTAGATTATATCTCTTTAACAGATTTAGCACGATATAAAAATCCAATTGAGCCTAAAGATGTTATAAAAAACTGGTTAAGAGCAAAAACAAATATTGAATTTTTAGCACTTTGGGAACAAATGCACAATCCAAATATCAAAGGGGTCGAAATCGACACCTTTAAATCAGAAGCAGGTACTCATTATTTTACTATGTCTCCTCAAAGATGGATTAAAGAAACAAATGCAAT
>JAAVZN010000032.1 GCA_022791675.1 Clostridia bacterium | reverse complement strand
TTTTAAATCTTTTTGTTTTAACATTAAATATTCCACCTTTCTATTTTGTCTGTTTTTTACATTTTTATACAGTTAAGGTGAAATATTCGTTTACAAACTTTCAAGGTGATTTTATCATATATTAAATACATGATATAATTCTCTAGTTTGACATTTTATGTAAAATATATTACAATAATATTATAGCATTTTTATTTTTGAAATATGTGGTGCTTATAAACTTTACTCAAATAATTTTAGGAGGTGAAAACTTAGTAAAATTTTGTTATTGGTAACTTAAAAACTGAATATTGTTGTAACTAATGTATTAATCATCAATTGTCTTTAACAGGAGGATCTCATTATGAAATTTAACAAAACTGTAGTAATTGCTATTGTATCAGCTGTAGCAGCTATTCTTGCTGTGATTGTAGGAGTTAACTCTGTAGCAGGAAATGCTATTGCTTATGGAGAAAAAGTAACAGAAGCAAAGTCAAATATCAAAGTTGCAGAAAAACGGAGAGCAGATTTATATCCGACTCTTGCAGATGCTATTAAAGCTTATGATAAGCATGAAGCAGAAACACTCTTGAATGTTGTAAATGCTCGTAAAGCACAAGACGGTAGCCTTACAGATACGAATGTAAATGAAATCAATGGAATAATTGATCTTGTAGTGGAGAAGTATCCAGACTTAAAAAGTCAAGACAACTACAAAGAGTTTATGAAAGAATCATCTATGACAGAAAACAACATCCGTGATGTACGAACTGCCTATAACACCACAGTAAGCCGCTATAACACATACACACTGCATCCGATTCGTAAATTCTTCCTTTCTTTAACAGGTTATGAAAGAGTGGAATTTGAGAAACTCTCTTATGATGTTTCAGAAGATGCACCAACTAATCTTTTTGATTGAAAGATAATGAGGTAGGAATATGGAAATAAAGAAAAGGGAGGTTATAGCTAGTGTCGTAATTGTCGCTTTGATGCTTATAATAGGATTTGCTATTAGCGAAAAAATACGACAACGTTTACTTGAAGATTATCAAGTATATGACACAGCAACTCAAATTGATGATGATAAAGAATTGTTTGAATATGGAATGAAAACGAACGTTGGTTACGCATTTGTATATGGAGAATTAAAAACGCTTGACCCAGTTTCATATCCAGAAGTTTCAGGAAAATATTCCTATATCAAAAAAGAAGAACAGGAATATAGGAGACATTCTCGAAAAGTTACGAGGACTTACACTGATTCTAAAGGTAAAACTCATACAAAGACAGAAATAGAATACTACTGGACTTGGGATACCATGAGAACAGAAAGCAAGACAGCAAACAAAATTTCATTTCTTGATATTGAGTTTGCTTATGAAAAAATCCCATTTCCATCAAGTCATCAACTTGAAATTGTTAAGACTGGCTATCATAAAAGGAATGTGTACTATGGTACAGAAACAGAATTTCGTGGAACAATTTTTACTTCATTGAAAGAAAACACCATTAATAATACAAAATTTTACAAAAGTCAAACCATTGCAGAGACAATAGAAGCTCTAGAAACAGGAACTGAAATTGTAATTTTTTGGATCTTGTGGATTTTGCTAATCATTGGATTAGTTATTGGATTCTATTATCTTGAAAATAAATGGTTAGATTAAGCACTACAAAAAGTGAGCCAGGGAGTTTTTTGTATATAAATACTCCTTGGCTTATCTATTTAAAATAAAATTATTTACTTCCTTTGCTAAGTATTTGTGACGATGCGAAATATGTGTGTACTGAAACTAGCATAGATTTACTTTATAGCTAGTTTTTTACTATGTGACTGGATACGAAGGTGCAAATCCTTCATATATTATTGCATAGTGCTTATAAAAAAGACAAGCCCCAAACTCTTTCGAGAATGGGGCTAATAGATAGCTCGACAGTACTACTGCCAGTTAGTTTTTAATTTTAAAGTAACATAGAGTGTCATCATATAACCAGTGACAAATTTCTAAAATTTCTTTATGAAATTTTTTGCTTTTCCGCAAATTGTTCTGATATTTTACACTACAGTTTTTCTTACGACAGCCAAATTGCTTTTTATAACGTTGAGGACAAATTAAACAAACAGCTGTCCGCTCCTGTTGTGCTGAAAAATGAGACATAAGATTACCTCCTTAAAATTAAAAATGAAATATTAAACTGCTACAAAAGAATTATACTACAATTTAACATAAAAATCAAATGAGGTGTAAAGATATGAAGTTGTAATAATATTTTTAAAATGATATTTGAAAAATAAAAAAATGTCTGTATTCTAAAGATAGAAAATGAGAGACACAGAAATGTGTGCTACCATATAAATTATATGTTAAAACATCACAAAGCTTGGCAGAGTATATGTGGTGCTTTTATTATTTGCTCAAGATTACTATTATTGCAATTTATAAAAATTATGATATACTTAAGTAAATTGATTGATATTTGTATCAATCGTCATGAGAGAAAAAAGTTGTAAAGAACTACGAATCAGTAATTCGAAATATTTTAAATTTAACTAATTAGCGTAATTGCAAGTGAAAAATAAAACAAGTATATACATTGAAACTTGATTAGATAAGAGAATTTTTTAATCTATTTGTCATTTAAAATAAGGAAGGATTTTGTTATGTTAGTACCAGGTATATGAAAAGCAAATACGATTAATTTAAAAACTTATCTAATATTCATAATGAAGTTGGTAGTAAGTTAATCAAATTTTCTATTATTCATGTTATGAATTCGAAAGGATTAAAAAGAACAATGACTTATCTTTTTTCTAAAGAATATCCTGTAAGTTTAAATCCGAAATTTTCATAAAATGGAATAACTTTCTCATTACCTGTTGAAACATGAAGTTCAATAGACTTGACATTTTGTTTTTCAAGCCAAGTTAAAACAGAACGAAAAAGCTTATGACCAATTTGTTGTTTTCTAAAATTTTCAGTAACAAATAGATCCTCGATAAAAGCTTCTTTATGATGATTGATATTCGCAGAAGTAAATCCAATTATTTGATAATTGACTTCTGCGATATAAGTAATAAAAGCGGGCTTTTTTTCCATATAGCATTTGAATTTTTCAGCATTAATTTCCAAAAATCTATCAGAATAAGGACCATTTAAATGATAATGGTATAATTGTTGTTGTTCCAAAATATTTTCTAATTCATGATATTTTTCAATTGGCAATTCACGAATTGTTATATCTTCCATTTTTTATCCTCCAAAACGAAACTTTTTCCATTCAAATAATTTAAAAATCCACTATCTGTGCAAAAATTAAATTTTAAAATATAACTACGAAGCATCTGATATTTTTTTCCAAATTTTTTATTCATTAGATTTTGACCATATTTTCCGATCCCCAATAATAGGAAAACCTAAATAAGAAAGATGTGCTCTAATTTGATGAGTTTTACCAGTTTCAATTTCAACATCTAAAAGAGAGGTGTTATTATCATAATTTTCTAAAACATGATAAGTGGTAACAATTTTTTGATATCCTTTCTTAAATTGATCCGAAATATAGACACGAGCTTTTTTGGTATCTTTAAACAAATAGGCTTCACAACGTTTATTACGAGATGGAGGGTGACCAGAAACGAAAGCAAGATAATGTTTTTCAATTTCGTGATGTTTAAATTTATTCAAAAGAATCTTCAAGGCAGATTCATTTTTAGCAAATAAAACAAGTCCAGTCGTATTTCGATCAATTCTATGACAAGGCATAGGTTGAAAGGCACAATTGCTATAATTTTGATGAACAAGACTAGTTAAACTATTTTCACCTGTTACTTCAAGCTCATAAGGTTTATTTAAAACCAAAATATTTTCATCTTCAAAAAAAACATTCAAAGGTAAAGTTTGGTTTAATAGATGATCTGAAATATATACTAACACTTCGTCTTTTTCAAAAACAGTAACATTTTCTGAAACTCGTTGCTGATTAATTTTAATATCCTTTTTTCTTAAAGTTTTATAAAAAAGATTAGAAGAAAGAGAAGGTATATTTTCTAATAAAAATTTATTTAATTTCTTTCCATTGTATTTATGATTCACAACTAATTTTTTCATGACTGTATTATATCTTTTTTATCAAGAAAAATCAAGCTAAAATATTAGTACTATGCTGAAAGGTTAATGAATATAATAAAATGTGAACATTCTGTGAAAAAAGTAAAAAAAGTATTGACAAGCAAACAAAAAGGGTATAAAGTATTAGCAGTCCATTAGTGAGAGTGCTAATGTGAAAAAACAAAAAGAGATTTCGTTTAAAAGTAACTTTTTAAACTAGATCAAAACATGAGAAAGGGAGGAAAATAGAATGATTAAACCATTAGGAAGTAGAGTATTAATAAAAATGAAAGAAGGCGAAGAAACAACGAAAAGTGGGATTATATTAGCTGGGAATGCACAAGAAAAACCACAAATAGCAGAAGTAATTGAAGTTGGACCAGGCGAAAAGATAGAAGGAACGTTAGAGCCAGTTAATGTAAAAAAAGGAGATCAAGTAATTGTGAGCAAATATTCTGGAACAGAAGTTAAATACGAAGGAACAGAATACATTATAGTAAAACAAGATGACATTTTAGCAATTGTTGAATAATACAAAAGTTGAATGAGATTGATATAAATCATAAGAAGATTTTTAATTTTTCTTATTACAATAAACAGATAAGGGAATGGAAGGAAGTTCCTAATAGCAATAAGAATTCACTAAAAAATAATTAAAATAGAGGTTTTAAGAAATGTTCATAATTTCTTTTTAAATCTCTGTTAGGAAAGGAAGGAAATAAAATGGCAAAAGTCATTAAATTTGGAGAAGAAGCAAGAAAATCTTTAGTAGAAGGAGTAAACAAATTAGCAGATACAGTAAAAGTAACATTAGGACCTAAAGGGAGAAATGTAGTATTAGATAAAAGTTTTGGAGCACCACTTATTACAAATGATGGTGTTACAATTGCAAAAGAAATTGAGCTAGAAGATAAATATGAAAATATGGGAGCTCGTTTAGTAAAAGAAGTTTCAACTAAAACAAATGATGTGGCTGGAGATGGAACAACAACAGCTACTGTTTTAGCACAAAGTATGATCAAAGAAGGGGTAAAAAATGTGGCAGCAGGAGCTGATCCAATGGCAATCAAAAGAGGAATTGATAAAGCTGTTGAAACAGCAGTAGCAGGATTGAAAGAAATTAGTTCAGATATTAATGGAAAAGAGGATATTGCAAGAGTTGCAAGTATTTCAGCCAACAATGAAGAAATTGGAAATTTAATTGCTGATGCGATGGAAAAAGTATCCAAAGATGGGGTTATTACAATTGAGGAATCTAAAACATCGAATACAGAATTAAACGTAGTAGAAGGAATGCAATTTGATAAAGGATATCTATCACCATATATGGCAACAGACACTGAGAAGATGGAAGCGGTTTTGGATAATCCTTATATCTTATTAACCGATAAAAAAATCAGTAATATCCAAGAGGTGTTACCATTATTAGAAGCAATTATGCAAGAATCTGGAAAATTATTGATTATATGTGATGACATAGAAGGAGAAGCATTATCTACTTTAATTTTAAACAAATTAAGAGGAGTGTTATATGTAGTTGCAGTAAAAGCACCAGGATTTGGAGATAAGAGAAAAGCAATGCTTGAAGATATTGCGATTTTAACAGGTGCAGAAGTTATAACATCAGATTTAGGATTAGAATTAAAAGATACTACAATTAGTCAATTAGGAAAAGCAAAACAAGTAAAAGTACAAAAAGAGAATACCATTATAGTTGATGGAAATGGTGATAAACAACAAATTGCTGATCGAGTAGGACAAATAAAAGCACAAATTCAAGAAACCAAAAGTGAATATGATAAAGAACAATTACAAGAAAGATTGGCTAAGATTGCTGGTGGTGTAGCGGTAATTGGCGTAGGAGCAGCAACAGAAGTAGAAATGAAAGATAAAAAATTAAGAATTGAAGATGCATTGTCTGCTACAAAAGCAGCGGTAGAAGAAGGAATTGTAGCAGGTGGAGGAACCGCATTAATCAATGTAATTCCTAAAGTTGAGAAATTAATTAGTTCTTTAGAAGGCGGGGAAGCATTAGGTGCAAAAATTGTATTAAAATCGTTAGAAGAACCAGTGAAACAAATTGCAAGAAATAGCGGGTTAGAACCAGCAGTAATTGTAGATAAGGTGAAAAAATCTGAAGTTGGTATTGGATTTGATGCTAGCAAAGAAGAATATGTGGATATGAAAAAAGCAGGGATTGTAGACCCTACGAAAGTTACAAGAAGTGCATTACAAAATGCATCATCAATTGCATCTATGGTACTTACAACAGAAAGTATTGTGACAGATGCTCCAGAACCAAAAGGTTGCAATTGTGGGCATGATACAGGAATGCCAGCAGGCATGGAAGGAATGTATTAAAAGTTTGAATCAGAATGTGATTCAAAACCATGATATTGATTATAATAATAATTTAGACATCTAGACATATAAGAGGCTTCTACATTGTAATACTCGGCTAAACCGAGTTACAGTAGTTAGGCCTCTTTTCATTAACATTTTTATTTCTTCATAAGGAAAAAATTCTTCCCAAGCTTTTTTATCTGCTTTATGTTCCATTTTTTCAATTAATTGATATGGACTATTCGTATGATAATATGCACCAGCCATATAATGACCTAATTCTTGTATTAAGACAGTATTTTCACTTGCTTGACTTTTTACTTGTTTTTCATCAACAACAATGGCTGTTAAGTCATCACAATGAGCGATAGCACCTTTGGTAAAAAGTAATTCGTGATTTATATAATGAATGTTTTGTTCTTCCATTTTATTATATAAATGAGTAGTTTCCATGTTTAATCCTCTTCTTGATTTTCTAATTCTTGTTTAGCAAGTAGTCCTTTCATAATATCTTTGAGCGTTTCTTGATTTTCTTTATTCAAACCTCGAATACCACTGGCAAAGGCAATATCAATATCATCAAGACTGATGGATTTGGTATTTTTGGTGTTAGTTTTTCCTAAAATATAATCTACAGACACGTCAAATAATTCTGATAATTTTAATAAAGTATCAGTATTAGGATCTCGTTCACCGTTTTCATAAAAACCAACAATTCTTTCAGATTTACCAATATATTTGGCTACATCAGATTGGAGTAAACCTTTTTCATTTCGTAATTCTTTGATTCGATTCATATCAATCTCCCTTTAAGTTTATAATGCGATTATATAACAAATCGTTCGATTAGTAAAGAAAATATTTATAAAACTAAAAAAATCTTTTACTACGGAGATAAGGAATAAAAAAATAATTAAAAAAAATTCTCAACCAAATATTGACAAAGAACAATATGTACGATAAAATACCAAAAAAGATAAAAAGAACAATATGTACGATCAATAAAGGGGGGGAGTGATTAAGATATGGAAAATACACAAAGGCAAAAAATAATTGATTATATACAAAGGTTTGGAAGTATTACAAGCTGGGAAGCATATAGGGATTTAGGAATTACACAGTTTGCTTTAAGGATAAAAGAATTGAAGGAAAATGGTTATCATTTAAAAACAAAATGGGAAAGTAAAAGAAATAAAGATGAAAAAATGGTTTATTTCAAAAGATATTATTTTTTGAATTAATAGTATGAAAAACGACACAAAATGACATTTGTAGTATCTAGTATTTTAAAATGTAATATGATAAGTTTTTAACGAGGTGATACAAATGATAGATGAATTTGAAGAGATGCAAGAAAAATTACATGCAACGATAGAGGTATATGGATTGAATTCGGAAATGACAAGAAAAATAAGTAAAAAATGTAATGATTTAGTGAATTTTTATTATCAAAATGAAAGGCAGTATCATGATGATAATGTTATGTATGAAAAATATATTGAATCATTAAAATATTTAAGAAAAATTACGAATGATTTTGTAGAATTCCCTACGATCAATGAATGGAATTATTATGCCAAAGAAAATAATTTACTTAATTCTGAAAGTTTAAAGTATATTAGTGGTAGTTCATGGCATGACTTAAGAAATAAAATCTATCCAAATTGTAAAAAAAATTAAAACTCATGGTTTGTCGTACTATGAGTTTTTTTGTCGAAAATGGGATTTGTTTTTCTTTTTGCGATATTGTATAATATTTTTTATGCGAAAGAGGAGTTTGGATATGGAAAGTATAACTTTGGAAAAATTTATTGATGAGAGAATTCAAGAGAATAAAGAATCATTTTCACAAGAAGAAATGGAATGGATAGAAAAGAATAAAAAGTGTATGAAAAAAATTTATTTATTAGGTGCTATCAATGCTTTGGATTCTTATTTTAAAGATTAGACTCGATATTTGCTTGCTTTTTGAAAAAGAATGTAGTATAATTGCTTTATCAAAACTGACAACTTTTTGTATGGAAAAATAGACAAATAAAAAGGTAGGGAAAAGTTGTCAAATAGCTTAAAATATAAACAAAAATCAAGAAAATGCCAATATAGCTCAGTTGGTAGAGCAACAGATTCGTAACCTGTAGGTCGGCAGTTCGATTCTGCCTATTGGCTCCATTAAGTAAAATCGTCGCACTTTGGCGAAGTATTGAAAAATCAACTGTAAAGGTTGATTTTTTTAATGCCTTTTGAATGCTATAAAACTTGAACACGAAATGATATTAGAAGGTTGTTTAAGAATTATAGAACATACAAACTTAGCATATGTAGAACCACATAGAGTAATCATTAAAGATACTTTATTTTTATTCTTTAATGAATGTAATTACTTTTATGTGGAAGATTTAAGGTATAAATACCCTTTATCTCAACTAAAAGACTACATAGAAAGGCTACTTTAATTTTAGAGT
>JAAVZN010000031.1 GCA_022791675.1 Clostridia bacterium | reverse complement strand
TAGAAGAAGTGATGCAACATTTAGAAACAAGAGTAGAGCAGTTAGAACAAGCGATGGACCGTTTAGAAGCAAAAGTAGGACAACTAGAAGAAGTAATGCAACATTTAGAAACAAGAGTAGAGCAGTTAGAACAAGCGATGAAACGTTTAGAAATACAAGTAGAACAATTAGAGAATGACTTAAGAGAACTGAAAGAAAAACTAAAGTATTTAGAAACAAAAGTAGACAATTTAGAAGAAGAAACAAGAAGTATTGGTAGAAGTGTGGCAGTCATAGAATATGAACATGGAGACAAACTAAAAGCACTATTTGAAGCCTTTACAACACATAATGAAAAAATGGATAAACAACAAGTAAGAATCGACCTTTGTGAATACAAAATAGAAAAACAAGAAGAGGAAATCTATTCTATGAACACAAAAGTACAAGGATTATAAGAGCCTATTAGAATGGTTATAGAACAATCCTAATAGGCTATCAATTATTATTTCACAACAATATTGTAAATTTTATTTTTAATATAAATTTCTTTGACAATCATTTTATCTTCCAACTTAGAATCAATTATATCATGAACTTTTTTCTTTACAAGACTTTCATCTTCATCAGGAATAATTTGAATCGTTGCTTTTAATTTACCATTAAACTGAATTGGTAGAGTTATTTCATCTGCTAGTGTTTTATCTTCGTCATATTCTGGCCATTTTTCATAAGAAATAGAATTAGTATGCCCTAAAATATTCCATAATTCTTCTGTAATATGTGGTGCAACTGGATTCAATAATTTCAAAAATCCTTCTGCATAAGAAAGAGGGAGGATATTTTCTTTATTGGCATGATTCATAAAAATCATCATTTGTGAAATAGCTGTATTAAAATTCATCGTTTCATAATCATTTGTAACTTTTTTAACTGTATAATGATAGATTTTCTCTAAATTTGAATTCATTTCTTGTTTGATTTTTCCAGATTCTGTATATAATCTCCAAACACGATCTAAGAATTTTTTAGAACCATCAATTCCATTTGGATCCCAAGGCTTAGCTGATTCAATTGGTCCCATAAACATTTCATAAACTCTTAAACTATCAGCACCATATTGATTTACCATATCATCTGGATTAATAACATTACCTTTAGACTTGCTCATTTTTTCACCATTTGTACCTAAAATCATACCTTGATGGCGAAGTTTAGCAAATGGTTCTTTCACAGGAACAATACCTTTGTTATACAAATATTGATTCCAGAATCTTGAATAAAGTAAATGTCCAACTGCATGTTCTGGACCACCAACATATAAATCAACAGGTAACCAATATTCTAATAATTTCTTGTTAGCCAATTCATTTTGATTTTTAGGATCAATGTATCTTAAAAAATACCAACTTGATCCAGCACTACCTGGCATAGTACTAGTTTCACGTTTTGCAGGTTTACCATCGATGAGAGTATTGACCCAATTAGTTGCTTTATCAAGAGGAGAATTTCCTTCTTTTGATGGAGCATAATCTTCCAATTTAGGTAAAACTAATGGTAAATCAGAATCAGCTAAAGATTTCATTTCATCATCGACATATACAATAGGAATTGGTTCTCCCCAATAACGTTGCCTTGCAAAAATCCATTCACGAAGTTTATAATTCACCTTTTTTGTACCAATTTGGTGTTCTTCTAACCAATCAACCATTTTAGAAATAGCATCTTCTTTATGCAATCCATTTAGAAAATCAGAATGAATATGAGGGCCGTCTCCAGAAAAAGCTTCTTTGGAGATATCACCACCTTCTAATACAGGAATAATTTCAATTCCAAACTTAGAAGCAAATTCATAATCTCTTTGGTCATGAGCTGGAACAGCCATAATGCAACCAGTTCCATAGCTTGCTAAAACATAGTCAGAAATCCAAATAGGAATTTTTTTGCCATTGACAGGATTGATGGCATATCCTCCAGTAAATACACCTGTTTTATCTTTGTTTAGTTCCGTTCTTTCTAAATCTGACTTACTAGCAGTTGTTTTCTTATAAGCGTCTACTGCACTTTTTTGTTCGAGTGTTGTAATACGATCAACCAAATCTAATTCAGGTGCTAACACACAATAAGTTGCTCCAAATAAAGTATCAGGTCTAGTAGTAAAAACAGTAAAATTTAGATCTTCTTGATCAGCTACTACAAATTTTACTTCCGCACCTTCACTACGACCAATCCAATTTCTTTGAATTTCTTTGGTGGATTCTGGCCAATCAATATCATCTAATCCATCTAATAAAATGTCAGCATATTGAGGAATGTCTAATACCCACTGTTTCATGTTTTTACGAACAACTGGGAAACCACCTCTTTCACTTTTTCCATTGATTACTTCATCATTGGATAAAACACAACCTAATTCTTCACACCAATTAACTGGCATTTCAACGAGCTTAGCAAGTCCATCTTGATATAATTGCTTGAAAATCCATTGTGTCCATTTGTAATAATCTGGATCACAAGTAGAAATTTCTTTATCCCAGTCAAAAGAAAGACCAAGCATTTTTAATTGTTTTTTAAAAGTATCAATATTGCTAGCAGTAAAACCAGCTGGGTGGTTCCCTGTTTTGATGGCATATTGTTCTGCTGGAAGACCAAATGCGTCCCAACCCATAGGGTGTAATACATTGTATCCTTGCATTCTTTTCATTCTTGACATGATATCAGTTGCTGTATAGCCTTCTGGGTGTCCTACATGTAGACCTTGTCCAGAAGGATAAGGAAACATATCTAAGGCATAAAATTTTGGTTTTGAGAAGTCCCATACATCGGTAAAAAAAGTATGATTTTCTTCCCAATAATTTTGCCATTTTTTCTCGATTTCATTAAATTTATATTCCATAAGGTTCTCCTTTCGATTATAACTTTATCTATTATATAACAAAAAGTGCATGGTTTCAACTCTTGAATAAAAAAAATAAAAATGATACAATGAACAACAAGAGGTGAAAACATGATTGAAATACAAAAAGCAAAAAAGGAATTTAAAAAATATGTCAGTGATTATGATGTAACAAATGACAAAATCCGTATAAAAATTGGGCACATTGAAAGAACTGCCAATATAGCAAAAGAAATTGCAACCAATAAGAATTTACCAGAAGAAGAAATGAAACTAGCTTGGTTAATTGGGCTGTTACATGACATTGGTCGATTTGAACAAGTAAAAAGATACAATACTTTTATCGATAAAGATAGTATAAATCATGGAGAATTTGGTGCAAAATTGTTATTTGAACAAGGTATGATTCGAAAATTTATAGAAGATGACCAATATGATGAAATTATAAAAAAAGCAATTTTAAATCATAATCGAAGTAAACAAAAAATAGAAGTGGAAAATGATAGAGAATTACTACATTCAAAGATTATTCGTGATGCGGATAAAATAGATATTATATATATGTTATCTTTCGAAAATAAGGAAACAGCATTTGGAAGTAAAGACATCGAAAAAGAAAAAATGACAGAAGAAATTTATGAACAATTTATGAAAAATCAAGAAATTGACTATGAAAAAAGAAAAAATGCAGTTGATGTATTAGTTAGTCATTTTGCCTATGTATTTGATTTTAATGATAAACATAGTTTATCAATGATAAACGAAAAAGGATATTTCGATAAAATTTATCAAAGATTTCAATTTAAAGATCAAAAAACACAAGAAAAAGTGAATCAAATTTATAAAGTAGTAAAAAAATTTTTAGACGAATCATCTTATATAGAAAAGGAGAAAATAAATGATAGACATACAAAGAGCTAAAAATGAACTAGTACATTTTGTAGAAAAACAAAAGATAGATAATCCAAGAGCACCCAGAAAATTAGAACATATTATGCGAGTAGCTAAAATTAGTAGAGAACTCGCAACAAATTTACAATTAACAAAAGAACAAATCGATTTAGCAGAACTCATTGGATTACTTCATGACATAGGTCGATTTAAGCAATATGAAATATTTGATAAAAATACGACTTCTATTGCATTAGATACGAGTTTGAAATTTGATCATGGAGAAGCTGGAGTAGAAATTTTAAAAAAAGACGACTATATCCGAAGATACATAGAGGAAAATAAGTTTGATGCTATTATACTAACAGCTGTCAAAGAACACAATGGATATGAGTTAACCAAAGGACTGACCAAAGAAGAGGAGTTATTTTGCAGAATCATTAAAGATTCAGACAAATTAGATTTAATGTATGAAGCAGTTGCTATTTATTGGCAAGAACCAGTAGAGATTGAGAAGATAGAATCGGGAAAATTATCAGAACAAATGTTAAAAGATTTTTACGAATTTAAGTTAACAGATAATCGAAATAGAATTAGTAAGACCGATCAAATTTTAAGATTTACGTCTTTTGTTTTTGATTTGAATTTTCCATTTAGTTTTAGTGTATTAAAAGAAAAGAATTATATCAATCAAATGATAGACAGGTTTCATTATCAGTTACCAGAAACAAAAGAAGAAATGCAAAAAATAAAGAAAATAGCAAATCAATATATCAATCAAACATTGAACCTGAAATAAGCAATAGAGAGAAAGGAAATGAAGAAAAAATTGGGCAAAAAACTATTAATAACAGAAAAACCGTCTGTAGCAATGGAATTCGCAAAAGCATTGAAAATTACAACCAATCGAAAAAATGGATACCTAGAATCAGAAAATTGGATTATTACTTGGTGCGTAGGTCATTTAGTAACAATGAGTTATCCCGATAAATACGATGAGAAATTAAAATTATGGCGATTAGAAACTTTACCATTTATTCCAGAAGAATGGAAATACGAAATTATTCCTGCCGTTGCGAATCAATTTAATATTGTCAAAGAATTGATGCAAAGAGAAGATATAGAGGAAATTTATAATGCAGGAGACTCTGGAAGAGAGGGGGAGTACATACAAAGACTTGTGTTTATGATGGCAAAACCAAATCCAAAGGCAAAAATGAAAAGGGTATGGATTGATTCCCAAACAGAGGAAGAAATAACAAGAGGAATCCGAGAAGCAAAAGATTTGTCTGAATATGACAGTCTATCAGATAGTGCTTATTTAAGAGCAAAAGAAGATTACTTAATTGGGATTAATTTTTCTAGATTATTATCTATTATCTATGGCAAGAAATTAGCACAAAGCATACAAGAAGATAAAGCTTCTATATCAGTTGGAAGAGTTATGACTTGCGTACTAGGTATGATTGTACAAAGAGAAAGGGAAATTAGAAATTTTGTTAAGACAAAATATTATAAAATTTTAGGTGAATTTGGTAAGGAAGAAGCTTCTTTTAAAGCGGAATGGAAAGTAAATGAAAAATCAGTTATGTTTGAATCTTCAAAATTATACAATGAAACTGGTTTTAAAAAAGAGCAAGATGCCAAAGAATTTATAAAAAGTTTAGAAGGAAAACAAGCAACCATAACAGAATTGAAGAAATCAAAGCAAAAAGAAAATGCACCACTTTTATTTAATTTAGCAGAAATTCAAAATGAATGTACCAAAAGGTTTAAAATTAAACCAGATACCACCTTAGAGATCATTCAAAATTTATACGAAAAAAAGCTAGTTACTTATCCTAGAACAGATGCTAGAGTTCTTTCAACAGCAGTTGCCAAGGAAATTACAAAAAATTTGAATGGAATAACACGTGGATTTAAAGAGGAAGAAATACAAGGGTATATCCAAAAGATGGTGGAACAAAAATATTCTACTAATTTGATTAAGACAAAATATGTTAATGATAGTAAAATAACGGATCACTATGCGATTATTCCAACGGGTCAAGGATATGAAAATTATCAACAATTACCAGATTTGCAAAAACAAATTTATAAAGTAATTGTAAAAAGATTTTTGGCTATATTTTATCCACCAGCAGAATATAGTAAAGTACAAGTAACAGTCAATATTGAAAATGAATCATTTTATTGTAGTGGAAAGGTATGTGTAGAACAAGGATACTTAGAAATTTTAAAGGCAAAATCCACAGGAAAAGATAAAAATGTGGAGAAAGAAGACAAAAAAATAGATGAAACAGAAAAACAAGAAAATAAAAAAGAAGAAGATAACAACTTAGAAATTTTGAAAACTTTAAAAAAAGGTCAAATAATTGAAGTGAAAAATTTTGAAATAAAAGATGCCGAAACATCTCCACCAAGTAGATATAATTCTGGTTCTATTATTTTGGCAATGGAAAATGCAGGAAAACTAATTGAGGAAGAGGAACTACGTGAACAAATTAAGGGAGCAGGTATTGGAACCAGTGCAACAAGAGCAGAGATTATGAAAAAATTAGAGAAAATAAAGTATATTGATATTAATTCTAAAACGCAAATTATTACACCAACGAATAAAGGGGAAAGAATTTATGATATTGTTTTTTATTCAATGCCAGATATGCTAAATCCAAAACTTACTGCTAGCTGGGAAAAAGGTTTGGATATGGTAGCCAAAAAAGAAATTCAACCAGAGGAGTTTATGACAAAATTAAAAAGTTATATTCATTCGAAGTTTAACAAATTAGTAGTAAAAATGTAATGGGGCTGGAAAAACCAGCCCCATTTTTTGCTGTTATGCTTCAAAAATGATAATAGGTCTAACCCTATAATCGTGAGAAGCACGAACAGCGTCTCCAGTAATAATAACTTCCTTGCCTTCAATTGACAAAGAATGTTTATGCAAAAGTTGCATAAATTCTTTGTTAAATTGATACAAGACAGCTGTACCTATCCGATAATATTCTTGTCGGATAAAGGTTGCTATTTCCCGATAAATGCAGGAATCTTCTTGCAGATCAGGAAATAAGAAGTTAATTGCTACTGAAATGGTATTTTTCATAATGTACCCCTTTCTTTCTCCCAATTCAGGAGGTTGTCAATTAGTTTCTGCATAAAGCATTACTTATATTATACAATATTTTACATAATAAGTCAAAGCCATCAAACCATACTACCACCATTCACATGAATCACTTGACCTGTAACATAGCGAGAATCATCACTAGCCAGATACAAGTAGGCAGGAGCAACTTCAAAAGGTTGACCAGCACGTTTCAAAGGAGTATCTGTGCCAAAAATTTCAACCTCATCTTCAGAAAAAGAAGCAGGAATCAAGGGAGTCCAGATGGGACCAGGAGCTACAGCATTAACTCGTATTTTCTGATCGGCTAATGACAAAGCCAACGACTTTGTAAAAACAGAAATAGCGCCTTTTGTGCTAGAATAATCAATTAAATTTTTCTTTCCCTCATAAGCAGTAACAGAAGTCGTATTGATAATGCTACTATGTGCTTGTAAATAAGGTAAAACAGCTTTGGTTAAATAGAAAAAAGAAAAAATATTTGTTTCAAAAGTATCGCGAAGTTGTTTACTTGTAATATCTAAAATGCTATTTTGAGGAAATTGAACGCCACAATTATTAATCAGAATATCAATTTTCCCAAAAGTATGAAGAGTAGATTGAACAATATGAGAAGAAAAAGATTCGTCTCTCAAATCTCCAGCAATTAAAAGACAACGTCTACCATAACTTTCTACTACCTGTCTCGTATTATTTGCATCTTCATGTTCGTTTAAATAGACAATAACAATATCAGCACCTTCTTTAGCAAATAAAATAGAAATTGCTCTACCAATACCACTATCACCACCAGATATAATTGCTACTTTATCCTGTAATCTATTACTTGGAATAGCATTTGGATTGTCAAAAATAGGAGGTGGACTCATCAAGTATTCGAAACCAGGTTGAATATTTTGATGTTGTTTCGGAAAGCTAAGTGGTGTTTTTAAGTTTTGATCTTTAAACCCAATATATGGGTATTCAGGATAATTATAAAAAATTGAAATCATCTCCTAGTGATAAATTTTATTTATATTTTATGCAAAAAATATAAAAATATCCCCCTTCCCTTTTAGCATAAAATATAGTATAATAAAGAAAATGAAACAGGGATTTTAAGGAACGTCCCTAAATCCCTGTTAATTAGGAGAAAAAATGAATACAATATTAGGAGAACTGGGGAAATCAACCAAATTCAAAGATTTACTTCAACAAATTGAAAATGTAACTAGTCCGATTAGCATATCGGGCTTAACTGACGTGGGAATGATACAAATAGGAAGTGCCATTCACGAATTTGGAAAAAGGCCAATCTGTATGGTTAGTTATAATGAAATTCAAGCGAAAAAGCTTTATGAAGATATCAAGTATTTTACCGAAAATGTGGTGTTTTTTTCCAAAAAAGAAATTATAACTTATGATTATGTAGCGGAAAGTAAAGAGTTACCGTACCAAAGAATCGAAGCACTTAATCAAATTAAGGACAAGAAAAATTTAATTATTGTAACGACCATAGAAGCAATCATGCAAAAATTACCAAGTAAAAAGGTTTTGTATGGAAATGAGTTAAACTTTAAAGTAGGAGAATGTTATTCTTTAGAAGAAATTAGAAAAAAGTTAATTCAATTGGGTTATACAAGATGTGACCTAATTGAAGGTAGAGGACAATTTTCGATTCGTGGTGGAATTGTAGATATAGCAACAAATGAAACGGTAGGCGTTAGAATTGAGTTTTGGGGTGATGAAGTAGATTCCATTCGAAATTTTAATATGACAAGTCAAAGATCGATTCATACTTTAGAAAAAACTATAATTTATCCAGCACACGAATATATTTTGGAGAATAGCATCGAAAAAATCTGTAAAAAAATAATCGAAACTTCAAACATTGAACAAAGAGAGATTGTAGAACAAGATATTGAGCAAATTAAGGCAGGGAATTACATTAGTAAAATGGATAAATATTTTGACAGCTTTTATGAAGAACAAGAAACTATTTTAGATTATTTGTCCAACAATTATTGCATATTTTTAGAGGAAATTGGGAAAATAAAACAAAGGGCAACCAATCTTACAATTGATAAGAACAATCTAATAAAAGCATTATTGGAAAAACAAAAAGTAGTACCAGAAGCTATAAGTAATTCATTAGATTTTGAAGAATTACAAGAAAAATTAGAAAAAAGACCAATAATCTATATTGAAAAACAAGATACAGAAAAGAAACAAACAGACATAAAATATAGATTTTCTTATCGAGAAGTCAATTACTATAAAAGTGAAATGCATAACTTAATAGAAGATTTACAAAAAGCCATCAAGGAGAAGAAGAAAATATACTTATTGGTGGGAAGCAAAGAAAAGGCTAAAAAGGTACAAAAACTTTTAGATGAAAAAGAAATTTTTAACAAAATAGAAGAAAAATTAGATCAAACAATTATTGTAAAATCAACAGAATCAATTGTAACCATAACCATTGGAAATTTGTCAGCAGGATTTGAATCTTATGATTGGAATCAATTAGTTATAATAGCCAATGACTTAATCGATGGAGAAAAAAGAAGAAAAAAAATCATCAATAATGATTTCAAAGAAGGAGAAAAAGTTGTATTTGCTGACTTAAAAATAGGTGATTATGTAGTACACAAAAAATATGGAATTGGTATTTATATAGGAGTTAATACAATAGAGGCTGATAAAACCATCAAAGATTACATCAAAATTAAATACAAAAATGATGACATTTTATACATTCCAACCAGTGACTTGGATTCCATTCGAAAATACATTGGAGGAGATGCGATACAGCCTAAAATAAATAGTTTAGGGGGAAAAGAATGGGAGACAACGAAGTCAAAAGTAAAAAATAACTTAAGAGAAGTGGCCAAAGAGTTAATCGAATTGTATGCGAAAAGAGAAAAAATTCAAGGTTTTCGTTTTCGTTCAGATACACCTTGGCAAAATGAATTTGAAGCCCAATTTCCTTATCAAGAAACAGACGATCAATTGCGTTGTATTGAAGAAGTAAAAAAAGATATGGAATCATCAAAACCAATGGATCGACTATTATGTGGAGATGTTGGATATGGAAAGACAGAAGTTGCTCTAAGAGCTGGATTTAAGGCAGTTATGGATCAAAAACAAGTAGCCTATTTAGCACCAACAACTGTTTTAGCAGAGCAACAGTACCAAGAATTCAAAGAAAGAGTAAAGGATTTTCCAATTAAAGTAGAAATTTTGAACCGATTTAAAACGAAGAAATATCAAGAGGAAGTAATTAAAAAATTAAAATTAGGAGAGGTAGATATACTAATTGGAACTCATAGAATTTTAAGTAAAGACGTAGAATTCAAAGACTTAGGCTTATTGATTATAGATGAAGAACACCGTTTTGGGGTAAAGGATAAAGAAAAAATCAAACAATTAAAAACAAATGTCGATGTTTTAACAATGACAGCAACACCGATTCCAAGAACGATGCACTTATCAATTGTGGGAATTCGAGATATGTCAGTACTCTATGAACCACCACAAAATAGAAGGCCAGTTCAGACGTATGTATTAGAATATGACGAGGAAGTAATTCATGAAGCAATTACCAGAGAGCTAGAGCGTAATGGTCAAGTATTTTATTTGTATAACAATGTTGAGGGAATTCAGAAAAAAGCAGATGATATTTCAAAATTAGTACCAGAAGCTAATGTTGTTTTTGCTCATGGAAAAATGACAGGAAGCAAAATAGAAGAAATTATGAAAGAATTTATTGAAGGTAAAACGAATGTATTAGTCTGTACTACGATTCTGGAATCAGGAATCGACATTCCGAATGCCAATACCATTATTGTAGAAAATGCAGATCGAATGGGATTAGCCCAATTATATCAGATACGAGGAAGAGTAGGAAGAGCGGATAAGCAGGCATACAGCTATATCACATATAAAAAAGATAAATTACTGAGTGAAATTGCTGACAAAAGGTTAAAAGCTATCAAAGAATTTACTGAATTTGGAGCAGGTTTTAAAATTGCTATGAGAGACCTAGAAATTAGAGGAGCAGGAAGTTTACTTCGGAGAAATACAATCAGGACACTTAGAGCAAGTAGGGTATGACACCTATTGTAATTTATTAGATGAAGTAGTAAAAGAAATGAAAGGAATTCAAGTAGAACAAGAAGTAGACATACAAATTGACTTAAATGTAACAAGTTATATACCAGATCAATACATACAAGATGCAAATCAAAAAATAGAAATTTATCAAAATATTGCACTTTGTAGAAACGAAAAAGATATCCAAAACGTAATCGATGAAATCATTGATCGTTTTGGAAACATGCCAAAAGAATTAGAAAATTTAATTGCCATAGCTAGAATTAAATATTTAGCGAAAAGATTAAAAATTAGTAAAATAGCCCATAAAACAATCAATTTTAAAACCGTAGTAGTGTTTACGTTTGAATCCAATCAATTTAACTTAAATTTAACAAAATTGGTTGAAAAATACGGAAATAAAATCAAGTTTTCAGATGGAATAAAACCATCAATTACACTACAAATAGGAACAGATGACCAAAGAAAAATCTTAAATGATGTAACAGATTTTTTAAATAGGGATTAGTAAGATGGTTTCGCTATTACAAGTATAAATAAATAGGTTTGAACTTTCTAAAAATTCCACTTTTTTTAAGAAAAGTAAAAGGAGAGAATCATGCAAAAAATAACAAGTAAAGACAATGAATTTATAAAACATGTAAAAAAGTTAAAAGATAAAAAATATCGAGACAGTAGTAATGAATATGTGATTGAAGGAATTAAGCTAGTAACAGAAGCGCTTCAAGAAAAAGCACCCATTAAACAGATCATTCTGTGTGATGATTGCGAAAAAAATGCTTTTATTCCAAAAGATTTAATGTATGAAATTGCGAAACAGGAATGTATTTATGTAACAGAGAAAATCTTTAAATATTTGTCTGAGGTTCAAACACCACAAGGGATTTTAGCAATCATAGAAAAAAGGGGACAAGAGATAGAAATTGATTATTCACAAGATGTCATAGTTGCTTTAGATGAAATACAGGATCCAGGAAATTTAGGAACTATTTTACGAACAGTTGATAGCATTGGATTAACACAGATATTGGTTTCGAAAGGGACAGCAGATGCTTATAATCCTAAAGTTGTAAGATCTACAATGGGAGCCATTTTTAGAGTGAAAATAATAGAATGTGAGAATTTGAAAAATACTTTAAAAGAAATCAAAAAACATAAATTTAAAATGGTGGTATCATCATTGCAAACAGAAAATACGATATATGATACGAATTATCATAAAAAAGTAATTGTTATTGGAAATGAAGCAAATGGAGTAGAACCAGAAATTCAAAATTTGGCAGATGAAAAAGTAAAAATTCCTATGTTAGGAAAAACAGAAAGTTTAAATGCTTCAGTAGCAACAGGAATCATATTATATGAATATGTGAGACAAAAAAGAGAAGATAGTAGATAGTTGAAACCAAAAAAGAAAGAGGGATAAAAGTGAAAATAAACATTGTAATGGTCGAACCAGAGATTCCGCAGAATACTCGGAAATATTGCTCGTACCTGTGCGGTTACAGGAGCAAAGTTACATTTAGTACACCCCTTAGGGTTCAAACTAGATGAAAAGTCGATTAAAAGAGCAGGTTTAGATTATTGGGACAAAGTTGAAATAGAAGAACATGCATCTTTGGAAGAATTTTTAACGAAATACAAACCAGAAGAAAATTCCATGTTTTTTGCTACAACAAAGGGACAACATATCTATTGTGAGCCGAACTATAAAGAGATGGAAGAAGTTTTTTTGTTGTTCGGAAAAGAAACAAAGGGATTACCAGAAGATTTATTACAAAAATATTTGGAAAAAACAATTCGTATTCCAATGAGATCAACGCTAAGATCTTTAAATCTTTCTAATTCAGTTAATATTATAGTGTATGAGGTTTTAAGGCAAAAGGATTTTGAAGAATTAGAAGAAATTAGTAGTTATTTTTCAGAATAACATAAAAAAATTAAGAAGTATTGTCGAAAGATAGGAAGATTTGTAAAAGCACTTGCAATTCTTCCTATTTGATGTTTTAATAAAGATAGTTTTCAAATCCAATGTATTAATTCAAAAATTTTACTTTCTAAATATATTCCCAATAAAATGGCAAGAAATGATTGAAATATAAATTCAACGAAATTCAACGAAATATAGGAGGAATGATATTGAAAGTATTTACTTATGGTCAATATATTAAATGTATTCATAAATTTCGATTAAATGCAGTAATGCAATTAGCAGAAGATGGTACAGAGTATAAGTTAGAACAAACAGAAGAAATAGATACAGATGATAAATTAATCAAAAATATTTTACAAAATAAAAAAGAAGCAACAGAATTTATTAACCAATTTTTAGAACCAAGAGAAGAAATCAAAGAAGAAGAATTGATCCAATGTGCCAATCGTTATATAACTAGGAATGATAAAGCAAAAGAAGTAGATATTGTTTATAAATTAAAAAATCAAGAAGTTTTTTTCTTAATAGAGCATCAATCGAGTATCGATCATAATATGTCTTATCGAATGTTAAATTATTGTTTAGAACTGATAAGAAATTGGGGTAGAAACAAAAAAATTGGAAAGAGTATCAATTATCCAATTGTAGTTCCTATTGTTATTTATACTGGAAATCAAAAATGGAAAGTAATAAAAAAACAAAAAGAAACACAAATTGACGATACGATAAGGGGAAGATACAAAATTAATTTAGCGTATAATTTAATTGATATTAATAAGATATCAAAACAAGATTTACTAGCAAAGAATACGGTATTTGCTTATACGATGTTTTTAGAAAAAGCAGAGAGTTTTGAACAATTAATTGAAAATTTTAATGGTATTGTAAAAGTATGTAAAGATAGCCAAAAAATACAAGAATTAGCGGATCAATTTAATTACTTACTGGATCAGATCTTAAGTAACGAAACAGAAGCAAAGGTAGGTGAAAAAAATATGAGCACTTTGATGGAAAGACTGAGAAAAGAAGCATTAGAACATATAAAACAAGGAAAAGAAGAGGAACAAATTGAAATTGTTAAAAATATGTTAGGACTTAATTTAAGTGGAAAAGTTATTTTGCAAACCACTAAGATAAAAAGGGAAAAACTAGAAAAAATAAAAAAAGAATTAGCAATAACGAATGATTCATAAAAAAGTATTTAGTATACAATGTTCGAATTGATAAATGCTAAATAAAAATAGCAAATGAAGTAATGATAAAATTACTTGAATTTGCTATTTTTAAATTGACAAATATGAACTCCTTTCGTCAAAAAAACATAAAATACACTAAGGAGGCAAAAAAATGGAAAAAATACTAGAAATCAAAAACGTAAGTAAAAAATATCAAAATAAGGAAGGAGAAATAATAGCATTACAAGATATTAATTTAAGAATTAACAAAGGAGAGTTTGTAAGCATAATAGGACCAAGTGGTTGTGGAAAATCTACGTTACTATCTATCATAGCAGGATTAGAACACAAAACATCAGGAGAAATCTACATAGAAGGAGAAAAGTGTGAAGGCATATCTTCTAAAATAGGATATATGCTCCAAAGAGACTGCTTATTAGAATGGAGAAATATTTTAAGTAATACTATGTTTGGGTTAGAAGTAAAAGGAAAAAAGGATAAAGAAAGCAAAAAGCAAGTAGAGGAATTACTAAAAAAATATGATTTGTATGATTTTAAAGACAAATATCCAAGTGAATTATCAGGAGGTATGAGGCAAAGAGTAGCTTTGATTCGAACATTAGCAATTAAACCTAAGATATTATTGTTAGATGAAGCTTTTTCTGCGTTAGATTATCAAACTAGAATCATGGTAACAAATGATATCTACAATATTTTACGAAAAGAAGGAATTACAGCTCTTGTTGTAACACATGATATTTCAGAAGGAAGATTCTAAAGTAGACACCCAGTGAAATATGCTAGATAAAATGATTTGATAGTTTTGTGAGTGGAGGTAAGTAAGCGATAGCGTATGCTATCGAATATCTTACCAAAAGGGACAATTTAATGATAAATTTATTAAACTGTTTTTATGATGACAAAGTGGACAAAATGTTGCTATGTTTCTTTATTTTTTTGTTGTATTATGGTAAAATTGATAAAAATATAAAATGAAAGAAGGAGTAATAATTTATGGCAAAAGATTTTATTCACTTTTTTGGAACAACAGGAAATAAAGATATATTTTTTAAAAATATTAGACAAGCAGGAGGGCTATTTTTAAATATAGATGATACAAAACTTATCATAGATCCAGGAGTTAATACATTTTATAAATACATACATACTTACAAAGATGAGTTAGATGGAATCGTTCTGTCTCATATACATATAGACCATTCTAATGATTTAAATATATTCGTGGAATTAATGACAAATGGTGGAGAACTGAATAAAGGAACGTTGTTATTGCCCAATCAGGCAATAGAAGAAAACGTTTTGCAACCTTACGTAAGAAATTTTCCAAAAGAATTTAATATCATCAATCCTAATACACAATATAAAGTAAAAAATATCTCAATTATTTCATCGATAGAACATAAGCATGGTGTAGAAAATTACGGATTTATATTTAAGACAAGTAAAGGTAATATTGGACTTGTAACAGATACAGCATACTTTCCAGAGTTACTAGAATCGTATAAAAATAGTGATATATTAATAATGAATGTACCGTATTATATACAAAATAAGCCAAAACCAAAGCATTTAGACATATCAAACGTTGAAGAATTTATAAAAAACATAAAGCCGAGAAAAGTTATATTGACTCATTTTAATAGTAATATACTAAATAATAATCCAGTTAAAATAGCTGATGAATTAAGAAAAAAATATAGTACTGAAATAATAATAGCAAAAGATGATATGGTTTTAGATATATAATATTCATATGTTAGATAAACTGTATAAAGCAGGAGAAAAAGTAGATAAAAATATAAGTGAATTTCAATTTACTAATTTAACAGCATACAATTCAAAAGAATTAAAATGTAAAAGAATAGAAGAATGTATGTAAATATTGACTGCATTTTTAAAGATGAGATGAAAACAGGAAATCACCATATTATAACTGGAAAAGTAGTGGCTTGTGATATGGAGGAAGATAAATATGCAGATAACAAAGTTACATTAAGAAATAATATACCTAATATTTATCATATTACAGGAAATAAATTTATGATAGATGGAAAAATGAAAGAAATGTAATAAAATATGAAATATAGTTATATAATGGGAATTGATTTACTTAAACAAAATAATTTTAAAATCAAATATTTTAGAAATAATTATGGAGTTATCTTTGATGACGATAAGATTAAATTATTTGAAAAATATATAAGTGAAACGCTTGAAAATGGATTTTGGAATGAATATATAGGTGAAGACAAGGTATTTTTATCTTTAAATTTAAAAACGGTGAAATAAAAAGATATGTTTTAAATAAAGATAATGAAAAAGAAATGCTAAAAGATAATACATTTTATGCAGAAACTTACTATACAGAGATATTGGAAAATTGATAGAAGTTATTTTATTTTATGGTATAATTATATTATTAAATTTTATAGGAGGTATTGCATATGACAATAGCACTTTTTTGTGGTTCTGCCTTTTTATTTATTTGGGGACTTATTCAACTATTTTCTTGTTCAGACTTAATAAGTGGCATCATTCTACTAGGCAGTGCGATTTACATTCTTTTATTTGCAATTCTTTATGAATTGGTACACCTACGTAAAAAGTAAACTCCTATCATGTCTCATATAATTATGGGGAAACACAGTTGTATTTGAAATATGCAACTGTGTTTTTATATCTTAAACATTAGATAATTATAAATCTAAACTATTTTGATTTAATAAAAATTCTTCTAAACCTATTATTAAAATTCCTTCTTCATTTCTCCAAAGATTTATATCATCTTTGACAATAATTATCTTTTTGAAACTATCATGTATATTAATCAGTGATTTTTGCTCTTGTTCCATTTTTTCCTTGTTTGGAATTGCATAAGCAGATTGAATATAGTATCTTTTACTTGCTTGATTACATACAAAGTCTACTTCTAACTGTTTTCTTATGGTTTTTTCTGTATTATCTTTTTCAAATCGTTCAATGATTCCTACATCAACATTATAACCTCTAGTCAATAATTCATTATAGATTATATTCTCCATCAAATGATCTTCTTCTTGTTGTCTAAAATTTAGCCTTGCATTTCTTAACCCTATATCTGTAAAATAATATTTAGAAGGTGTTGAAATATATTTTTTCCCTTTTATATCATATCTTTCTACTTTATTTATTAAAAATGCATCTTGTAGATAATTTATATATGAGTTTATTGTATTTCTATTCACTTCTGTATATCCATTACTTACAAAAGTGTCACATAATTTTTTAGGATTTGTTAAAGAGCCTACTGATGATGATAGCATATTGATAATAGCTTCTAATATGTCTTCTCTTTGTATTTTATTTCTTTCAATAATATCATTTAAATAAGTGTTTTCAAATAAATTACTTAAGTATTCACTTTTTTCTTCTGCTGTTTTTAAATATAATGTATATGGCATACCACCATAAGTCATATAATCTTTTAATGCTTTCTTTTTATCTTCATATGCATTATAAAACTCAGAAAACGAAAGAGGATAAACTCTAATTTCATCTCCTCTACCTCTAAATTCTGTAATAATATCTGTAGAAAGAAATTTTGAATTGCTACCTGTTACATAAACATCTAAATTATCTTTTCTTAAAAAACTATTTAATACACTTTCAAAATCTTTTACTTTTTGAATTTCATCAAGAAGTATATAATACATATCATTATCTTTAATTTTATTCATAATAAATTCATATAATTTTAATCCATCTGTTGTTAATTCTCTATTTTCAATAGAATCTAAATCAATCTTTATAATATGATCTTCTTTTACTCCATCTTCCAATAGTGAGTTTTTTAATATTGGGTCTAGCAAATATGATTTTCCACTTCTTCTAAGTCCTGTAATTATTTTAATCATTTTGTTGTTTTTTTTATTTTTTAATTTGGTTAAATATAAATCTCTTACTATATTCATTCCACACCTCATATTTACTTTTTTTGTGTATTTACACACTTTTGTTAAATTATATCTTAAAATTTAAAATTAGTCAATAATTTTTTTACTTTTTTGTTTATTTATACATTTTTTATTAATAGTATATTTCATATAGAAAAAATTATGCTATTTTCTATTTAAGTTCAATTTAATTAAATTTCTATTATGACAACTTTTACTGAAATATATAGAAATTTAAAATTAAGTATTTATTTTTTCAAATATTAGGGGAGAAAATTGCAAAGTAAACTGCTGTATATATAATAGAACTATATATACGAATAATAAAAATTTTTAAACATATAGATTGAATAAACAAATAAAAATAAGAGGGGAAAATTATGAACGAAGCATTTAAAATTAATGTGTATTTTGATGAAAAAGGTGAAGAAATAGAAAAAATAATATCACGTCTTTTGATTGATATAATTGAGGAAAATAGATAAAAATTTTTATTACTTCAGCATTTGAATTTATAAAAAAATTATATATAATCTAATAGGAATTCAAATTGTTTTTTATCAAGCATGGGAAGGAGGAAAAATGCTTGAAACAATAAAAACAGTAATTTATAAAGTGGCAATTTATATAAGATTATCGAAAGAAGATGTAGACAAAGGTTATGATGAAAGCGAAAGTATTACCAACCAAAAGTCATTATTGACAGAATATGTAGAAAAATTAGGAAGGGAATATGAATTAGTAGATATTTATATAGATCCAGGATATACGGGAACAAACTTTAACAGACCAGATTTCCAAAGAATGATTAGAGATATCGAAAACGGAAAAGTAAATATGGTCATAACAAAAGATTTATCTCGTTTAGGTCGTGATTACATAGAAACTGGAGGGTATATTGAGAAATGGTTTCCAGAGCATGAGGTTAGGTATGTTTCTGTAACAGATGGAATAGATACCTTTTCTACCAATAATGGCAATAATGATATAGCACCTTTTAAATCAATATTAAATGATATGTATTCTAAAGACTTGTCGAAAAAAATTAGGACAGCTCTACATACTATGCAAAAACAAGGAAAGTGGGTAGGGGGAAAAACTGCAATAGGCTATATGAAAGATCAAAATGATAAGAATAAACTTATAATATGTGAGCAAGAAGCAGATATTGTAAAAACTATATTTAATATGGCTGTTTTACGGAAATGAAGTAGGAGTAATAAAAAACTATCTAAATGACAATAAAATACCAACAGCGAATCAAATAAGGTATAACAAAGTAACTTTTTGGGAAAATAAAACAGTTAAAAATATCTTAAAGAATGAAGTATATATCGGAAATACGGTACAAAATAAGAGAAGTAGAATTAGTTATAAGAATAGAAAGCTTAGAAATAATCCACAAGAACAGTGGAACATTGTGGAAAACACACATGAACCAATTATTGAAAAGCAAGTTTTTGATAAAGTACAAAAAATGGTAATCGTGCAAAAATATAATAGGAATGAAAAAAAGCATAAGTTTTTATTAGATGGATTATTGTTTTGCTATGAATGCAAACATAAAATAGGAGTAAGAGGAAAGAAAAATGGCTATATGTTTATGATATGTAATAATTATCGTAGAAACTCAAAATTAGGACTTTGTACCTCACATGGATTTAGTTATGAAACATTAGAAAAGACAATACTACAATACATAAAGAATTTATTTTTAGCAATCGATAGTAAGAAAATAGAATTGAACATAAAAAACAATCGAACGAAACAAGATTATGAAAAAATACTTAAGCAGAAACAAGCAGAAATTAACCTTATAAAAGATAACATAGACAAAATGTATGTTGACAAATTAAACGGTAAAGTTAGCGAAGAAATGTATGAAAGGCTATTTAACAAACTAATTAATGAAGTAAATCAAAAAGAAAAGGAATACAATGAGTTAAAAAATAGAAAAGAACATGCTGGTCAAGATGATAGAGAAGAAATAGAGAAGATTGTTAAAGAATTTTTAAAATTAGAGAAGCCAACCCCAGAAATGATGAAAGTAATTATTAATAAAATAGAAATACACCAAGACAAACAAGTAGATATCATTTTTAATTTTAAGAGATTAAATAATATTAGTGTTAGTAATGCACAAAATGACTAATTTAATATTCGATATTAGATTAGTCAAAATAAAAACAATAACTGTCTACTTTGACCTCAACCAGAAGCAATTAGTATGTCAGATCGAGTGGTTGTATTAAATGCTAGACCAGGAACAGTCAAAGACATTCATAAAATTGAATTTGAAATGGAAAATAGAAATCCAATTAATTGTAGAGAAAATCCAAAATTTAGCCAATATTTTAATACTTTATGGAAGGAGTTGAAAGTTGATGAATAAACAACTAATTTCCAAAGAAAGAAAACAATACTTGCGAAACAAAAAAGGTAAACAAAGACTGATATTTTTAACACAAGTAGCAATATTAATAGGATTTCTTACAATTTGGGAGATTCTTGCAAACCAAAATATAATTGATAGTTTTATCACAAGTCAGCCAAGTAGAATATGGGAGACCTTTTGTAATTTAAGTTCGAATGAATTATTAAAACATATTGGAGTTACCGTTTATGAAACCGTTGTGGGATTTTTATTAGGAACAACATTAGGTATTATCATTGCCATTATTTTATGGTGGTCAAATTTCTTATCCAAAGTAGCAGAACCCTATCTAGTAGTTTTAAATAGTTTGCCAAAAGTAGCTTTGCGGACCAGTAATTATTATCTGGGTAGGAGCGGGGACACCAGCTATTATTGTAATGGCAATTGCAATTGCAACAGTGGTCTGCTTGCGACAAATGATGAAGTTACATCAAAGGTGCAAGAAATACGTAAAAATAAAGAATTAAAAGTAACTTTATTTGGAGCTTATGCAAAAATAACAAAATGATAGCAAATTCAATAAAACTAAAAAATGATACTAATAATAAAGATTGAATAATAGTATAATTTAAAATTGTAATTACATAATATAGATTGGAAACTTGAAAATTTTATGTAAATGTTATATAATATAAAAGTACTTAAGTTAAAAGGTATTAGATTTTTTATAATGCCCATGAAAGGAGGATAGGAAATAACTAACTATTTTAATAAATTAATTAGCAAAAGGAGAAAAAAATGAATAGGTTAAATGACGTTATCAAAAGAATGATAAAAGAAGCAAGAACAACAGAGACAAAGCCAAAAAAGAAACGGAACAAAGAGAAAGGTCTAGTTGTAGATACCAGCTCCTTGAATAAAAATGGAGCTTTAGAATTTATTATGGGGCATTCAACTGTTATCTTGACAGTTGATGTCGTACGAGAAATGGACAAGTACAAATCGGAAAGAAGCATTTTTGGAAAAAATATAAGACAACTTTTAGCTGAAAGTGCCAAAGATAAATATGGCAAAAAAATAAAAGTTGAAATTACAAAAAAGGTAAGTAAATACACAGACGAGAATTTACTTGCTTTTTGTAAGCGAAAAGATGTCATTCTTTATACAGCAGATAATGGACTAGCTACACTGGCTAGAGCATACAATATAGAATATCTTCTTGCAGAAGATATTCTAGTAGAACAAAAGGAAAAGGAAACGAAAATGAACTCTAATTCCATTATGAAGCAAGAGCTAACCATCAATAATACATCAAAATGGAATGGAAGACTGATATTAACGATTCCAAAGACTTATAAAATTTGGTATGTCGTATTATCAGAAAAAAACAAGGTGAAAAATTGTATAAATAACAAGATCTACCTTGAAAAAAATGATGTTGTATTAGTAATGACGTATAAAGAAAATAAGATAAATATTTCAAGATATAAAATAATAAATATTAAAGAAGTAAATCATGCAAGATATCTTGAAAATATAAAGATAAGTAACATTGATCAAATAGAAAAATTAGATTTGTCAGAAGATGTGAGGAAAGAAATTCATAAGTATTTCTCCTTGATTAGAAATGAAATAACTAATATTTGAGCAGAAAATTGTTCTCGTAGTTATTTCTCCTTATTATTAGTTATCCTATCAAAAGGGTATCACCGAAATGGTGTTACCCTTTATAAATTAGTAAACTTTAAAAATTCAAAGTATGAAACAATAAGTTAACCAATATAATTCATGTTATACTAAAAACAACGATAAAGGGAGGATTACTTGGATATGAGTGAAAAAATAGATTCAATAGAAGAAGCCTTTAACAAACAAGTAGATGCTTTTGAAAAAACAGAAATTATTAAGAATTTTAAAATAGACGAGGAAATAAAAAGAACGGGAGAGGTAGTCTATGAAAAATAAAATATTTTGAAAAAAATGTAACCTTTTTCTAATGGAACTACACTCTATAAATGTAAGATGTCTTATAAAGGAGTTTTAAAGTTGAAAAAGTTAAAGCAGTTAAAAGATTATTATAAAAATAATGAAATTGATATGGACAAAATCATAGAAGATTTTACACCATATATAACCACGATAATCAATAATGGAACAGATAATGCAATATCTTTTGAAGATAAAGAAGAAATTTTTTCTGATACATTTTTTTTATTATGGAAAAACAAAAATAGGTTACATATAAAGGTATCATTAAATTCATATTTAGCAGGAATAACAAGAAACTTAATAAAAGAAAAATACAGAAAATCAAGGATTTATTATGATATTACAGACTTTGAAAATAATACATTTAATCATGTAAATATGTATGAAAATGATAGGGAATTGATTTTTGATATCGAACAAAAAATTAAAAGGCTAAAAGGTATTGATATAGAAATAGTAAATTTATTTTATTATTCAGGTATATCAATTAAAGATATAGCAAAAAGATTAAATATTTCTGAATTGAATGTAAAAACAAGATTACATCGAGTACGAAAGAAAATAAAGAAAGAATTAAATGATGGAGGAATTTAGAAATGGAATTTGATAAAAATAAAATTAGACTTAAAATTGCTATATCAAAAATTAAAGAGGAGAATGATATAGTAATGGAAAATAAAACAAAGAATATTTTTAAGATAGTCTCAACAGCAGTTGCAGGAATAGTACTAAGTACAGGAATTGTGTTTGCAGGAACTAAAGTATATGAAAAAATTTGGAAAGAACCTGAAAAAATTGAAATAGTAACAACAGTGCTTACACCAGAAGCTCAAAAAGAAAATATTAGTGAAGAAG
>JAAVZN010000030.1 GCA_022791675.1 Clostridia bacterium | reverse complement strand
GGATTTTATATCGGAAGGTATGAAACAGGAACACAAACAGCTAGATTTTCTGAAACAGATAGTTTAACAAAACCAGTGATTCAAAGAGATGTTTATCCTTATATTTTTGTGACGTGTAGCCAAGCACAAACAAAAGCAACAGAATTAGCAACAGGGGGAAAAACTGCCAGTCTAATGTTTGGAATTCAGTGGGATTTAATGATGAAATTTATCGAAGAAAAAGGAGCGAAAACACAAACTGAGTTGAAGACAAATTCAGGAAGTTGGGGAAATTACAAAGATGTAACATTTGATATAACGAGAGGATTGTATACAACAGCACCTAGTACTTCTGGATCATGGAACCGAGCAACTGGAACGAGTAAATATACAAAGCCCACGTCAACAAGTACATTATTAACAACAGGAGCGACCGATAGAAATAGTGTACTAGGAATTTATGATTTGGCTGGAAATGTATGGGAATGGACATTAGAAAAAAGTGTGTCTACCACTACTCCGTGTCCATATCGAGGAGGCTATTACTACAGTGGCTCCAACAGTCCAAGTGCTAGTCGCACCTACGGTAGCACGACTTATGCCCGTGAATATATCGGCTCACGTGTTGCTTTATGGTAGGACTGAATTCTGTGAAAACGAAACGATAATAGGTAGAGTAAAATTTTTATCAGAACGTTCTTAATAGAACGTTTTTGTCGTTTTTAGGTACAAAAACATTTCAATGGCATAATAACCATAAAAGCATATAACGAAATAGAAGATTTAAAAAAAAGAAAAGGAGAAAAAGGTTCTTGTCAATTCAAAAGATATCAAGTATAATGATAACAAAGAAAGGAAGGGATAACATGAATTATTTAGAAGAATATCAAAAATGGTGTGACAGTCCAGAATTTGACGAAGAAACAAAAAAAGAATTAATTGCCATTAAAGAAAAAAAAGAAGAAATCGAAGATAGATTTTACAAAGAATTAGAATTTGGAACAGCAGGATTACGAGGAATTATTGGAGCAGGAACCAATCGTATGAACCAATACACCGTAGGAAAAGCAACACAAGGATTAGCGAATTATATCATTGAGCAAGGAACAGAAGAAAAAGGAGTAGCCATTAGTTATGATTCTAGAAAAATGTCAAAAGAATTTAGTATGCAAACAGCGCTAATTCTTTGTGCTAATGGAATCAAAGCTTACTTATTTGAAAACCTAAGACCAGTACCAGAATTATCCTTTGCTATTAGACAATTAGGTTGTACAGCAGGAGTTATGATTACAGCTAGCCACAATCCACCAAAATACAATGGATACAAAGTCTACTGGGACGATGGGGCACAAATCGTGTCACCAAGAGATAAAGACATTATTGAGAAAGTAAGAGCAGTTGAAAAATTTAGTGAAATCAAACAGATTTCAAAAGAAGAAGCCATGAAAAAAGGATTATTACAAATCATCAAAACAGAAATGGACGATCAATATTTGAACGTTTTAAAAAATGCAGTATTAAATCCAGAGATCATGAAAGAACAAGGAAAAAAATTAAAAGTAGTTTATACTCCGCTACATGGAACGGGAAATACCATAGCAGAAAAACTTTTAAAAGAAGTAGGACTAGAAAATGTATATGTAGTTCCAGAACAAAAAGAGCCAGATGGAAACTTTCCAACAGTAAGTTATCCCAATCCAGAAGATCCAAAAGCATTTCAATTAGCATTGGAATTAGCCAAAAAAGTAGATGCAGATGTTGTATTAGCAACTGACCCAGACGCGGATCGCTTAGGGATTTTTGCAAAAGACGCAAAAACAGGAAAATATATGAATTATACAGGAAATATGTCAGCTCTACTAATTGCAGAATATAGAATTTCACAAATGAAAGAAAAAGGAATTCTGCCAGCAAATGGAATGTTAATTACTACAATAGTATCTTCCAATTTAGCCAAAGCCATTGCAAAAAATTATCATTTAGACTGTCCAGAAGTATTAACAGGATTTAAAAACATAGGAGCTGTTATGAAAAAAGCAGAAGAAAATGGAGATAAAAGTTATGTATTTGGCTATGAAGAAAGTTATGGGTGCTTGATTGGTGACTATGCGAGAGACAAAGATGGAATAGGAGCTGTTATGGCACTATGTGAAGTAGCATGTTATTATCAAGCTCAAAATAAAACTTTGTGGGACGCAATGATCGATATCTATGAAAAATATGGATATTATAAAGAAGAACAAGTATCCATTGTAAGAGAAGGGGTACAAGGAGCACAAGAAATCAAAGATATGATGACAAAAATGAGAAATACAGACATTACTAAAATTGGAGATTATTCAGTCATTACTTTTAAAGATGTAGAAAAAAATATCGTTAAAAACATGAAAACAGGAGAAATTTCTCAAACAGGATTACCACAATCAAATGTCTTATACTATGAGTTAGAAGATGATGCTTGGTGTTGTATTAGACCATCTGGAACAGAACCAAAAATTAAATTATATATGGGAATCAAGGGGGCTTCGGAAGAAAAAGCAAATTGTCAAATAGAAGAATTAAAAGAAGCGATGTTAAACATACTAAACAAAGATTAAAAGAAGGGAACAGAGGGACGTTGCTTAAAATCCCTGTTACAGGGATTTTAAGCAACGTCCCTCTAATCCCCTCTAATTCTGCTTTATTTTCCAATCTTCTAAATTTCTTTGAATTGCACCAAACAAATTAGCACGAATCATGGGAATATTTTTGGATAAAGTAAAAATGAGTTGTTTCATATCTTCTCTCTTAGAGGTTCCGTCCATTGGACACACTTTTGGCATGACCTCAAAATTGTTTTTTCGAATGAATCTCTTTATTTCTTTTTCTGGTGTATAAACAAGAGGACGAATCAAAGTGATTTTAGAACGATCCATATAGCTGACAGGAGAAAAGGTACTGATGTTTCCAGTATAAAATAAATTTAATAGAAAAGTTTCTAGTACATCATCTTGATTATGCCCTAAAGCAATTTTATTACAATTTTCACGAATAGCAATGGAATTGATAACACCTCTGCGCAAATTGGCACACAAAGAACAAGGATTTTTTTCCTTTCGAATATCAAAAACAATTTCTTTGGCGTTGCTCTTTTCAATGAATAAGGGGATATCTACGCAATGACAGATTTCCTCTAAAAAATTTGTATTAAAAAAGGAAAAACCTGGATTAACACTAATGGCTATTAATTCAAATTTTTTTGGATAGAATCTTTGGAGTGCTTTTAAGGCATGTAATAGAGTAATGGAATCTTTTCCACCTGATAGGCATACTGCAATTTTATCTCCTTCTTCTATCATATTATATTCTTCAATTGCTTTTCTTAAATGACTTAATATTCTTTGCATTTTGATCACCATTTTTATTATAACAGATATGTCAAGTAGATTTTTTTGGGATTTACAAAAAAGAAAAAAACTGTTATAATGCTTTTGGAAAAAGAATATGTGCTTATAGCTCAACAGGATAGAGCACCCGCCTCCTAAGCGGGCGATAGAGGTTCGAGTCCTCTTAGGCACACCAAAAAAGAAAACAAAGCCCCTTTTTTTAGCAAAGCAAAGGGGCTTTGTTTTCTTTTTGCATTAAATATAGTTTGCTAGCCGAGCTTTAGCTAATGCAATATAAGTATTAGCATCTTTAATCTCGTTGCAATCCATAAGTGTTTTTATATCACTTATGGGAATTTCCAAGGTGAAAATAAATTCATCTGGATCAAGCTTTTGTTCATGTTTTCTTTTGCAATCAAATGCAATAAAAACATTTACAGGTTCCTTAATACTACCTGGATCTTGATAGTGTTTTCCCAGATAATTAATTCTGCCAGGAACATATCCTGTTTCTTCCATCAATTCTCGTGTTGCAGTTTGAGCAAGATCTACATCGTTTTCGGCATATCCTGCAGGAACTTCAATGAGAGAACCTTCAGATGACAAGGATATGGGTTGAATGATACATACAACCTTTCCTTCAGTTGTGACAGAAACAATTACTGCGGAAGGCTTCTTTCTCAAAAATTCGCGTACAATAACTTCACCATTGGGAAGTTTGAATTTCTGAGTCATTACTTTGTAGAAATTTCCTCCCTCTTTTGGAGAGGAAAAAGGTACTGCTTTACATTTGCTTAGCAATTCATTAATTTTCCGCATAAATACCTCCTAAATTTTAGTGCGACTAAAAAATAGTCAACTGATTAGTTACAAAGTTACTACCCAATAATAACATAAACGTCAACATAATGTTAATAAATTGTGGGAAATTATTATATTTTTGGCTATTGCAATTTTATAGTAAGTCATGTATAATTAATTCATATTTTAAAAAGAAAAAGAAAATGTTGGAACCTTTAAAAAGATAGAATCAAGAGAGTTTTTTGTAAATGAAAGATTTACACAATAAGCGATTAGAAGGAGCAAACATGCAAGAAAAATTTATGAAAGAAGCCATAAAAGAAGCCCAAAAAGCTGTTGAAAAATTAGAAGTACCAGTAGGGTGTGTTATCGTAAAAGATGGAAAAATCATAGCAAGAGCACATAATCAAAAAGAAACCAAAACAGATACAACCAAACATGCAGAAATCATAGCCATACAAAAAGCAAGTAAAAAATTACAAGCATGGAGGCTATTAGATTGTGAAATGTATGTCACATTAGAACCTTGTCCGATGTGTGCAGGAGCTATGATACAAGCAAGAATAAAAAAAGTCTATATTGGGGCAATGGACGAAAAAACAGGAGCTTGTGGATCCGTTCTGAATTTATTAGGAGATTATCCATTCAATCACAAAATAGAAATAGAAACAGGACTGGAAAAAGAAAAATGTGAGGAAATTCTAAAAGAATTTTTTAAAAGGTTAAGAAATAGTAAAAGCAAGAAACAATAACATAATATAAGAATGGTAAACAGATGTATAAAATTGCACAGGCAAACAAAGGAGGAAAAAGTGATAAGAAGAGTTGGAAATACAAAAACTCAAAACTACATAAAAATAGCGACAATAACGATAATAATTGTTATGATTCTATTTATTGTTAGCATGATTTTTTTCAGATATCACGTAGAAGGCGAAAACAATATGCCATTTCAATTATCTAAAATATCAGTCATAAGTTCTTCAGAAGGGATTGATCAAAAAACAACAGAAACAAAATGGGCATTTGATATCAATCAAAGTAATGATATATTTATCTATATAGATAAAAATGGTGGATATGGAAAAACAGAAGCAATCAAAACGATTACAATTGAAAACATTCAATTAGAAGGAAAAACAAAAGATAACATAAATTTATATCGACCAGATGAACAAGAGGAAAAATTAATCTTTAAAAATAAAGAAGAAAATAAAATACAAACAATCGAATATGTGGGAAGTATAGAATCCAATTTAAAACAACTTAAAATTTCAAATCAAGGAGGAATCATTGCTTTTCGCTGTTCCATTGAAAAATTAGCAGAATATAAATCCAACGAAGAAGTAATCAATCATCACGAATTATTAAAAAAAGCAGGAGTTAGTCAAGAAGAAATAACCGTAAAAATTGATTTTGACTTAAAAATTAAATTAGAAAGTGGAAAAGAATACAAAACAACCATTCATTTAAATTTACCAATTGGTAACGTAATAGAAGAAGGAACAACATCAGTGGAAATAACAGATGTAAAAGATTTTATTTTTAAAAGAACATAAAAAACACTTGATCAAATCAAAAATTCATTATATAATACATAAAGTCAAAGCTTAATCTTTGTATGGAGAGAATCCAATAAAGAAATACGAATCTTGTCAGGTCCGGAAGGAAGCAGCAATAAGTAGAAATCTTTATGTGGAATCTTTCCATAGAGAGATTAAGCTAAACGACTTTTTTGAGGTAAAAGGACGTGAAAAATATGGGGTACACAGCTCTTTATCGAAAATTTAGACCACTAACATTTGGAGAAATGGTTGGGCAAGAACATATAACAAAAACATTAAAAAATCAAATTATATCAGGGCGAGTAGGACATGCCTATTTATTAAATGGCGGAAGAGGAACAGGAAAAACATCTGCTGCAAAAATACTAGCAAGAGCCATCAATTGTTTAAATCCAAAAGATGGAGAACCATGTAACGAATGTGAAATTTGCAAAGGGGCACTTTCTGGTTCATTAACAGACATCGTAGAAATGGACGCAGCTTCCAACAATAGTGTAGAAGATATTAGAAGCATACGTGAAGAAGTAAATTTTTTACCAACCAAGGCAAAATATAGAGTTTACATTATAGATGAGGTGCACATGTTGTCAACAGGAGCTTTTAATGCACTTTTAAAAACGCTAGAAGAACCACCAGAACATGTAAAATTTATATTAGCTACAACAGAACCACAAAAATTACCAGCTACCATCTTATCAAGATGTCAAAGATTTGATTATAAAAGGATTTCAAATGAAGATATCATGAAAAGATTAGAAATTGTGTGCAAAGAAAGTGGAATCGAAGCAACCCAAGGAGCATTATCCATCATTGCAACCTTAGCAGAAGGAGCCATGAGAGATGCATTATCAATTTTAGAAAGATGTGTACAAGATGGTGAAAATAAAATAGATGAGGAAAAAATAAAAGATTTAGTAGGAATTCCAAAAGCTACTTTTGTAAATAGTATGATACAAGCTATTTTAGAATATGATGTAGAGAATGCATTAATAAAAATAGAAGACCTATTAAAAGAAGGAAAAGACATCAATCAATTTATATGGGAAATGATAAAATATGTAAAGGATTTATTAATTTATCAAACAACAAAAAAGCTTGAACGATATAACGAAGAAGAACTAGCACAAATGAAAGCAATAGCAGAAACAGTTTCTAAGAATAGACTAGTAAACTTAGTATACCAATTATCAGAATTAGAAAGTAACATAAAAACAACAACACAAAAAACAATCATGTTCCAAGCTGGAATCATCAAACTATGTAATGAGCAATCAGAGAATCAAGAAGAAATAGAAAAAAGAATCGAAAAAATAGAAAAATATTTAAAATCTGGAAAAGCAGTAGCAGGAACAGTGAATACAAATCATAGTATGCAATCAACAACACAAACGATGTCACCTTCTAAACCAGTTACTACTTCTACACAAGTTATAGCAAATACAGTTAATACGAGTAAAAAACAAACGACTACCAAAAACTTTTCTAAAAACTCAGACGAATATTGGCCACAAATTATGAATGATTTGAAACAAAATGGAAAAATAGTCTTATATACGAATTTGTTGGGAACAAAAGCCAAAGAAATTAACGATATGACAGTTGGAATTGAGTTTCCAAATGGTATGACATCATTTGGAAAAGCAGTATTAGAAAAACAAGAAAATATCAGAGAAATTTCCAACTTAGTTTCCATTGCCTGTGGAAAAGAAATGCAAATAAAATATTTAACACAAATCGAAAAACAAAATCAAATGACAAATGAAGAGAATTTGCAAAACTTTGCAAATGAATCAGATATACCATTTCATATTATTGATTAAATAATCAGATGAAACGAATACAAAGGATTACAAAGGAATACATAGAATAACAAAAAACAACAAAAAGGAAAATAAAAAAACGGAAAGGAGAAATAAAAATGAGTAAAAGAGGAGGATTCCCAGGAGGAATGGGAGGATTTGGAGGAATGAATCTTAACAACTTAATGAAAGAAGCCAAAAAAATGCAAGCAGACATGGAAAAAACACAAGCAGAATTGGCAAACAAAGAATTTGAAGCAACAGCAGGTGGAGGCGCAATTACCGTAAAAGTTTCAGGAGAAAAAACAATCAAAGAAATAAACATAAAACCAGAAGTAGTTGACCCAGACGATGTTGAAATGTTAGAAGATTTAATTCTTACATGTATCAACGAAGCATTAAGAAAAGTAGACAATGAACAATCTGCACAATTAGGAAAATACAATATACCAGGACTTATGTAGAGAAGGGGGGATTAAGGGGACGTTCCTTAAAATCCCTCTTTTAAAATTTTGAAACAAAAGGAAGGAAGAAAAATGTCATTATATTCACCATCGATTGAAAAATTAATCGAAAGCTTTGAAAAGTTACCAAGTATTGGTCATAAAACGGCTGCAAGACTTGCATTTTATATGTTAAATAGTTCAGAAGAGGAAACAAATGAATTCATAGCTTCCATTGTTAATGCGAAAAAAAATCTAAAATATTGTAGTAATTGTTACAATATTTCAGATATGGATCCATGCATGATATGTGGAAATCCGAAAAGAGATGGTTCGATTATATGTGTAGTAGAAGATGTAAGAGATATTATTGCAATGGAAAAGACACATGAATTCAAAGGGGTATATCATGTTTTGCATGGTTCAATTTCTCCTATGAATGGTGTAGGACCAGATGATATAAAAATAAAAGAATTATTAGCAAGACTAATGGACGGACAAGTAAAAGAAGTAATTTTAGCTACGAATCCAAGAGTGGAAGGAGAAGCAACAGCCATGTATTTATCTAAATTGATAAAACCATTGGGAATTACTGTTACAAGAATTGCACATGGTATTCCAGTAGGAGGAGACTTAGAATATACAGATGAAATTACATTGACAAAAGCTTTAGAGGGAAGAAGAGAATTATAAGATGAATAAAACAGATACAACTTTAACAAGGAGAGTTGTATCTGTTTTATTTAATGGTTTAATAAGATATGACAAATTTCTTTGGTTGAATTAGGGTGTCCAATTAACAAGGCATTATTTCTCATTTTTTCTAAAGGTTCAGGAGAAGAAAATAAATCATTTAAAATGTTTGAAACATCATCTCCTTTTTTTAGCCAGATGCCTACTCCCTTATTTTCCAAAAATTCTGCATTTTCTTCTTCTTGGCCAGGAATTGGATTGATAATAAGCATTGGTAAACCACAGGCTAAACTTTCAGAAGTTGTCATACCACCAGGTTTGGTTACAACTAAATCAGCAATTTTCATAAGCTCAGGAACTTGGTTGGTAAAACTTAGTACACGAACTCGATCAGAAGCATGATTTTTTTGTACTAATTCTTCAAATTTTATCTTCATTTTTTCATTTTTTCCACTAATAGCAATTATTTGTAATTCTTTAGAAGTTTGCATAATGCGATCTAAAATTTCAATTGTTCGAGACTTTCCTAAACCAAATTCACCACCACCAAAGAATAATATATTTTTTTTGTGCTCCTCTAATTGATAAGTATCTAAAATCTTTTTTCGGTCAAAGTTTTGCAGAAAACGTTTCGATAATGGAATTCCTGTAACAAAAATAGACTGCTTATGAATCTTTTTTGAAATTAAATAATCTTTCATTTTGTCGTTGGCAACAAAGAAATAGTCAGTAAAATCACTGCCAACAAGCCATTGATCATGTGGTGCGAAATCAGTCATAATTGTTGCAATTTTTGCTGTTATTTTTCCTTTTCGTTTTAAATAGCTACACATTTGACTACTAAAAGGGTGAGTAGAAATAATAAGATCTGGTTTTTTTTCTCGCAATAGTCGTAATAATTTAATTGCCATAATTTTATTCGATCTGGTAGAAAGATGAGCCAGAGGTCCTTTTTGTGAATCATTATAAATTCTTCCCCATACCCAAGGTGCTTTTTTGGCTGTTTCTCGATAAGCAACCGTTGTCAATTTTTCGACTGTTTTATTAACGTACTTCATACAATCAATTAATTCAATGTGATGATGACTATATTCATTTAAAAGACATTCTTGAATGGATTTTCCAGCATTTAAATGTCCTCCACCATAAGAGGCATAAAAAATCAAAATATTTTTCATATAAAATTCTCCTTATTTTGTTTTATTCTATCACAAAAAAAATAAAATTTCAAAAAATGGAATATTTTTTTTATAAAAATGCAAAATAATAGAGATACTAAATTGTAAATGAATTAATTTAAAAATTTACGGTAAGTATACAAATCAGAGAAAAAGGTGATTTTTTGAAAAATGTAATAAAAATAATAAGTGTTATTTTAATTTTATTATTCATAATTTTAGTGTTAAGTTTTATAAAAGACGACATAAAGGAAGAAAATGTTAGTTATGCATCAGGAAGTAGAAATTCCGATTTACAATTAATGGCAAGGGCAATTAATGGAGAAGCGAGAGGAGAACCTTATGAAGGACAAGTAGCTGTGGGAGCAGTAATTTTAAATAGAGTAAAAAGTTCCCAATTTCCCAATAGTATAGCAGGGGTAATCTATCAATCAGGAGCATTTACAGCAGTAGCAGATGGTCAAATTAATAAGCCTATTAGTGAGGGATCGACTGTATATAAAGCGGCACAAGATGCTATGAATGGTTGGGATCCAACAGGAGGTTGTATTTATTACTTTAATCCGTCAACAGCAACGAATAAATGGATTTGGTCAAGGCCATTGGTTAAGACGATAGGGAAACATCGTTTTTGTAAATAAGAAAGGAAGGAATTGTTATGAATAAATTACAAGATTGGAAAGAAAGATTAAAAAAAGGACACATGTTAAGTGTTATTTGTGTGTTATTAGCAATTGTGATTGCATTGGGAATTATTCTATATAATAAGCAACGAGAATATCGTCAAGCTTCAGAAAATAGTTATAATATGGCTTTTTATGAATTGGTGGATTATGTGCAAAACGTAGAAACTTATTTAGCTAAATCATTGATATCTTCAACCTCTGAACATGGTGCAGAAACTTTAACAAATTTATGGAGAGAAGCTAATTTGGCCCAAAGTTATTTAGCAAGATTGCCAATTGAAAGTCAAGAATTAGAAAATACAGAGAAATTTTTGAATCAAGTTAGTGATTATAGTTATTCCTTATCAAGAAAAAACATTTATCATGAAGATTTAACACAAGAAGAACTAAAAAATTTAAAAGATTTACATTCTTATAGTGTAGAGTTAGAAAATACTTTAAATCAATTATCAGATGATTTGAATACAGGTAGATTTTCTTGGGGTGAACTAACCAAAAAAGGAACCATTGCTTTTGCTCAACAAGTAGATAATATTTCAAAAGAAAGTTTTAGCAATTTAGAAGAGAATTTTCATCAATATTCTGGATTGATTTATGATGGAGCGTTTTCTGAACATTTAACAAATCATGAAAAAAGAGGTTTAATAGGGGAAGAAATAGAAGAAGAAAGAGCCAAACAAATAGCGGAAGAATTTATCGGAAAAGATAACATAAAGGAAATCAAGAATTTAGGATTTTCAGAAAATGCAACCATACCAGTATATGACTTTTCTCTTACCGATAAAGAAGATCAAACGATTCATATCTCAATTTCAAAAAAAGGTGGACACATTGTTTATATGAATGAAAATAGAGAAGTTAATGCTGAAATAATATCACAAGAAGAAGCGGATCAAAAAGGAAAAGAATACTTACAAGCAAAAGGATTTACAAATATGAAAGAAACTTATTATTTAAAACAAGAGGGAATTGTTACAATCAATTATGCAAGTAATCAAAATGATGTGGTGATATATCCAGATTTAATCAAAGTAAAAGTTGCATTAGATAATGGGGAGATATTAGGAATTGAAACAACAGGATATTTGAATAATCATATACAAAGAGATTTATCAAATATAAAAATAACAAAAGAAGAAGCAAAAAAATCATTGAATAAAGAGTTGGAAATTCAAAGTGAAGGATTGGCAATTATTCCAACCGAATGGCAAAGTGAAATTTTATGTTATGAATTTAAAGGAAAAGTAGAAGATAGAGAATTTTTGGTGTATATAAATGCAGAAAATGGAAGAGAAGAAGACATTTTAATAATTACGAATACACCAAATGGAACATTGACCATGTAGAAAGTGTGTGATTGGGGACGGTTCTTTTTGCACCTTTTGGTGCAAAAAGAACCGTCCCTAACCGCACATTTAATGTCTTTTATAAGTATCTTTTGAAAGTAATTGTTTATCCACAACTTGCCCATCACGTTTTAAAATTTTATAGGCTTCTGAGTAGATTGCCGTAGAAGTTCTGCCTGTTTCGTAAGAAGAAATTTGAACTTCTAAATCATCTTCTTGTTTCATACCAAAAATCTGAAAATTAGCAATTCCACCAGATACAGAGCAAACTAATTTGATTGGATAATTTCGATTGTTTTTAAATTGAAAATCAAGTGCACCATATACTACAGTAGCATCACGACTGGCTGATACGTAAGATGGTATAAATTGATGATTGGTGCGTTGTGTGATTTCTAAATTGGCATAAATAACTGCATTGTATAAGGTTGATGTGATTTGACAAATTCCACCGCCTAGACCATCTTCAACTCTACCTTCCACATAAATAGGTGCTTCTTTATATCCTGCACTAATGGTTCTAGCTCCAACTACTTTATTGTAAGAAAAAGTTTCTCCTGGCATTAAAACGGTTCCATTGATTTTGTTAGAAGCTAAAATTAAATTGGTAGTTCGATTTCGATTACTAGGTGCATATTTGGTAGAAAAAGTAGAAAGCATATCTGGAAAAGCTTCAGTTCCAATCATATTTGTGGTAACTTTAGGAGCAATGATAGTTAAGGGAACAACATATTCTTCCTTTTTTTCAGAAGTTATCATAGCTTTTGCTTCTTCTAATGAAATTTTAAAGTCCATACCATTTTCAGCAGGGTGTATTTCAAAAGGATCTTTGGTATAGTAAGCATCAACAGGATCTTTTCGAATTTCATTGTAAATTTGTTCTACATTAATTTCATTTGGTTGACTATTTTTTACAACGATTTCAATTGGCTGATTCATGACAGAAAAGGTGGAAATAGAAGCCTTGATGGATTCTATGGTGGAAGCGACATCAACAACATTTCCTTCTTTACCAGAAGTTATAATTAATTCATTATTTTCAATATAATAACTGCTTTGTACTACGGCATCAGGTAATTGAGAAGAAAGATCTTCTAAATTTTTGGTTAATAGTTCTTTATTAAAAGTGATATTCGGTTCAATATTAACATGACCAAATAATAATGAGAATACTTGTAAATTATTTTCAAAAATATTACCATCTCTTCCTATTTTTTGTGCTTTATTGGTAGCTGATTTGATGTCAAAGGAAAAATCCATTTGAGAAACAGATAATGTCGTTTCAAAATCTCCATGTTGTAGTTTGATTTCTTCAGGAAGCTTGCTTTTTAGATATTGTTCTAATTGGTATTTGGCATCTGAAGCGCTTAATCCAGAAACGTTGATTCCTTTTATATGGACACCAGAAATAATATTGGTATTCAATATATTATACAACGTAAATAAAGTGAAAACGACTAATAAAAAGCTAACAAACAAGACAACAAATAAAGTAAAAATAGAAAGAACATCTGGAGTTTTTTTCTTAACAGGAACAAAATGAGAAGCAGATGTTTCTTCTTTTTCTGGAACTTCTGTTGAAGTTTTGTTTGAGTTTTCTTTTGTTTGTGTGGAATGTTCCTTCGTATCTTCGATTTCATTTTTCGTTAAATTTTGGGAATTGGTTTGTGCTTCTGCAGTTTCGTTTGTTTCCTCAAGGACAGTTTCTAAGTGATTGTCCGATTCGTTTTTTTCGCTATTTTCAATTAGTGGCACTTTCTTTTCCGTGCTTTTTTCATCTTCTCTTTCTAAAAGTTGATTCTTATGGCTCATTTTTATTCTCCTTGTATGTATCATTGTATTAATCAAATTCATTATATCATATTTTGATTAAAAAAGTGTAAAAAACGCAAAAAATGTCAAAATAAAATTTGAAAAATTGTTTATACTATAATTATAAAACTTAAATTTAAGTTTTATGATTAAAATTCGTAAAGAATGGATCGTAGGAGGATGTTATGTCTAGAAATAGTAAGTTAATATCTGAAAATTTAAGAGAAGAAATAGCAAAAGAATTAGGTGTTTATGACCAAGTAAAACAAGATGGAGGAAGTTGGGCCAATGTTTCTTCAAAACAATGTGGAAACATTGTAACCAAAGCAATTGAAATAGCCAACAGAAGTGTCGAAAATAAATAGTTATTTCGAAAAAGTCAATGAAAATATCATTGGCTTTTTATATATTGGGAAAGTTGAAGAGAAAAAGTTATGGTAGGATTTAGATATTTTACTAAACATAAAGAAATATCGAATAATAAGTTGCAAAAAATAAAAAATAAGCATATAATTTAGCAAAGAAAATTATACCTATAAAGGAAGGAAGAAAATGAAAAACTTAAAAATAGAAGAAATCGTAAAAGCAACAAATGGTGAGTTGATACAAGGAAGTCCAGAATCGATTTGTATCAAATATTCAAATGATACTAGAACAATCCAAAAAGGTGATACATACATAGCAATCAAGGGAGAAAAATTTGATGGAAATCAATTTTGGAAACAAGCTTTTGAACAAGGAGCAAGCACTGTAATTGTTTCAGAGATTGAATTACAAGAAAAAGATTTGGAAAAATACCAAAACAGAAATATCATAAAAGTGAAAGATACATTACAAGCTTTATATGAAATAGCAAAATTAAAAAGAAGTTTGTATAACATACCAGTTATAGCTATTACAGGAAGTGTTGGGAAAACAAGCACAAAAGATGTAGTAGCCAATGTCGTATCACAAAAGTATAAAACACTAAAAACAATGGGAAATCATAATAATAACATTGGATTACCATTTACCATATTAAAATTACAAGAGGAAGAAGCAATTGTACTGGAAATGGGAATGAATCATTTGGGAGAAATCCGTTTGCTAAGTAATATAGCAAAACCAGATATTTGTATTATTACCAATATAGGAACATCACATATTGGAAATTTAGGCTCCAGAGAAAATATCTTAAAAGCAAAACTAGAAATATTAGAAGGAACTAAAGATCCAACCATTATTGTTAACAATGATAATGATTTGTTACATCAATGGCACGAAGAAAACAAAGAGCGAAGAAATATCAAAACTTATGGAATTCAAACAAAAAGTAACATAAATGCAAAAGATATACAATTAAAAGAAAATAGTAGTAACTTTATTGCTAATTTAGGAGAAGAAAATATAGAAATAGAAGTTCCAGTAGGAGGAGAGCATTTTATATTAAATGCTTTGTGTGCCGTTATGGTAGGAAAAACATTAAACATCGAAAAGAATAAAATTGTAAAAGGAATTGAACAATTTGAATTAACGAAAAAAAGAATGGATTTAAAAGAATTAAAAAATGGAGTAAAAATTATCAATGATGCTTATAATGCTAGTTTAGAATCTATGGAAGCTAGTTTGAAGTATTTGTCAGAATTTAAAAATTACAGAAAAATTGCAGTTTTAGGTGACATGTTGGAATTAGGAGAATATACGAAAAAGTTACATAAAAAAGTAGGAGAAAATGTCAAACAAAATGGGATTGATTTGCTATTTTGTAATGGCGAAAACGCGAAGTATATAGCGATGCAAGCGAAAGAAGAAGGTATGAAAGAAGATTCTATCTATTATTTTGAAGAGAAAGAAGAAATGATGAAACAATTAAAAGAAATCATGAAAAAAGGAGACATTATTTTATTCAAAGCTTCTAATGGTATGAAATTCTTTGAATTAGCAGAACAAATCGAAAGGATAAGTGAGAAATGAAAAAAGAGAAATTGGGAATTATTTTTGGTGGAATGTCAACAGAAAATGAAGTATCTGTAGCATCTGCTAATTCTATTTTAAAAAATTTGGATCGAGAAAAGTATCAAGTATTTCCTATTTATATTGCCAAAGATGGAACTTGGTATGAGGTTTTAGAAAAACAAGAAGAGTATCAATTTGGTCAAGAAATAGAGACAAAAAAAGAAATAGAAAATGTAATAGATTATTTACAAAAATTAGATGTTTTATTTCCTGTTTTACATGGATTATATGGAGAAGATGGAACCATACAAGGATTATTTGAATTGGTAAAAAAACCATATATAGGGTGCAAAGTGTTAGCTTCTAGTGTAGGAATGGATAAAGTTTATACAAAAATTATTTTTCATCGAGCAGGATTAAAACAAGCGAAATATGAATCCATACGAAAATACAAAAACAAATACATTTATGTAGACAACTATTTCAATGAAACGGTATTAAATTTGAATGAGGTAACACAAAAAATCATAAAAAATCTAACGTTTCCAATGTTTGTAAAACCTTCTAATTCTGGTTCTAGTGTAGGAATTAATCAAGCAAAAAATGAAGAAGATTTAAAAAATTTCATAGAATATGCAAGTCAATTTGACCATAAAATTTTAATTGAAGAAGCAATTAAAGGCAGAGAAGTGGAATGTTCTGTACTTGGAAATGAAGAGGTCATTGCTTCTTGTATAGGAGAAGTAAAATCAGCAGAAGAATTTTATAGTTATGACGCTAAATATAAAAATGAGAAATCGAGAACAGAAATTCCAGCTGATATTTCAGATGCTTTATCAAATGAAATTAGAAAACAAGCAATCAAAGCTTTTAAAGCAATTGATGGAAAAGGATTAGCAAGAGTTGACTTTTTTATTGAAAAGGAAACCAATCAGATTTATATCAACGAAATTAATACTTTGCCAGGATTTACCAATATTAGCATGTATCCCAAACTTTTCGAAGCAAGTGGAATAAGCTATCCAGAACTATTGAGTAAAGTAATTGAATTAAGCAAAGAAAATCCATAAAAACTATGGATTTTTTTTGGATATGTGATATAATAAGCATACCTATTATTGGGGAGGATGTTAAAAATGATATTAAAAAATTATTATAAAATATTAGACTTAGATACAAGTCATGTTACAATTGATGAAATAAAAGTTGCTTATCGACTAGCTGCTAAAAAATATCACCCAGATGTAAATCTAGGAGATGAATTGGCAGAAGAAAAAATCAAAGACATAAATGAAGCCTATAAAGTATTATCCGTTCCAGCATCAAAGAGAAAATACGATCGAACTTGGAATTCACATTTTGGAAAAAATGAAAAAGCATTTTCTGGAAAAGGTGAAAAAGGAAGTATCATTAATATGTTTTTAGGAAATGTAGAAGAGGGAAAAGAAGGACAAGTAGGAACAAAGAGAAGTGTTATAAGAGGAGAAAACATAGAAACAGAAATTAACATAAGTGTACAAGAGGCATTTTATGGAAAAGAAAAAAACATTTCTTTGCGAACAGTAGAAGGAAAAATAAAAAATATTGCAGTTACCATACCAAAAGGAATTCGTAATGGAGAAAAAATTCGCCTAATTGGACAAGGAAAGCAAGGAGAGAATGGTGGGAAAAATGGAGATTTACTGATTAAAATTAACATAGAAGATAGTAAACCATTTAAGCTAAAAGGTTGTGATTTATATACCGATTTATTGTTAACACCTTGGGAAGCAGTATTAGGTGCTAGAGTGAATGTAAAATCCATCGATGAAGAGACTAAAATATATATACCACAAGGAATTCAAAGTGGAGAAAGAATCAAAATTCCAGGAAAAGGATATCAAGATAGTGAAGGAACAAGAGGAGACCTAATAGCAGAAATTAAAATAGCAGTGCCAAAGCAATTGAGTGAGCAAGAAAAAGTAATATTTGAAAAATTGAATAAAATATCAAATTTTAATCCAAGAATTGAAAAATTTACATAAAAAAATGTTGACAAAACGCTGTAAATTCGCTATAATTAATTATAGTGTTGTAACAAAAGAAAAACTATGGATTAAGAAACATAGAAATGGGGGAATAAAAATGGATACCATACAAGGAAAACACTTTAGTATAACAGATCCAGAAGGAGTCAAAACAGTAATCTATGAAATAAACGAAACCGAAAAAGAATATTTAGAAGATTCACCAAAGCATACAGTAGAAAGATTAGAATATACCGAAGAATTGGTAGGAAAATTAACGAGAAAGACATTTTATGTGGACAAACCAAAAAAAGAAGGAAATCAACTTGTTATCTTATCATTTGGAGAAGATAAAGTAGTAATTAACAATGGAATTTTAGATGACGACAAAGTTAAAATATCTAAGAAACCAATGCCTTATAAGTTTCAAACAATTTACGCAGAAGAAAAAAGGGAATATAAAGATGTTAATTACACACCAAATTTAAAAAGACCCATATCAATCATAGACCCAGAAACCGCAGAAGAGATAAAGCCAACGCTTTATTTTGATGAAAAAACAAATGAAGTCAAAGGAAAATGTAAATTAGCGCCATACAAATCTTATTTTGTATTTGAAATAAGAGAAGAAGATGGACGAATTAATTTGGTAGGGGGAACCCCTAGAATTACAGATTAATCAAGGAGGAAAAGAAATGGGAAATTTAGAATGGCCAACCAAAAATGTTTTTAAATATGCGTGCCTAAAAAAAGAAGAATTAGAAAAAGATTATTTACTAATAAAAGCAGAAGATACTATCATCAAGAAAGATCGTAAAGAAGATTCAAAAAGTGAAGAAATGGGACGTTAGAATAACACAAAAGAGTAGGTGATAAAATGAACTACAAAATAGAAGGAGCAATTCGAAGAAATCGAAAAAATTTTATTATATTTGCTATACTATGGATATTTATAGCCATAGTATTTGTTTCGCCATTTGCTTATAGTTCCCATTTAGCAGGACTAGATGGAAAAATGAACTTAGCAGTATTTTTTAAGACCTTTGGAGAAACCATTGGAAAACCATTGGAAACATTAGGAAATGTATTCTCACAAGGAGCGGGCGGAACTTATTTTTCAACCTTATTAGTTGTTACCATAATTTATTCTGTATTTTTCTTTATTGGATTTGTTAGAAGTGCACCCAAAAATGAATTTTCTGATATTGAACATGGCTCAAGTGATTGGAGTCAAAGAGGAGAACAATATCAAATTTTAAGTAGAAACAAAGGAATTATACTAGCAGAAGATAACTTTTTACCAGTTGATAAACGAGGAAATGTAAATGTGTTAGTAGTTGGACGGATCAGGTTCTGGTAAATCAGCATCTTATTCCATTCCCAATGCCTTTCAATGTTTAGGCTCTTACGTTTTTACGGATCCAAAAGGAGAATTATATGATCGAACAGCAGGATATTTAAAACAACAAGGATATGAAATCAAAGTATTAAATTTAGTAAGACCACAATATAGTGATGGATATAATCCATTGATGCACATATCATCAGAATTAGATGTTGACGTAATTGCTAATACAGTCATTAAAGGACAAAAATCAGAATCTGGTGGATCGGATCCTTATTGGGACGATATGGCAGAAATGTTATTAAAAGCTTTAATTTATTATCTGATTGCCACTAGACCAGAAGAAGAGCAAAACTTAGCTAGCTGTGCAGAACTTGTTAGGGCAGCTAATAACAAAGGTGGAAGCAACTTATTAACAGAACTAATTAGCCAATTACCTTACGATCACCCAGCTAGAATGTATTATAAATCAATCGAAATAGCACCAGAGAAAACTTATGGTTCAATTTTAAGTTCTTTGCAATCAAAATTGGGTAAATTTGACTCAAAAGAAATTGCAGAATTAACTTCAACAGATACCATAGATTTCGAAGAAATTGGGAATAAAAAAACAGCCGTTTATGTTATATCATCTGATACCCATACAGCGTATGATTTCTTGTTGACCATATTTTTTGCTCAGATGATTCAACAATTATATGACCATGCAGATAAAAATGGAGGACAATTAAAAGAGCAAACTTTCTTTATTCTAGATGAGTTTGCCAATATTGGAAAAATACCAGACTTTGACAAAAAAATATCAACATCAAGAAGTAGAAAGATATCATTTAGTGTAATTCTACAAAATATCGACCAATTAGAAGCCGTTTATGAAAAATCTTATGAAACAATAATGGGTAACTGTGATACACACGTATTTTTAGGAAGTAACTCCTATAAAACAGTAGAATATTTTTCAAAAGCATTGGGAGAAAAAACAATTGAAAGAGATAGTATATCAGTCAATCGAGATAGACAAAACTGGAAAACAGGGAAATCTGTATCTGATCAAGTCATGGCAAGAGCTTTAATGACACCTGATGAATTACGTAGAATGGACAATGATCTATGTATTATTTATGAAAAAGGAATAAAACCAGTCAAAGCTCAAAAATTCTATTATTTTAAACATTCTATGGCAAAGAAAATGGCATCACTAGAAATTAGTCATAATGATATTGGAGAAAAAGACAGAGGAATCTGGAGAAAATATAATCCATATAATCCTTATGTAGAAGAAAAAGACGAAAAAGCAATTGATAATTTGAAAGTAGAATCTTTAGATGACTTATTTGATGACATTTCAGAGCCAAAAAAAGAAGAAGTAACAGTTGGAAGTCATGTGACTTCTGTACCAGAAATGAAAGAATCAAAGCAAGAGACAAAACCAGTTTTAGATTTAGAAGATTTTAAGGAAGAAGCACCTTTTTTACCACAAGAAAATGAAGAAGAGGTTTATGATTTACAAAAAGAATTAGAAGCTAAATTTGATGAATTATTTGGACCATTAGATGAATAAACTAGTAAAATACCAGAAAAGATCTGGTATTTTTATTGTATTGGAAAAAAAGAGTATGCTAAAAAAAGAAAGCGAAAAAAGTTTCGTAAAAACATTGCAAAAAGAAAAAAAATATAGTAAAATGACATAAGAAAATCAAAGAGCCGTAAGAAAGGATAGAAAAAGATGAAATTTATACACATAGCAGACATGCATTTGGATTGTCCGTTTGTCAACTTATCAGACAAAGACATTTTAGGAGACTTAAGAAGAATGCAACAACGAAAAGTATTGAAAAAAGTAATTGAATATGCCAAAGAAAATAAGATAGAATATTTATTCATATCTGGTGATTTGTATGAAAATAAATATGTTAAATTATCGACCATTGAGTACATGAATCATCTGTTCGAAGAAATTCCTAATACGAAAATATATATTAGTCCAGGAAATCATGATCCATACATAAAAAATTCCTATTATAATCAGTTTAATTGGAGTTCCAATGTAACCATATTCAAAAGCAAAATAGAAAGAATAGAAGAAGAAAAAATAGATATTTATGGTTATGGATTTGATGATTTTTATTGTACAAACTGTGGAATAGAAGAATTTCAAATCAAGGATCAAACAAAAATCAATTTACTTGTAATCCATGGAACGATAGATGGAGCTTCCATCGAAGAAAAACAATACAATTCAATTACCAAAAAGCAATTGCAAGAAAAGCAATTTGACTATGTAGCTATGCGGACATATTCATAAACCAGATTACCAAACGAATATAGTATATCCAGGATCAACTGTTTCCTTAGGATTTGATGAATTAGGTAAACATGGTATGATCGTAGGAGAAATAGAAAAAAAAGGAGATTTACAATTAGAATTTGTACCGCTAGATGATGAAGAATTTAAAGAAAAAGAAATAGAGATAACAGAGATTTTATCAAAAGAAGAATTAATCGAAACCATCAATCAGTTAGAAGTTCAAAACAATGAATATATAAAAATCATTTTAAAAGGAAAAAGAAATTTTGAAATGAATCAATATGATTTATTAAAATTTATAGAAAATGATAGAATTATAAAAATAAAGAATCAGACCAAAATAGCAGAGAATTTAGAAAAATTAGCAAATGAACATACACTAAAAGGATTGTTTATAAAAGAAATGTTAGAAAAATTAAAAAAAGAAGAAATGACACAAGAAGAAAAAGAAATCATCGAAAAATCAATCGAAATTGGATTAGATGCATTATCATAAAAGAAAAGGAGGCATAAATTTGAAAATTAATCAATTAAAAATAAATGGATATGGTAAATTAAAAGAAAAAGAAATTGACTTAAAAGAACATATTAATATTATTTATGGAAAAAATGAGTCAGGAAAATCTACTTTATTAAATTTTATAGTAAATTCATTTTATGGTATTTCTAAAAATAAAAATGGAAAAGAAATATCAGACTTTGAAAAATATACACCTTGGTCAGGAGAGGAGTTTTCTGGAAAAATAGAATATGAATTAGACTCAAAAGAAAAATTTGAAATATTTCGAGATTTTAAAAAGAAAAATCCCAAAATATATAATGAAAAAATGGAAGAAATATCGAAAGAATTTAATATTGATAAAAATAAAGGAAATGAATTTTTTTATGAACAAACGAAGGTAGATGAAGCATTATTTTTATCAACAATTTTAATTCAACAAGAACAAGTAAAATTAGAAAAACAAGAGCAAAATGTATTAATACAAAAGGTTGCAAATTTAGTTGGAACAGGTGATGATAATGTATCCTATAAAAGAGCATTAGAACGAATTAATAGACGTCTTTTAGAAGAGATAGGAACCGAAAGAACTAGGGAGAAACCGATTAATGTAGTAGGTAAAAAAATCGAAGAACTAGAACTAGAAAAAGAAAGATTGGAAAAAAGTGTAGACATAAAATATGAAATAGAGAAAAATATAGGCCAATTAGAACAAGAAATGAAAGAGCTAGAAAATGAAAATATAATTTTAAAAGAAAAAAAATTAAAGGAAGAAAATGAAAAAATTGAAAATGAAAAAATAAATTTAAAAATAAATTTAAAAAATGAAAATAATAAAAAAATAAATTCCATAAAAAATAAAATAAATGAAATAAATTTAGAAAATAAAAATTTATTTGAGAAAAATAAAAAAATAAATTTAGAAAAAAATAATTTTAATAAAAAAATATTAATTATATTTTTGTTTATTATTTTTATTCATATTTTACAATTTATTTTTATCCAAAATCGAATTTTGAATTATATTTTTATACTTACAGTACCAATCGTTTTGATTTTTTACTTATTTTTTAAAAATAAAATAAATAATCGTGAAAATAAAATAAGAAATCATTTAGAAAAAGTAAATACCGAAATCAAACAATTAAATTTTGAAATTGATTTATTGGAAAAAAATAATAATGAATTGGAAAAAGAAATAAATAAAAATAAAATAGAAAAAAATAAAATAAATAATTTAGAAAAAATAAATTTAGAGATCATAAATTTAGAAAATAAAATAAATAATAAAAAAGTAGAGCTACATACTTTGCAATTGGATTACAAAAATATAGAACCACAATTAGAAAATTTATCGAAGATAGAGGAAAAAATGGTTGACTATAAAGAAAAAATGGTAAACTTGAAAACATTAGAAAAAAGTATGAATTTGGCAAAACAAGTCTTGGAAACTTCTTATGAGCAAATGAAAAGTACAGTTACCCCTAAGTTTACAGATAAATTGTCTGAAGCAATCGCTCAAATTACACAAGGTCGATACGAAAAAATTAGATTAAACGATGACACTGGTTTGATGGTTGCTTTACAAAACGGAAATTATGTACCAGTTTCTCGTTTGAGTATAGGAACAATGGATCAATTGTATCTTTCTTTAAGACTAGCAATGGTGGAAGAATTGTCAGAAGAGAAAATGCCAATTATTTTAGATGAAGCATTTGCTTATTATGATAAAGAAAGATTAAAAAGTTTTTTAGAATATATGACAAAACGATTTAAAAATCATCAAATTATAATACTTACTTGTACCAATAAAGAAAAACAAATTTTGGAAGAATTAAACTTAGAGTTTAATTTGATAGAAATATAAATAGAAACAGGCAAATATTTTAGAATTGCCTGTTTTTATTTGTTTTTTTGGTTTATGTACTTTAAATTCAAAAATAAAATGATTAGCATTTTTATCTTTTGGTTCTAACATAATATCATATCTGCCCATTCCTGATTCACAGTTAGAATTGACATAGTAGGTATCTTTTAAATCAACCAACATGCCAAAGCACAAAAGCGTGATAAAAATTTTCAGCTGTATTTTCTCTTACGTCCATGTAGCTAAACATTTCTTTTACTAGAATTTTTTTAAATTAATATAATGAGATCGTTTGAGCTGGTATTCACCTAATAAGGAATTAACTTTCGATCGGTTAGAAAATTTAAAATACGCCAAGGATTATAAATTCCTTCTGTATTACCAATGGTATATCTACTATACCATTTTTGAAGTTCAGCTTAAAATTTTATCAATTCATTCTTCCTCATTCTACTATGTGTGGCTGAAAAAAGCAAGGAGATAAGAAAGAAATATACGGATATAAGGAAGGTGTAGTTTTTGTGAACGATAAAAAGAACTTTTTATGACAAATATTACGAAAATGTAAACAAAATTTAATAAAACAAACAAAAGAAGTAAAAATGAGGAGCCCTAAAGAAGAAAAGAATCAGCAAAAAGGAGAAAAAAATAAAGCTATTTACAAGAAATTAGTAAGAGATATAATAAAACAGACATATTATATTAAGTTTACATTTTGAATTATGATAAAAATGGATAAAAACAAGGAGGTTCAAATAATGAAGAAAGGGAAAATGGGACAAGTTGTAGTGTTGGTGATCCTTTTGATCAGCATATCAATCGTTGTGCTTGGAAAGGGAGAAATTGTTTCAACAGCAATTGAAATTATGGGGAAACAACAAAATTATAATATGGAAGCAGAAGAACCAATTACAATGGGGATCGAACAATGTATTGAAAAATACTTAGAATTAGAAGACAATCAAGTATTATTACAACAAAAAATTGAGATCAGTACAAATCATCAAGAAAAACAAAGAGAAAAAGAAAGATTACAAGTGAAAGTTCCAAATCTTCAAGGAAAAGAACCAGAAAGAATAGCCATTTTAGCAGATGGAAAGTTATTGGAAAAATCACATTATCAATATGACAATGAAAATAAGGAAATAAAGATCGAAACAACCAATAAGATAGATACCTATAAAATAATTTATACTTATTTAGAACAAACCGCAATAGAAGCAGAGGTACAACTGATAACCAAAGCCAATGTTAAATTTGAAAAGACAGAAGAAATTGAGTCCCAAGATGAAAAAACAATGATCATAAGTCCAGTGGGAGAAAAAATATCAATACAAGGAGAAATGACAAAAGAAGTATATAAAGGATATTTGTACGAAGCAAGAGAAAATGAAACAGAATATGAAGAAAGTTACAAAATCGAAGTATCAAGTACACAAAATTTAGAAGGAATGAATCTAATAAAAGAAAAAGAAGTTTATACTTATTGGATAGGAGAAGAAAAAATAGAAAGACATACCAATCAAAGTACTTATTATAAACAAACGATAATCAACAAAGAAGAATACTTAAGAATATTAGGAGAAGAAGGAAGAATTATTTTACAAAATGCACAAGACGAATTAATACAAGAAATTACGAAAGAGACACAAGAAGATGAAAATGGAAATATTGTAATTTGCTATCAAGACAAAGAAATAAAAGACCTAAAAATAATGATGACAAATCCAGTAAGTTTGGGAGAAATCAAAGTTTACAACCAAAAAGCAATCAAAAGTCAAATCGGATATGAGAAGCAAGAAATTGAAAAAATAGAATGTTTAGAAAGTAACATAAGACTAAATGGAAGTGTTACCAATATGGAAATGAAGTTACAAGAAACAAAATCAGAAATCAAAGTAAGTATGGATAAAAATGATTTATCAGCATTGCAGAAGAATGAAAATGTACAAATTTTAGTAACCTTACAAAGCAACTCCAATGAATATGATTTATATAAAAATCCAAAAATAGAAATGGTTTTTCCTGAGGAATTGAAAATTGACATAAAAAATATAACGCAATTAAATTTAGAAGAAGAATTGATTATTAAAGAAGCAGGAATCAAAGAAGAAGAAAATAGAAAAATGGTAAGAATTGCATTAGAGGGAGAACAAAAAAACTATTCAAAGAACTTAAATCAAGGAATTCAAATTGCAATTATAGCAGATATTCAAATGGATCCTACAACAAGTCCGAGAGAATCTAAAATAGAAGTGAGTTGTATCAATGAAAATAAACAAGGAGAAAGCAAAGTAGAATGTCCTTTTAAAATTCATTCAAAATATGGGGTATTAATGATAAATGAAATACAAAATTATAATCAGACACAAGATACAATAAAAACAATTGATGATGAAGAGGCAAATATAGAATTAGAAATTAAGAAAGAAGAAAGAATCGGAAGTAAGACCACAACCATTATGAATTATTACGAAAATCCAATTTCAGGAGTTTCTATAGTAGGAACGATAATAGATGAAGAAGAAAGTAGCAAAATTGATTTTAATGATATTATCATACCAGAAAATAAAGAGGCAAAAATTTATTATTCGGATCAAATACTATCCAATGACAATAGTGAGTATTGGAAAGAAACAAAAGAAGAAATCGAAAGTATAAAATCTTACAAAATAGTAATAAAAGACGAAATACAACCAGGAGAAAGAGTAACTTTAAAAAGTTTATTTCATATAGCAGAAAATTTAGAAGGAGGAATGACAGGCAATCTTCAAAACACATTAGAATATGATTATTTAGAAAACACAGAAACAACAGTTTCTAATGTCAGATTGACAACAAGAAAAGGTCAAGAAGAAATATTTGTTGCTTCGAAAGAGGGAGAAGCATTAGATGGAGTAAAATTAGAAATATCAGCAATGTCTGGGAACCAATCCCTAAAAGATGGAGATGTTGTAAAAGAGGGACAGGGAATACGTTATCAATTAAGAGTAACCAATCAGACAGATCGTACTTTATCTAATATTGTTCTAGAAGCAACCAATACGAATGCAATTTATTATGACTTAATAGAATATCAAGAAAGTGTTGATTTTATTAATTTTACAAAATATAAAATAGAAGAAAATGAAGCATTAACTTCTAAAATATTAAAAATTGATTCTTTAGCAATAGGAGAAACAAAAGAAGTAAGTTATCAAATATCAGTAAAAGAAGGAGTAGAAGATCCAACTTTGACAGGAGAGATAAGAATAACAGCAGAGAATCAAGAAGAAAAGGTTATTTCAAATATAAGAAATAAAATTGAAAAAGCAAAAATAAAAGCTACCACAAAATTTCTATATTCAGAGACAGTACCTATCTATGAAAAAGTAGATATTCCATTTGATGCACAGGTTAAAAACATTTCGAATCAAGAACTAAAAGACATATTGGTGGAAGTACCAATAGCAAAAGGATTAGAGGTGGCAACCCCAGAAGAACTACGGAATGAGTGAACAAGAAACATATCAATATTTAGAATATAAAGATGATGTGTTACGTTATAGAATTGACCGATTAGAGCCAGGGCAAACCATATCAGTAGGAGTTAAATTAACAGCCCAAAGAGTAGAAACAAACAAACAAGAAGAAAAAATTTTGCAATATTTTAAAGTAATTGACCAAGATACAACTTATTTTTCTAATTATATGGAAAAATCAGTTAAACAATCTAGGATAGAGATTGATGTAAAGCAAACAACTAATAGAACTGAGAAAAAAATAAAAAATGGAGACGAAGTAAAATTTTTTATAACAATTGAAAATAAGGGTGTTATAGAAAAAGATATTACCATAGAAGATGAAATTCCTTATGGATTAATGATAAATAAGATCCGATTAAAAACAAAAGATAGGGAAATGTTACTAGAAGATGAAATGAATTTATTAGTTGAACATGTTGTCATTAATCCAGGAGAAATAATAGAATTAGAAATTGATACAACAGTAGATACTACTACTATGACAAAACAAGAAATTGAAAATTATGTAAGAATAAAAGGAATTAATATAAGTGGTGAAAGTAATAAAATATCTCTTTTCATTGAATTAGATCAAGAGCAAAATAGTGAAAATAATGAAAATGATAACCAAGACAATAAGGAAGATGACTCAAGTAGCAATGAGAATTTAGAAGAAACACCATATAGTATATCTGGAAGAGCTTGGATAGATACTAATGAAAATGGAAAACAAGATAGTGGTGAAATGGGAATTTCAGATATCCCTGTTTTTCTAATTAATGAATCTACCAAAGAGCAATTAATGGAAAAAACCAAAGAAGATGGAATTTATACTTTTGATAAAATAAAAAAAGGAAATTATATTATAATTTTCCAATATGACCCGACTAAATATGTTGTTACTACCTATCAAAAAGAAGGAGTTAGTCAAGAGTTAAATTCAGATGTTATGAAGGGAAAACTAACAATTGGAGACGAAACGGTAACAATTGCTAAGACCAAAACTTTGAGAATTGAATCACAAAATTTAGAAAATATTAATGCAGGATTTGTAGAAGGAAAAAAACAAGATTTTAAAATTGATAAAACGATTCAACAAGTAATTGTAGAAAATAAGAAAGAAACGAAGGTATATTCTTATAATCAAAGCAAACTTGCCAAGATAGAAATTGATGCAAAACAAATCGAAAATAGCAATGTTATGATTACTTACAACATAGCAATTCAAAATCAAGGAGAAGTAGCACGGATATGTTAATGAAATAATGGATATTTTACCAGAAGGAGTTTATTTTAGTAAAGAAAAAAATCCAGATTGGTATCAAAATCAAGATGGTAATCTTATAACAAAAAAATTAGCAAATCAAATAATTGAACCAAGTGAAACAAAAAATATTACTTTGGTAGTTAACCAAAAGATGAATAAAGAAAACACAGGAAACATTACTAATATAGCAAAAATAAGTAAAGATAGTAGTAATGATTTAAGCAAAAACAATTCAAAAGAAAGTAAAGCGGAATTAATGATATCTATAAAAACAGGAAAAGTTCTTCTTTACCTTTCATTTACAATCATCATTACAGGAATGATAGCAGTAGGAATTTATTTGATAAAAAAGAAAGTATTACAAAAAGAGGTGGAAAAATGAAACATAAAATAATAGCCATACTATTTATCATATTATTTATTTTGTGTATTCCAAAGGATTCAATAGGTTATACCCAATATCCAGAATATCCAGAAGGAGATCCTTCGTATGAAGAATATTTAAAAGAGCTAGAAAAAAAGAGAGGATATAGTTTGGATTTTTGTAATGGAGCTAAAAAAATAGAAAGAATCTATATAACGATGATAAAAAATCCAGATAAATGGTTATATTCTCCAGTTCCTACTATGACAAATGGCTGGAGTTATGGCTGGAAATTAACAGTATGTAACAAAGAAATAGATGCTGTAGGTACATCAATGGCTTGGGCAAAAGGAGCTGGATGTTGTGGGCACAATGGAGAAGGAGCAGCAGAAGAGCCAACAACTCACAAAATTAAACTATTTGATGTAATAGGAGACGAATTTATTAATGATGATGATAGTGATGAAGTAAAAGAAGAAAAAAGAAGAAAAGCAGCATTGGCTTTTGCCTGTTTGTATCGATGGAGAAATAACGAATATGTCCCAAAACATGATTTTAAAGAAGGGGAAGATGTTAATGAATGGGTAATGAACTATGTGAATACGCATCCTATGCCTGCTAGAACGGTTATACAAAACTGGCTTAATACAGAACCAGGTTTGCCTTCTAAACAAATCCCATTCTTTACAGATGTAGAGAATTATGATGGAGATTATGGTTCTTTGACACTAGATGGGAAAAGTTATAGTGCTAAAAGTTATATTGCATCAAGGAGTAATATGTTGAAATGTAATGAAGAAAAAATGAATCAAGATAAAAGAAATGGGATAGAACCAACTGTTAAATGGAAAACAATAAATGGAAAAAATTGTACAGTAATCGGACCATATAGAATTGATATCAAACGGTAAAATAGATAGCAAAATGAACTATATAAACAGTCAAAACCAATCAGTTAATATTTCTGCTATTGGATACATAACATCTGAAACAGGAAACATTAATACATTTACAGAAAAAACAGTTATTAGTTCTAGCTATAATCAATGCTATTTAGTATTTGATGGTCATAGAGATATAAAAAAGATTCAAAGCATTAAAATAAGTCAAGAGGTCGTAACAATTAGAGCTAGAATGGTTTTTGCAGAAGTTATAGAAAGAGGAGGACAACATCAAAATATTTGTTATGGGAAAGAAGAAAAAACATTATTAGAAAGAGATTTACCAGTACCAGCAGGAACTGTAATAAAGGTAATCAAAAGAGATAGTGATAATGGAGTAGAATTAAAAAATGCACAATTTGTATTAAAAAATTTGACAACAGGACAATATGCTGTAGGAGGAAAAAATACCATACCTTATAATACTTGGACAAGCAATATTGCAAGTGCAACAACCTATCAATCAGGGGATAGAATTTCATTAGAAAAGTCAGGAGTATATCAATTTTATGAAATACAAGCACAAAACGAATTTTATAAATCATGTAGCAAGACAGAAGCGGGAAAATTAGCAGTAGGGAATCAAATCGTTGTAAACATTGGGAATTATAGTGAAGTAACATTGAAAAACCAACCATTGGGATATATTATATTGAGTAAACTAGATGAAACAAGAAGAAACGAATTAAATAATACAAGATTTGTTATAAAGAGGATAGACACTGGACAATATGCAAGAGGAGGAACAGGAAAAAATGAAATTGCTACTTGGGTAAATAATATAAAGGAAGCTAGTATCTATTCACCAAAACAAAAAATTTGTTTTCAAGAAAAGGTGAGGTATCAGGTTTATGAAGTGCAAAGACAAAGTGAATCTTATGAGTATTGTAGTATAGATTTACCTTTAGCAGTAGGAAGTATCCAAACAGTGATATATCGTGCTAACACAACAGTAACGTTAACCAATAAAAGAAAATACATAAAAATATCTGGATATGTGTGGGAAGACATGCCATATTCTGTAGACAAAGAGACAAAATATGATCATATTTATGATACGAATATAGCACCAGATAAAAGGGTTGCTAACATTAAAGTAGTCTTAAAAGACAAAGCTGGAAATGTAATAAATACAAGAACAAAAGGATCAGCTGTTACGACTACAAAAGATGTGACAGGAGCATATTCGTTCGAAGAAGTAGAAATAGAAAGGCTAAGGGGAGGAGGCTATTTGGAATTTACTTATAATGGAATGGCTTATCGATCGGTAGAACTAAAACCAAACCTAACGAATGGAAGTAAAGTAACAGATGAGGGACAAAGGGAAGAATTTAATGGACGATTCGCTAAAATTGAAAATAGTCAAGCAACAGGAAATCAAGGAACGATTGGTATATCTTATGACAGAAAAGAACATACATCAACACTCAATTATGAAGGCGGTTATTATGGTTATACAGGACAAAAATACCCAATAGCAGGAATGGCTAGACAATATGAAATAACAGCTGATACAAGAAAAACAGGATTTTTAGGGCAAACGCTAATTGCAATTGATGATATTTATAAAAAAGGAATTGATGAAATGTCAAACATCAATTTAGGAATCATAGAAAGAGAACAACCAGATTTAAGTTTGGTAAAAGACATAGAAAAAGCAGAAGTAAGAATCAATGGAGCGACCCATGTTTATCAATATGCAGATCGATTCAACAAAGACTTATGGGAACAAAGTGGATATGAAATGGAACCACAAGTAAAATTTGAATCCAAATATGGAAACATGTCTTATACAAGAGCATTATATGCTTCAGATGTATACTATTCCAAAAAAGAAGACTATGAAGAAGACAAACAACTACAAGTAAAAGTAACCTATAAAATAGGAATCAAAAATGGTTCTAATAATCTAATATCAATAATTAACGAATTGGACGATTACTATGATAGTAAGTATGAAAGTGACAAAGAAAAAATTAACATAATGAAACAAGAATTAGACCAAAGTGGAAAAGTGATAACAAGTGAAAAACTAGAATATGACATAGAAAAAAATTATCATCATGATGAATATACAAAAATAAAAATCAAAAATGCAAATCTTAACATAAATCCTCAATCAGAAGGATATATTTTAGTAGAATTAGAAGTAAAACAAGATCAAATAGTAGAACTAATCAAAGAAGAAAATACAAAATTAGACAACATAGCAGAGATTAGTAGTTATACAACCAAGGATAAACAAGAAAAGATTTATGCAGGAATTGACCAAGACTCCAATCCAGGAAATAGTGTAATTGGAAAAACAAATACATATGAAGATGATATTGATAGAGCACCAGGACTAAAATTAGTTTTACAAGAAGCAAGAAAAATTGATGGAAAAGTATTTTTAGATCATACAACAGGCGAATTGAAAACAGGAGAAATGAGAGAAGGAGATGGCATCTATCAAGAAGAGGAAAAAGGTATTCAAGGGGTTAAGGTAAAACTGATTCATAGTCAAACAGAAGAACCAGCCCAAAAATATGAAGGAAAAGACGAGACAGGAGAGTGGGAAGAAGCAATTGTAGAAACAAAAGAAGATGGAAGTTATGAATTAAGTGGACTATTACCAGAAAATTATAAAATCATCTATGAATGGGGAGGACAAACTTATGAAGGAGAAAATGGAGAAGAGAAAGAAATAACGGTACAAAACTATAAAGGAACGATTTATCAAGAAAAAGACAAAAGAGAAGAAGTAGGAGAAAAATGGTATCAATACAAGCCAGAAATAAGATATTCAGATGCTATGGATTGTTATGAAACAAGAAAGAAAATAGATGATCAAACAAGAATCATAACCAATGAAAATCAAGAGATCATCAAGAAACAAAGGGGAGAAATCGTAAAGGAAGATGGAAGCAAAGAAAGTCTAATAACCAAAATGGAGTCCACGACGCCAATTTTTAAAGTAGGGATTGAATATGACGAAAAAGAAACCGATCATAAGGCAGAATATGATTTAAAAGATGGGGCAATCCAACTAGATCACAATGGATTTGTAAAGAAAAAAGAAGAAATGAAAAATTACTTAAAAAATGTAGATTTTGGAATAGTGGAAAGAGCAAGACAAGCATTAAGTTTAGACAAAGTAATCAAAGAAGCAAAACTGATGACTGCCAATGGGAATATCATAGCAGATGTAGAAATAGTAACCGATGAAAAAGGAAAAAGAAGAATAAAAGATGACATAAAGCATGCTGTTTATATCCCAAGTGAAAAAGGAAATGATGGACAGATTAAGTTTGAAATTGATGGAGAAATTGTACAAAGTGCAAAACTAGAAATTGAATACAGCTTAAGAGTAGATAATATCAGTGAGTTAGATTATAATAATGAACAATATTATTTTTATGGAAGTAAACAAGGTTATCAAAAAAATGCAAATGAGTTGATTACTCTAAAAGCAAGTAGTATTATAGATTATATTGATAATACGATGACAAATGATAGCAATTTTGAACGAGCAGGAGATATACTGGAAGAAGTAGGAGATAAATCAAAATTATTTGAGGAAGGTCTATTAGATAATCGAGTAAAAAGTTTTGTGAATCAAACCAACAAAATATTGTTAATTGAAAGTTTATCAAAAGAATTAAAACCAATAGGAGGAGAAGTAGGAAGGACAAGTACAGATGAAGTAACAATAAGAGGAAGTAAATTATTAGCCAATAATGAGGATAGACTATTGGAAAACAATGCAGAAATTATCAAAGTAGAAAAAGTGGGAGGAGGAGCAACATTAGTAAGTACACCAGGAAATTACATACCAAGAGAAAGCGAGCATGAATGTGACGATGCTCAATCGGAAAGTATCAATGTAGTACCTCCTACAGGTTTAAGCGTTGATTATATTGCCTATACTTTATTAGCAATCAGTAGCTTAGGAATTTTGACATCTGGAATCATCTTAATTAAAAAATATGTATTAAAATAACCAAACACCCTTAAGGGTGTTTTTTTAAATCATTGCTATTGAATAAATTGAAAAAATGTAGTATAATGGCAAAAGCATAAAGAAAAGGAGAGTAAATATGTTTGAGAAACTTGAAGCCGTAGAAAAAAGGTATGAAGAACTAACCAAATTAATTGCTGATCCAGAGGTAATAGCAAACCAAGGAGAATGGCAAAAGCTAATGAAGGAACATGCAAGCATAGAAGATATTGTATTAAAATTTAGAGAATATAAAAAAGTAAAAGAAGCTATGAAGGAAGCAGAAGAACTAATGCAAGACCCAGAAATGAAAGAATTAGCAGAAACAGAGTACTACGAATCAAAAGAGAAGTTACCAAAAATTGAAGAAGAGCTAAAGATTTTGCTGATACCAAAAGATCCAGATGATGACAAGAATATTATGTGTGAAATTAGAGCAGGAGCAGGAGGAGAAGAAGCAGCGCTATTTGCTGGAACTTTATTTCGAATGTATACAATGTATGCAGAAAAAAAACACTGGAAGTTAGAAGTGTTGAATGAAAATGAAACAGGATTAGGAGGATACAAAGAAATATCTTTCATGATAACAGGAAAAGGTGTTTATAGTAGGCTAAAATTTGAAAGTGGCGTTCACCGAGTACAAAGAGTGCCAGATACAGAAAGTAGTGGAAGAATCCATACATCAACTGCTACAGTTGCTGTATTACCAGTAGTAGAAGATGTTGAAATTGAAATCAATCCAGCTGATATCAAAATGGAAGTATTTCGTGCCTCAGGAGCAGGAGGTCAACATATTAATAAAACTTCATCAGCCGTAAGATTAATTCATGAACCAACAGGAATTGTAGTAGAATGCCAGACAGAAAGATCACAATTTCAAAACAAAGATAATGCTATGAAAATGCTTCGAACAAAAATTTACGAAATCGAAAAGGAAAAACAAGATAGTGAAATAGCAAATAGTAGAAAAATACAAGTAGGTTCAGGAGATAGAAGTGAGAAGATAAGAACGTATAATTATCCACAAGGTAGAATTACCGATCACAGAATTGGAATGAGTATTTATCAGATGGAAAGTTTTTTAAATGGCGATATTGATGAGATGATTGACAATTTAATTGCAGCAGATAGAGCCGAAAGATTAAAAGGAGAAGAATAAACAGTCAATATGTGTGTAAGATAGAGCTACACACATATTTTTTCTATAAAAATAAAAAGGAGAAATTTTATGATATGAGCCAATCGATTAAATTATGGAGATACAATTGGAGTAGTAGGAGTATCAAATTGTTTGGAATTTAATAATCATTATGAATGCTTTTATAAAGCAGAACGTTTTTTACAGAGAAAGGATTTAAAATAAAAAGAGGAAACGGATAGGATAAACTAGGTAAACGAACAGAATATTAAGGAAAGCTTTTCGAATAAAATAGAAGTCTGAAAAATAAACTAAAATAAAAAGAAAAAAGGAGAAGTAATATGCAAGAAATTATAAAAACAACTCTTTTAGGTTTATTTTTCGGGACATTTGGAACAACATTAGGAGGCATCATAGGTGTTATGATAAAAAAGCATTCTAACAAATTTTTAAGTTTTATATTAGCTTTTGCTTCTGGATTAATGATGGCTGTAATTTGTTTTGATTTAATACCAGAGGCTTTAGAAATTAGTTCAATACCTAATATAGTAATAGGAATTTTCATTGGAATTATAGCAATGATGGTATCTGATCTATTGGTAGAAAAGAAATTTAATCATAGTAATAAAAAAGGAAATAATCAATTATTGAAAACAGGTATTATTGTTTCAATTGGATTAGCAATTCACAATTTTCCAGAGGGGTTAGCAATTCGGTTCTGGTTTTGAATCTTCTATGAAATTGGGTTTTCATTTAGCTTTAGCTATCTGCTTACATGACATACCAGAAGGAATTTCTATGGCAGTTCCTATGAAAAATGGAGGAATGAAAATAACAAAAGTAATTTTCTATGTCATACTGTCAGGGCTAACAACAGGATTAGGCGCATTTTTTGGATCTATTATCGGATCCATATCAGAGCAAATTATAGCAATATGTTTAAGTTTTGCAGCACGGAGCCATGTTATATATAGTATCAGGAGAATTAATACCAGAAGCCAATCAATTATATCGAGGAAGAATGACAGCATTAGGAAATATAATAGGATTTATAATCGGAATATTAGCAACAGCAATTTAAAGAAGACATTTCCAGAATGATAGGAAAGATAAAACAAAAAACACTTGCTTTTTGAAAAAGAATATAGTAGAATACAAACAGACATTTGAGAAAATAAAAGAAGACATAAAATTAGTAAAAACAAACATAAAAGAAAAGAAAGGAAGATTTGATGCAAAATATATTAGAAGGATTAAATAACAAACAATACGAAGCAGTCACTGCAATTGAGGGACCATGTTTAGTAATAGCAGGAGCAGGGAGTGGAAAAACAAAAGTATTAACCCATAAAATAGCTTATTTAATAGGAGAAAAAGGAGCTAAACCATGGGATATCATAGCAATTACTTTTACAAACAAAGCAGCCAATGAAATGAAAGAAAGAATTACCAACTTAGTAGGAGAAGTAGCAAAAGATATTTGGATGGGAACCTTCCACTCTATTTGTGTACGAATTTTAAGAAGATTTATTGATCGAATTGGATTTGACAGTTCTTTTGTTATTTTTGACACAACCGATCAAAAAGCATTGGTAAAAAACTGTATGAAGGATTTGGCAATTGATGATAAATTAATGACAGACAGAAGCGTTATGTCTGAAATCAGCAATGCCAAAAACGAAATGTTAGAACCAGAATTATATGCAGTAAGAGCCAAAGGAGACTTCAGAAAAGAAAAAATAGCTACAATTTATGAACTTTACCAAAAAAGACTAAAAGAAAACAATGCCATTGACTTTGATGATATCATAAATGACACCATCAAAATCATGATGGAAAATCCAGACATATTAGAATATTATGCAAACAAATTCAAATATGTTTTAGTAGACGAGTATCAAGATACAAACAAAGCACAATTCACATTAATCACATTATTTGCTTCTAAGAATGGTAACATAACAGTAGTAGGAGATAATGACCAAGGAATTTATAGCTTTAGAGGGGCAGATATTTCCAATATATTAAATTTTGAAAGAGATTTTCCAGGAACCAGAATCATAAAACTAGAACAAAATTATCGTTGTACAGGAAACATTTTAAAAGCAGCCAATAGTGTTATCAAAAACAATGAAGTAAAATACAAAAAAGAATTATGGACAGAAAATAATGAAGGTAACCTACCAAAAGTTTATCAAGCAGATAATGAATATGATGAAGGAGCTTACATTGTAGAACAAATAGAACATTTGAAAAGAGAAGAATACTATAAATATTCAGATTTTACAATATTATACAGAATGAATACACAGTCCAGAGCAATCGAAGATATTTTCCGAAGAGAAAATATACCTTACAAGATTGTAGGAGGATTAAAATTCTATGAAAGAAAAGAAATAAAAGATGTAATTGCTTATTTAAGATTGGTTCAAAATAGTAGTGATAACTTTAGTTTAAAAAGAATTATAAATGAACCGAAAAGAGGAATTGGAAAAACAAGTTTAGATAAAGTAGAGCAATTAGCCATAACAAATGAAACATCAATGTATGAAATCATAAAAAGAGCAGACGAATATGGATTAAACAGAGTGTTCTTAAATTCTCGAGAATTTATTAACATCATAGAAGAATTAAAAGCACAAAAAGATAACATAACCATATCAGAACTGATTAAACTAACACTTAAAAAATCAGGTTATACCAAAGCATTAGAGTTAGAAAAAACAATGGAAGCAGAAAATAGGATTGCTAACTTAGACGAATTCTTAACCGTTGCGATTGAATTTGAAGAGGAATTTGCGGAAAATACTTTAAGTGAATTTTTAGAAGGAATAACATTATCAAGTGATTTAGACAACTTAGAAGAAGATGCTGAAATGGTAACTCTTATGACATTACATAGTGCAAAAGGACTTGAGTTTCCCGTAGTATTCTTAATTGGAATGGAAGAAGGAATTTTTCCAGGACATCAAGCCATGATGGAACCACAAGAACTAGAAGAAGAAAGACGAATCTGTTATGTAGGAATCACAAGAGCAAAAGAAAACTTATTTTTAACTTGTAGTAAACAACGTACAATTTTTGGATCAACAAGTTACAATCCAGTTTCAAGATTTTTACAAGAAATACCAGAGGAACTATTAGAAGGATATGAAGAAAATTTTGGACAAACTTCAAATAAAGAAGGAATGTTCAAAGAATCTTCTTATACATGGAGTTATGGAAGCAAAAATAATGGTGACATAAAAACATATAAAGTGACTGAAAAAGAACCAGCTATGGTGGCAAAAAGCAATCCTAACTTTGCTTATCGAACAGCTGAAAGTTTTTTACATAATTTAGGACAAAAAACAGCTACAACAAAAAGCGTAGATTTATCACAATACGAAGTTGGCGTTCGAGTGTTCCACAAAAAGTTTGGAGAAGGAACCATAAATATAGTAGAACCAGAAGGAGAAGATTTGAAAGTGGACATAAACTTTGATAAAGCGGGACATAAAAGACTAATGGCAAGATTTGCAAACTTAGAAATCATAGAATAAACAATATTTTTGAAAAAATAGGGAAAAGGGAAAGACATTTACAATAGAAAAATTGTAAGTGTTTTTTTTATTGATAAAAAAGTATAAAATTTCAAAAAAAGGAAAGAATAAATAAGAATAGAAAAAAGAAAGGAAGGATAAAAATGGCAGACTTAAACCAAATTGAATTACAACATCTAAGACATTTAATAGGAGCTCATGAAACAGTATATCAAAAATTGAATACTTATTCATCACAAGCAGTTGATCCACAAATTAAACAACTATTTTCAAAATCAGCACAAGATGCATTAAACACAAAACAAAAATTAATGACATTTTTAAACAATTAAAGAGGAGGGAAAGAAAATGGACGAAAAGACAATGGTAAATGACATATTAGGTGGTGTAAAAGCAGACCTAACAGCATATCAAACTGCTATTTCAGAAGCAGAAAATATGCAACTAAGACAAACATTTCAACAAATTAGAAACAATGACGAAAGTTTTCAATATGAATTATTTAAAATAGCACAAACAAAAGGATACTATGTTCCAGCTCAAAAAGCGTCAACAACAGAAATTAACACAGTAAAAACAGAATTACAACAATAAAGATGTAGTGAAAGACACATCTTGCCATCTATCTTTGGTATTATTTTATAATTTGGACAGTTGATAGTAAAAATGTACAAAGATAGCATAAAGCAAGATGTGTTTTTGTGTTTTTAATAAAAGGAGAAAAGAAACGAAAAAATGAAAAAAACTTGTTTAATGAAAATAAGAGATAAATGAAATAAAAGAGAGATAAAGAAACAAAAAAGAAAGAAAAAGATAAAAAATGAAGAAGGAAACTCTTTGCAAAAAAACAAATATTACAATATGATTACAAAAAGAAAATAACCTTAGGGAAAGCAAGAAAGATACAAAGGAGATTGATTAGAAACATGTTTAAGAAAATGATGATACACACGAAAAGAAGTATAAAATTTGTCGTTCTTTTTATGATTTCAATTTTTTTAATAATTGGAGCAATAGCCTTTTTATATAAACCAACTTATAGTGTATTTATGAATGGAGAGCAAGTTGGATACACAGGAAACAAAGCGGAATTACAACATAGAATCAATGATTACATAGAGGATGGTGGAGAAGAAAATGGAAATATTGCATTTGTGCAAGTTACCAATCTTCCAGAATATAGATTATGTTTATTAAAAAAGAATATTACAACAAATGACGAAGAAATATTTGAAAAAGTAAAAGAACAAGGAACCACTTATTATCGTTATTATGCCATTGTCGATAATGAAGAAGAAAAACTATATGTATCAAGCTTTGAAGAGGCAGAACAGGTAGTTAATGGGTTAAAAGAAAAAAACAGTTCCAATATAGAAAAAATATCAATTGTAGAAAAATACGAAGAAAATATGAAAGATTTAGTTACCACAGAAGAAGCGGTAGCAAAATTATATACCGAACCAGTCAGAACAGTTAATGTAGCAAAAAAAGGAACGACAGGAAGTGTCAATACATCACTTAAAACATCAGGAGGAAAAGCCAATATTGGAATCACACTAATTCGACCAATCTCAGGAGTAATTACATCACGATTTGGAGTACGAAGTAGTATCAGAAGATCATCTCATACAGGATTGGATATTGCAGCCTCATCAGGCACACCAATTTCTGCTGCAGCATCTGGAACAGTGACATTTTCAGGACGTAAAGGATCATTTGGAAACATGATTGTTATCACACATGGAAATGGAGTGCAGACCTATTATGCACATTGTACCAGTTTATATGTATCAGCAGGAACCCAAGTATCACAAGGACAAACAATAGCAACGGTTGGTTCAACTGGAAATTCAACAGGACCACATTTGCATTTAGAAGTAAGAGTAAATGGTGTAGCTTATAATCCTCAAAACTATGTATATTAAACAAGAACAGTGAAAATTTTAATTTTCACTGTTCTTGTTTAAATAGAATCTAATTAGCAAAAAAATTGAATTCCGACATCAATAGCATTTTTCTTAATTACTACTTTTCCATGTTCTAATAACTTGGTTTCAAAATGTTCTGAATAAGAAAGAAGTTTTCCAAATTCAGACAAAGTAGAATAAAACAAATTTAGATTTTTATTTTGTGTATGAATATTCCTTAGAATGAGATAATAAGAATCTTTCCAAGAATAAAGAGCAACATTTTTTGCCAATTTAACAGTATTTTCTTTATGGAATGTTGAAATTGCATTACAAAACTCACAAAAACAATCAAAATTTTCAAATTGACAAACAGCTAAAGAAGAACTTTTATCAAAAGATTTCCTTTTAGCAATTAGCTTTTTCTTTTTGGTATTGTTATCTGGTAAATATTTTGTAATCGTAAATACCAAGACATCTTCGAGAGAAGAAAAAGCTTCGATTAACAATTTACAACCATCTGTGCAAAAATTCACTTCTTTTTCTGCTTTTTTTAATATGTTTGCAAAAATTTCTTGTGTTTCAATTGCTTTTGTCATAATATTATGTATACTTATATTGCTTTCGCCCAATTCATCTGTGTGGATAACAACACGAATTTTATTTTCAGTAAGTTTTTCAATTTTCATAAAGATAACTTCCTCCTTAACATCTGTATAATTATATTATACTACTTCTATTATTATATGGAAAGCCACAATTTTTGGTAATCATAATTTTTACAATTTTCATCTTATGATAGACTTCTTTTCAAGAGGAATATAAGAGCCGTTTGAAGGCAATGATTAAAATTGTAAAAAATCTTACATTTTACTTGAAAAAATTGTTAATTCAAGATATAATACCAAAAGTAGAATAAAAATGCAATAGCCGTAATGTTTCAAGATTAAAATTTTTCAATTTTTGGGAAAAAGAAGAAACATGTAGAAAAGAAAAAATGGAGGGTACAAAAATGGCAACAAAAGAAAAAAATATATGGATACTATTAATATTTATTTTATCAGGACTAGTAGTTGGGGGATTATTAGGAGAACTAGCATCAAAAGTAAATTGGCTTTGGTGGTTATCTTATAGTCAAAGTTTTGGCTTAGAAAATCCAGTAGTATTGGATTTAAGTGTCATAAAAGTTACATTTGCATTAATGTTTAAAATTAGTATATCCAGTATTATAGGAATGGTACTAGCAATCTTTATTTACAAAAAAGTATAATGGGGGCAATCAGAACAAGAAAGGAACGGTTAAATTTGCCAATCAAAATAAAAGAATTACCAGAATTGGAAAGACCTTATGAAAAATTAGAATGGTATGGAGAGAGAGCATTGTCCAATGCAGAATTATTAGCCATTGTCATAAAAACAGGAAATAAGCAAGAAACATCAGTGCAATTAGCACAAAAAATATTAAATTTAAATGATACCAAAGAAGAAGGAATTAATTTTTTACGAAATATCACGATCGAAGAATTGATGAAAATCAAAGGGATTGGAAAGGTGAAAGCCATACAACTCAAGGCAGTAGGAGAATTAGCTAATCGAATGGCAATGCCAACGAGTTATAAAAAAATAACAATAAAAGAACCTTTTGATTTGGCTAAAATCATGATGGAAGAATTAAGATTTCAAAAAAAAGAAATTGTAAAAATCGTAATATTAAACAATAAAAATGAGATAATAAAAATAAAAGACTTAGCTATGGGTGGTACTAATTTTGCTAATATTGAAATCAAAAATATATTAGAAGAACCAATAAAAATAGGAGCACCAAAAATTATTTTAGTACACAATCACCCGACAGGAGATGCCACCCCAAGTCAAAAAGATATCATATATACCAATCAACTATATGAAATAACGAACTTATTGGGAATTCAATTAATGGATCACTTAGTAATTGGAAATAAGGCATATACAAGCATTTTTTCAAAAATACTTCAAGAAACAAAAGACTAAAAGATAAGAAGAGTGAAGGAAGGAAAGAAAAGGAAATGAAATTATTTACGTTTGGATCAAAAGACATTGGAATCGATTTAGGAACAGCCAATATTTTAGTCACCTTGAAGGGAAAAGGTATTGTGCTAAAAGAACCTTCTGTTGTTGCAATCGACCGAAAAACAGGGGCAATCAAAGCGACTGGAAATGAAGCAAAAGAGATGCTTCGGAAGAACGCCAGAGCAAATCAAAGCAGTAAGACCATTAAAAGATGGAGTAATTGCAGACTTTACAGCAACCCAATTAATGTTAAAAAATTTAATTGAAAAAGTAGGAAAAAGATACAACATAGGAAGACCAAGAGTAGTAGTTGGTGTGCCATCTGGTATTACAGAGGTGGAAGAAAGAGCAGTAGAAGAATCTGTTATTCAAGCAGGTGCCAAGGAAGTATATTTAATCGAAGAACCAATGGCAGCAGCAATTGGAGCATCTTTAGATGTAGGAGAACCAAGTGGAAATATTATTGTAGACATTGGAGGAGGAACGACAGAAGTAGCGGTTATATCTTTAGGAGGAATCGTAGTAAGTCATTCTTTGCGTGTAGCAGGTGACGAATTAGATGAAGATATTGTAGGCTATATTAAACGTGAGATGAATCTAGCAATTGGAGAAACTACAGCGGAACAAATAAAAATGAGAATCGGGTGTGCCACACCACTTATGACAGATACACCAATGGAAATAAGAGGAAGAGACTTAACTGATGGATTACCTAGAAATATTATAGTAACATCATCACAAATTCAAGAAGCCATTCAAGAATCCATTGGTAAGATCGTTGATATTGTAAAGCTAACCTTAGAAAAAACACCACCAGAATTAGCTTCTGATATCATGGAAAAAGGAATTGTACTAGCAGGTGGAGGTGCTATGATTCAAAACTTGGACAAGTTACTAAGTGCTCAAACAGGTATGCCAGTTTATATAGCAGAACAGCCTCTAGACTGTGTAGTAAGAGGAACAGGAAAAACACTAGAAGATTTAGAAAGACTAAAAACCGTTTTAATTAACAGTAGAAAAAGAAAATAGAAACAAGGAGTAAAAAATGTATAAAAATAAAAAAGCTGGAATGATAGGAATCATCATAACGATTATTATTTTAATAGCAATTGTTATCTTTTCAAATGGAGAATCTGAAAATTCTTTTTTTGAAAATGTAGCAAGTAATTTAGTTATGCCAATACAAAATGGCTTAACTTATTTGAAAAATAAAATAAGTGGAAACAATACATTTTTTACAGATATCAATAACTTAAAAGAAGAAAATAAAACATTAAAAGAGAAAAACAGTGAATTGGAACAATCATTAAGAGAACTAGAAAATATCAAAACACAAAATGAAACACTAAAAGAATATCTAGACTTAACAGAAAAATATGGAGAATATAAAACCATTCCTGGCTATGTAATCAATAAAGATATTAGCAATTATGCAAAAACAATCGTTATTAACTTGGGAACCAAAGACGGTGTACAAGAAAACATGACAGTCATAGGAGACCAAGGGTTAGTAGGACATGTGATATCAGTGACAGAGACAACAGCCAAAGTGCAGACCATTATTGATACGGCAAGTTCAGTAAGCTGTTCTATGAGCACAACAAAGGATAGCATAGTGTGTAAAGGAACCTTAGATGATAAATCTTCATTAAAAGCAATGTATATTCCGACAGAAGCTAACATTATACAAGGAGATAGCATTGAGACTTCTGGATTAGGAGGGATTTATCCAAAAGGAATTCATATTGGAACCGTAAAAAAAGTAACCAATACACAAAATATGACAGATCGATATGCAATTGTTGAAACAGCCGTTGACTTTGACAAATTAGATACCGTTTTAGTAATAACCAATCCATGAGAAACAGAGGGGGGAACCAATTGAAAAAAGTAGTAATTAATCTTATATTAATCATAACAACTTTCATACTATATCTTCTGCAAGCAAATTTTTTTAGTTGGTTCAACATAGCAGGAGTTATGCCAAACCTATTTGTTTTATTCGTATTATTTATTGGTCTTTTTGCAAATCGAACAATGGGTGCAATTTATGGACTTATCATAGGAATATTATTGGATCTTGTGATTGGAACAAAAGTAGGAATTTATAGTATAGGACTTGGATTAATCGGATTTTTAGCAGCTATATTTGATAAAAACTTTTCCAAAGATAGTAGAATGACAATTATGGTTATGGGAATGGTTGCAACAGCTATTTTTGAGATATTATCCTATCTGCTAAATTATATCTTAATGGCAACCAATATAGAAATCATAAACTTTGTAAAAATATTAATCATAGAAATTATTTTTAATTTGCTTTTAACAATTATCTTGTATCCATTGTTACAAAAATTTGGTTACTATATCGAAAATGAATATAAAGGAAATAAAATTTTAACTCGTTACTTTTAAGCATTATTTCAGAAAGAAGGTGGAGATTTGGGGAAAAAGCGTGTTACTAAAAAAGCAAACGTGAATCTAAGATTTAATGTTCTAACAATTTTAGTTTATATTGTTGGAATTATTTTAATTGTCAAATTATTCAGCCTTCAAATTGTAAATGGAGCAGAATATAGAGAACAATCCAATACAAGATTAACGAGAGAAAGTACTTTAGAAGCTTCAAGAGGTGCTATTTTAGATAAGACAGGAACGCCATTGGTTACTTCTAAAATGGAATTTTTATTAGAAATGTACAAAAGCAAAGTAGATACCGAAAGTTTAAATCAATCTATTTTAAATATGATACAAGTTTTAGAAAAATATGAATGTTCTTATGCTGATACATTTCCGATTAAAATGGATCCATTTGAGTATACCATTGAAAATGAAACATTAATTAAGTGGAAAAAAAACAATAATTTAGAAGAAGATATAACAGCAGAGCAAGCTTTTTACAAATTTAAAGACAAATATAAAATTCAGAATACCGATCTTCAAGAAGTTAGAAAAATAATAGTGATTCGCTATCTAATTGCGCAAAACGGTTATAGTAGTACAAGAGCAGTGACTATTTCAGAAAATATACCAAGAGAAGCAGTAGCAGAATTTAGTGAAGGTTCTGAAAAATTTGCTGGGATTAATATTGTTGTAAAACCAGCTAGAGAATATACATCAGGCAATTTAGCTTCCCACATATTAGGATATGCTTCAAAAATTAGCCAAGAAGAATACAAAACAAGAAAAGCAGTCTATGATCAAAATGATATTATTGGAAAAACAGGAATAGAATATGTTTTTGAAGAATATCTAAGAGGAAAAAATGGAACCAAGCAAATTGATATGGCGGTAGATGGAACAACAACAGCAGAATATGTTGCAAAAGAAGCTGTAGCAGGTTCCGATGTAGTTCTTACGATTGATGCAAATCTTCAAAGAATAGCAGAAAATGCTTTGGCATCGAATATCCAAAAAATAGCAACAGGAGGATTTGGAAAAGTATATGATGCAAAAGCAGGAGCGGTTGTAGTTATGAATGTGAATTCAGGAGAAGTCTTGGCTATGGCAAGTTATCCAGACTATACACCAGCTGATTTTGTAGGAGGAATTAGTAACGAAAATTGGGCAAAATATCGAGATAATGAAGCCAAACCACTTATGAACAAAGCGATGCAAAATTCCTATTCACCAGGATCCACTTTTAAAATGGTAACTGCTATAGCAGGGTTAGAATCAGGAGTAATTAACTTAAATACTACCATAAATGATACAGGGGTTTATACCAAATATCGAGACTATCAGCCAAGATGTTGGATTTATACAGATTATCATAGAGGACATGGCTATTTAAATGTTTCAGGAGCAATCGAAAAATCATGTAACTACTTTTTCTACGAAACTTCTGATCGAATGGGGATCGACAACTTAGTAAAATTTGCTAGATATTTTGGTTTAGGTTCTAAAACAGGAATTGAATTACAAAGTGAAACAGCAGGCGCATTAGCTAGTAAAGAAACATGGGCAAATTTACATCCAAATGAAGCTTGGGGACCAGGAAATACTTTGCAATCTGCCATTGGACAAAGTGATAACGAATTTAGCCCTTTGCAGATGGCAAGATACATAAGCATGCTTGCTAATGGCGGAAAAAAGGTAGATGTAAGCATTGTAAAAACCATTCGAAATGCAGATGGATCAGAAACTTCAAGAGAAGAAATCAATCAGTTTATTAATAAAAAGTTAGGGTTAGAACAAGATACAACAGAAGACTTACAAATTAATCAAAGTTATTTGAGTGCGATTTTAGAAGGAATGAAATCAGTTACAAGTGATAGTGGTGGAACAGCTTATGTTAGATTTAAAGACTTTGATATTAGTGTGGGTGGTAAAACTGGTTCAGCTGAAGCACCAAACAATAAAGTACATGCTTGGTTTGTTGGATTTGCACCATTCGAAAACCCAGAAATTGCAATTGTAGTTATGGTTGAAAATGGTGGACATGGAAACTATACTGCTGAAGTGGTAAGAGATATTATGGCTGAATATTTTGGAATGAATACACAGAATATAGAAGAAGACATGACAGCAAGACCATATATAGAAATCTTGCAATGATGTTTTTTGGGACGGGGTCAAAAAACATCGTTCTCGTTTATTGTTAAAAGAATAAAAATAGGACAGAAAAGAAAATGATGTTTTTTGACCCCGTCCCAAAAAACATCAGAGAAAGAGGGACGTAAAAATGAGAAATTGTGTTAGTGTTAATTTGAAAAAAAATGAAATTGTAATTAAAATTAATGATGAGGCGGAACAAGGCGAAATTATAACAGCTTTAACCAAGAAATTAACAGAGCTAAAAAAATTGTATAAAGATGAAAAAACACCAATTACAGTAACAGGAAAAATCTTAAAAAATAAAGAGATTGATGAAATACAAGAATTGATTAAAAGTAAGATCGATGTAGAAATTGATTTTGATATGCCAAAAAGTTTAGGATTACATAGTATAAGAAAGACTTTTGAGAAGGAAATTGCTGTTTCAGAAACGAAATTTCATAGAGGGTCTTTGCGTTCTGGACAAAAAATAGAAGTAGAAGGAAGTTTGGTTATCATTGGAGATGTAAATTCGGGAGCGGAAGTAATGGCATCAGATAATATTATTATTTTGGGAGCACTAAGAGGGTTAGCACATGCAGGAGCAAAAGGTAACAAGCAGGCAATAATAGCATCTGGACTAGTAGATACCGTGCAAATTAGAATTGCTAATGTTGTAAAAGAAATTGATCGAGATGAAGAACCATTACACAAACAAGCTTATATTAGCATTGATAATGATAAAATTATCATAGAATAAGTAGAGTTAACTAAGCAATAGTAAGATTAAAGCAATATAAAGCATTTCATCTTGTACGTCTTCCTGATATAAGAAAAACAATAATCCAACAATAATGATATCATCAAGGTATAATTGAATACCAAAGATTTCAAAAATTGGTTCTTCCATATCGTTGAAAAAAGGATTTTTGAATTCAAGTGGTCCAAAAGAAAATGCATGAGAAGATTTGTTTTTGGTTTTTTCACTACTTGAACGAAAGGAAGTAGAAGAAGGGGAAGAAGAATTGAGAGAAGATTCTTCTTCTTTTTTTTGTAATGCTAAAGATGGCTCTGGTTTAGACAAAGATTTGTCCACTGTGGGATAAAACTTAGGTGCAATAGGTAAATAAGGTTTGTAATAACGATAATAATTATTATAAAAACTAGCCATTGTTAGGATTCTCCTTATTATTATCTTTGAAAAGATCAGCGATTTTAGCAACATTTAGTAAGCTAGCATATTGATCTACTTTTCCTTTTTTTTCTTCTCGTAAGTAAGGTTTTAAAGAATATAAAAGATTGGATCTAGGATCATTGGATTGATTCAATTTTTCCATAACAGATTTCATTTTCAAAATGGTATTCATATCAATTTGACTAAAATCAAAATTTCCATTGTTATTTGTTTGATTAGAATGATTTGTCGTATTTGTTGCATTTTCAGTTTGATTTGAATGATTAGAGGTATTTTGCGACATCATAGAAGAAAAATTTTGTATCATTTCAGGAGAAATTTGTGATAAAACATCATTTAGCTCTCCTTTATTCATCATATCCTTTAATTTGTTTACCGTATTTTCATCAAAATTCATATTTTCCAAATTAATCACCTCTTTATAAATTTATGCAATCTAAAAAAATCTATGTTGTATTGTATGCAAAAATTATAAAAAAGTGATAAACAAAATCCGATTATTTTTGAGAAAAATGACTTTCAATGACAAAACAAGAAAAAGTTACATAAAAAGTTAGTTTTTTCGTACTAAACCATTGAAAAACTTGGAAAAAAAGTGTATAATAAAAAGTGATTATGTATTAAAATGTATAGAAGTAAAAATGTAACAAAAAAGTAATATAAAAACATAATCAATGTTTCCCTATTATTTCCGTAGAAGGAAAAACTTACAAACCATTGAAATACCAAAGAAAAAGGTTGATTATTTTTAAAAAATATATATAATATAAAAAGAAGAATTAGGTAGATACAAATACCTGAAGATTAGGAGGTTTCTATGAAAGAACAAAAATTGAAAGCAAAAAACAAAACAAAAGCTATGTCATATACATTGCTAATGATAGCAGTGTTATTAAGCGTTGTAGTAGGAGTAAGTATGTTATCTTCCATCACTTTGGGATCAGAAGTAGCAAAAATAGCAGTAGAAGCAAAATTAGATAAATACATCAACTACAATACAGATGACCAAATAAGAGGAACATTGGTACAATACCAAGTAAAAACAAAGATGGAATATCAAGAAGATGCCAATATTCCTGTAAAAGATAGAGAGATAGAAGTACAATTCAATAAAATTGAAGGGAAATATCCAGAGGGAGTAAAAACCATTGCCAAAAACACAGAATCTTGGAATGGAAAAACAAGTGGAATACAAGAAAACTGTGAATACAGTAAAAATTCAGGAAAATTGATCATAAGAGATCATGAGCAAAACATAGAGAGCAATATAAGTGAATATATTGTGATTGCTTATTATGATACTTATGCAAAAGAAAATCCTGAAAGAAATTTAACTCTTGATATAACAGCAAGAGCTACACAAGCAACCGAAGATAATGTTACAATCGATACGAAAACAACACTTGAAAATACAGTAACAGAAAACATGGGACAAATAACCTCTATTAATCATAAAACAGGTGAAATATACAATGGTTACATAAAATCAAATTACATCAATGGAACTAATTATCAAACCCAATACAAAGAAACACAAGAAATAACCATTAGTCATAAAAACGTACAAAAAAGACTAGAAGTAGTAGAAAATAATACTTTGGTAAAAGGAGAAGAAGAAATTGGAAACAATGGAAATCTTGTCTATAAAAGTACAAAGATAAACAAAGAAAATGTAGTAGAAATATTAGGAAAAAAAGGAAATATTACCATTTTAGATGGTGAGCATCATATCTTAGCAACCATTGATGAAAATACGGAATTTGAAGAAGATGGAACATTAACTATTTTCTACGAAAGCGAGCCAGAAACCATAATCATTCAAACCAGTGATATTGAGCAAGAAGGAATTTTGACATTGGAACACCAAAAAGAAATTAAATCAACTATGACAGAAACAGTAAATACAAAGATAAAAACCAGATCACAAATAAATGAAATGCAAGATACCGTTGATATCATAGAAATAAAAGATGCTAAAACAAATGTAGAAATGACAGTTAACAACCCAGAATGGACAAACAAACAACAAAATGAAGTAACCTTTGACTTATCATTAAATGCTAACACAGAAAAAAACAACTTATTTAAAAATCCAACACTAAAAATAGAACTTCCAGAAGAAGTAGAAAAAGTAGTATTACAAAATAGTGGAATTTTCTATGCAAATGGATTAGAATTACAAGAAGTTAACACCAGAACAAACGAAAATGGAAGAATTGAAATCGTAGCTAATTTAACAGGAGAACAAACAGCTTATGATGAAAATGCTTTAAGCTTAACAACAGAAATAAAAATATCAGCAACGATGATTCTAAAAAAAGACATTGAGACAACAGAAGCAATAGCAAAACTAATTTGTGATAACCAATATGCAGTAGATGGAAATAATAGCACAGCAAGCAAAGAATTAGCGATTCACTTAGAGAATTATAAAGAACAACTAGTGCCAGTAGTAGAAGAAAACATCGATACTTACCAAACAGCAAAACCAATTGAAGCCAATGTAGAAGGACTAAAATTAGAAGTAGCACCAATCAAAGGTGATGTTGCTGTTAGTGATGGAGATTCAATTTATGCTGGAGAATATATCAAATATAATGTAAAAGTAACCAATACATCAGAAAAACCAATGGAACATGTAAAAATAATTGGAATGATACCAGAAGGAACAACTTATGGAGAATTAGAAGCAGATTATCATAATACAAGTGGAAAATACCAATATAATTTAGACTATGAATTAAGAGAGAAAGAAATTGAAATAGGAACATTACAACCAGGACAAACCATAACAAAATTTTATGAAGTGCAAGTAAATGAATTAGATGAAGAAAAAGAAATTACAACAAATATCAAAGCACAAGTAGGAGAAACAGAAGTTGCAAACTATGAAATCAAGAATGTAGCAAAACAATCTGAAATTCAAGTATTTTTAAAAGCAAATCTTTATAATGGAAAAAATAAATGGTATTACTATATCAATCTAAAGAGTGATAAAACAGAAGAAACAGAAGTAAAAGTGAAATTACCAAAACAATTCAAACCACAATATTTATTTGGAGACCTACATAAAATAATTCATTATGATGAAACCAATACACCAGAAGACAATATACTTACTGTAAAAATTCCAAGTAATTCACAAAATAACTACTATATCGGTGGAATCATTGAATCAACTAGCATAGCAGAAAAAACAGAAGAATCTAAAATAGAATTAACAGCAACAGCAAGTGTTGAAAAAAATGGTATAACTTATCATTCAAATGAAAATAGAATCATGTATGAATATGAAAATGTTTCTATCTCTATGACATCAGACACAGAAGGGGAAGAAGTAAAATATGGGGAAGAAATTAATTATAGAATTACCATCGAAAATATTGGTAGAACCAATTTGAATCAACCAGAATATTGCTATATACCAGTAAAAGTAACAGACTTCTTACCAGAAAATGTAAAACCAGAAACCATTACTTATGACAATTGGGACATAGAAGAAAAAGAAAACATAGTGAATGGAGAAGTAACAGGAATATTATATACAGGAAATTATACAAAAGTAGAACCAATTACTAAAAAGTTAAATAAAACAGGAACTGACGAGAACGGAAACGAATTACCAAATGTAGATTTACAACTAACCATACCATATAAGGAAAAAGTAACCATTGATGTTAAAACAACAGCAGGATCTGTATTTGAAAAAACAAAAGTAGAAAATACAGCAACAGTAGAAGATCCATTAATTGAAACCAAAACATCAAATATTGTAACACACACGATTCTTCCATTAAATTATGAAGAACCATCAAATCCAGAAGAACCAGAAAAACCAGAAAATCCAGAAGACCCAAGCAAACCAACTGATCCAAGTAATCCAACGAATAACAAATATAGTATTTCAGGAATGGCTTGGTTAGATGAGAATGAAGATGGACAAAGACAAGCAGGAGAAAAAGGATTCAGTGGAATCAATGTAATGTTAGTTGATACAAAAAATGCAACAATCATAAAAAATGGAGTTAAAACAGCACAAAATGGAGGTTATAAATTTACAGAACTTGAAAAAGGAAATTATATGGTTTTATTCCAATATGATACCAATAGCTATCGTGCAACAGAATATCAAAAAGTAGGAGTATCCAATAATGCCAATTCAGATGCTATCACAAAAGAGGTAACTTTAAATGGAGAAACGATGAAAGTTGGAATCATAGAAGTCAGTGATTTACAAGCTTCTGAATCAAACTTAGACATTGGTTTAATCCAAAACAAAATTTGTGATTTTAAATTGGATAAAATGATAACAAAAGCAACCGTAACCACAAAAAATGGAACCAAACAATATGCTTATAACAATGAAAAGTTAGCCAAAATAGAAATAAGAGCAAAAGAAATAGAAGGTGCAACAGTTGTCATTGAATACAAAATAGTTGTTACCAATGAAGGAGAATTACCTTCAACAGTAGGAAAAGTAATTGATTACTTACCAGAAGGATTAACCTTCTCATCTGAACTAAACAAAAACTGGTCAGCACAAACAGGTGGACAATTAGTAAATACAAGTATGTCAAACAAAAAGATAGAGCCAGGGGAAAGTGTGGAACTAACTTTAATTGCAACGAAAAAAATGACAGCAAATGGAACAGGAACTTTCACAAATGGTGCAGAAATAGGAGATATTACGAATTCATTAGGAATTAAAGATATAGATTCTACACCAGGAAACAAAGTAAAAACAGAAGATGACTATTCAGAAGCAGAAGTAATTATTTCTGTTAGTACAGGTGCCATTGTTTATATTTCATTAGGAATATCATTTGTAGCATTAGTAGGAGTAGGAATTTTCTTAGCTTACAAATATGGTATATTAAAATTAGGAAAAATATCATTATTTACACTAATTATATTAGCAACATTAGTAGCAGGAACAACTAATATACAAGCTTATACAGCTAATTACTCTTGGGACGGACACCCAGGACCATCTGATGCAACAGGATTTAGTGGAGGACCAACTGGTAGAGGATATTGTGATACACCGGGTGCAGCTGCACATGGTTCTTGTGCAAATGATAGTGATGGAAGTGGATATTATGGTAGTGGAACAGCATTTTCTGAAAGTACAACAAGTACCGTATTAGAAGAACCAACCATACAACTTGACCGATTAAATGATGAAATCCAAATGAAGACAGTAGGCAATGACTTTATATTTGGACCATTTGAGGCACAATGTGACCGTGATGCAACATATACACTTATCGTAAAAGACTTAAAAGGAGGAAACATCTCATCTTATACAATATGTGATGCAAATGGAAGCAGTAAAACACTAAGGGGAAGCGGAAAATTATCCTTCTACTTAAGAATTCCAATTAGTAGTTGCGCAAATGGTATCTCATCTGTTAAATTAAAAGCAAGCTATACAGGTGACTTGAAAATTCGATATGATACTTATGCAAAAATTGAATTTCACCCAGGAGATGGTTGTCAAGAGGTTATAACAGATGGAAAGACACGTATTGATAGCAGGATAGAAACAACCAAGAAAACAGTAGAAGATGAAATTGAATGGACAAAAATTAGAGGAGCTTTGGAAGTTGTAAAACATGATGAAGACCAAAAAGAAGTAAAACTACAAGGAGTAAAAATAAGAATCCAAGGAAATGGAATTGACCAAACTTTAACAACAGATGCTAATGGAAGTATCTACTTAGATAATTTACCATCTAATGTAACTTATACCATTACAGAAATTGAAAATCCAAACTATGGATACTTAGCAGATGCAACAGGTTCAGTCGTAGTAAAACCAGGAATGAAATATGTGTATCAGTTAAGCAACATCAAACATACTGGAAACTTAAAAATAGAGAAAAAAGATGCAGATGCAGGATTTGCATTAGCAGGAATGGGATTCAAAATTAAAAATGCAGAAGGAAAATACATTATCGCAGTCGATTCCAATGGAACGGTTCAAAAAAGACCAGTAGGTACAATTCACTTGGGTAATTTACAATATACGAGCAATGAAAGTGAAGCAACTGAGTTTATAACAGACAGTAAGGGTGAAATTAAAATTTACAACTTGTTAACAGGAACCTATCAAGTAATCGAAACATCAGTAGGAGATAACTATTATGGTTATGAAATTGATGATGATTATATCGCATGGGAAGTGGCTGGAGGAACAACTGGAAAAGGAAAAACAGCAACGGTAGAGGTAACAAGACAAAAATCAACCGAAACAGGAGAAAACTCTTCGAGTCAAAATGAGGACAAATTAATTGTAAAAAATGAAAGAAAATACATCAAATTATCAGGTTATGTATGGGTAGATCAAGTTGATGGAAAAACATCAGAAAGAAATGATTTATTCAAAGACACCCAATCAAGAAACCAAGAAAATGGCGAATTATTGCCAGATACCAAAGATTTATTATTCAATGGTATTAGCGTGAAATTGAAAAATAAAAATACAGGAAACACAATAAAAGACAAAAATGGTAACGATCAAAAAACCATAACAGCACAATTAAATCGCTACAAAGATGCTGGAAACAATGGAAATGGAGAATACTTATTTGATTATGTATTAAAAAGAGAAATTGGAAATTACATGGTAGAATTTGAGTATGATGGATTAACTTATACAAATGTAATTCCACATTTAGACAAGAATAATGGTTCAAAATCAGCAGAAGGAGAACAAAGAAGAGATGAATTTAACAAAGGATTTACTGAGGTAAATGGAAAAACTAAAAATACTGGTATAACAAAAGACCAAAATGGAAACGAAAAACATTCTCTATCTTATGACATCAAAGAAGGACAAGGTGTTGATGGAAAACCAGGAGAAGCAACAGCAACTTTAAACAGTCAAGGAAAATATGAAGTAGTAAATGGCGAATACATGAAACAAAATAGTATAGGACAATATCCAATCATTGCAACCACAAAAGACGCAAGTTATGATATTAAAGCAAATTATGTATTAGGTCAAGATGAAGTAAAATACATCAATTTAGGATTGTACCATAGAGATCAACCAGATATTACTTTAGGAAAAGATTTACAAAGCGTTAAGATTGTAGTAAACAACAAAGCACATATTTATGAATATGATCAAAGATATGCTAATGCAGGAGAATATACAGGACAAGGATTCAATGTAGGAGTAAAATACAAAAATAAATATACAGGTTCTTATGCAAGAGCAATCTATAAAGCAGACTATGAATATACAAACAATGAAGATCCTAGTCGAGAATTAAAAGTTTATATAACCTATAAATTAAAAATGTTACAAGCCAATGTTAATTTAACAGCACAAGTAAATAGTATAGCAGATTACTATGATAGCAATTATGAGTTAATTCATGCTGGAACAGGAGTAAATGACAAAGGTGAGATAACAGGAATACTTACAAACGAAACACCACAATCTTATAATGATAAATACAAACGAGTGGTTATTAACAATCAAACAAAATTAGAACCTCAAAAAGAACAAGTTGTTTATGTACAATATGCATTAAACAGAGAAGCCGTTATTAAAATATTAAATGACCAAGAAAACCTAGATAACTTTGCAGAAATTAATTCTTATTCTATCTTTGATGCAAAGACAGGAAAAATATATGCTGGAATTGACATTGATTCAAATCCAGGAAATGGTGTACCAGAAGATACAGCGTATGAAGATGATACTGCTTCTAGTCCTGCTTTGAAATTAGAAGTGGCAGATGCAAGAGAATTACTAGGAAAAGTATTCTTAGACGAAACATCAGGAGAATTAATGACAGGACAAATCCGTCAAGGAAGTGGAGAATATGAGCAAGGTGAAAAAGGAATTGCAGAGGTAGATATTACATTAACTGAAAATTCTGGAAGTGGAAAAGTATATACAACAAAAACCGATGAGAATGGAGACTTCTTTATTTCAAATTTCATACCAGGAGACTATACTTTAACTTATACTTGGGGAGACAAAACTTATACGGTACAAGATTATAAATCAACGATTTATAAAGACCAAGATAGACAAAACAATGCAAAATGGTATAAAGAAAAGGTAGATACAAGACTAAGTGATGCAATGGATAACTATGATAAAGATCAAGATGCTCCAAAAGGTTCAAGACAACAAATAGATGAAGAAATCAAAAAGGTTACAGTAGATACTGAGGCAAAAATAACAAGAACTAAAATGGATTCTACTACACCTACTATGGATATTGGAGTAGAATATGAGACAAATTATACAGCTTCAACAGGTGATAAGTATGTATACCAAATTAAAAATGTTGACTTTGGAATTGTAGAAAGAGCAAGACAAGATTTAGCATTAAATAAGAGAATTAAAACCTTAAAAGCAACATTAGCAAATGGTCAAGTAATTGCTAATATTACAATTGAAGAAGATGAAAATGGTAACAGAGTCATCACAGGAGACAGAAATGGTATTGCTTACATGAAACCAGATCCTAATATGGTACCAAGTAATGGAATTCTTAAATTAGAGTTAGACAACGAATTGATCCAAGGAACTGTTTTAGAAGTAGGGTATGAAATTAAAGCAACCAATCAAAGTGAATTAGATTACTTATCAGAAAATTATTATCAATATGGAATTGTAGAAGGAAATGTTGTTACAATTGAACCAACTGGAATAATTGATTACTTAGATAAAAACTGGTCATTTGACAACACCAAATATCCAGAATGGGAAGTAAAAACGATTGAACAAATAAAAGACTTAGTAGCAGAAGAAGTATATAATAGTAATGAAACAACGATTCATGATAAACTAATTTTATATACAGAACAACTAAAAGGTAAAAAGTTAAAACCAACAGAATCAGCACAAGTAGAATTTAATGTTTCAAGAGTATTGACAACCGTTGATGAAGTTTCTTTTGATAATGAAGTGGAAATAACGGAGTTGAATAAAACAGGAGGATCAAAACCACAATCTACACCAGGGAACTATATACCAGGTACAACTTCAACAGAAACAGACGATAGTATGGCTGAAACAACAATTGTTACACCAGCAACTGGTGAAAACTTAAATTACATAATACCAATTGCAATTGGTATAACAGCATTACTTCTATTAGGAACAGGTGTAGTATTAATAAAAAAGAAGGCTTTAGATAAATAAGTAAAAAAATAGAGACACATCAATTGATGTGTTTCTATTTTGCATTTTATAGCAATATTCAATCTTTCACTTATTTTTCATGATACTTTATGTTAGGTGTTTGATAAATATTTTTGGGATAGAATAGAAGAAAATGGAAGTATGTCAACTTATTGACAACAATATAAAATATTGATACAATGGGAACGAAAAAATGAATACAACAATTGAAAATAGAGAATAATAACTAAAGAAATAATGTTAAAAGTGAAGAAAACAAAAGAGAAAAAAGGGGATTGTAAAGAAATGACGAAATTAGAATTAAAAATAAAAAGACGAGAAAAAAATAACAAAGGTATTACATTAATTGCTTTAGTTATTACCATTATCGTTTTGTTGATATTAGCAGGAATAAGTATTGCAACTTTAACAGGAGATAATGGAGTCTTAACGAAAGCTAATACAGCAAAGGTGGAAAACGAAAAAGCAACAGCGAAAGAAAAAGTACAAATAGCAGTCATGGGAAGTTTTGGAACCGATGGAAAAATTGATCTGGATACTTTGAATAAAAATTTAGAACAAGTAGAAGGAATCGATAAAGAAAAATCCAACCTACCAATTACCAATTTGCCAGCAACAGTAGTGGCAGACAATTATAAAATAACGATTGGAGAAAAGGGACAAGTAACAGTAGAAGGAGAAAATCTTGGAACAAACGATGAACAGACATTACCATCAACCGCAGATACGAACCCCTTTTTACCAGAAGGAGCTCAAAGAGTAGAAGGAACCGATTTAGATACAGGACTAGTGATTAAAGATAAGAATCAAAATGAATGGGTATGGGTAGAGGTACCAAAATCAATTTATAATGAGTCAACAACGAGTACCGATTACACAGCCATAGAAACAGCCATGCAAACTTATGCAAGTGATTATCGACTTAATGGCTGGACAGATACGTTTTATTCAACAGAGCAACATGGATTTGCAAATGCAACAGAATATAATAATCATAAAAATAGTATGTTAAAAAGTGTATTTGAAAATGGAGGATTTTATATTGGAAGATATGAAACAGGAAGTGAAATACCAAGAGCTTCAAGTTCAGATAGTTTAATAACTCCAATTATTCAAAGAAATGCTTATCCTTACAATCTTGTAACCTGTAAGCAAGCACAAGAAAAGGCAACAGAATTAGCAACAGGGGGGAAGACAAGTAGTTTATTGTTTGGGATTCAATGGGATCTAACATTAAAATTTATCGAAGAAAAAGGAGCAAAAACACAAGCAGAGTTAAAAATTAATTCAGAAAGTTGGGGAAATTGTAAAGATGCAACATTTGAAATAACAAGAGGACTCTATACGACAACACCTACAACTGTTGGTTCATGGAATCAAGCAAGTGAAAGTAGTAGATATACCAAGCCAGTTTTAGGAGTATTATTAACAACAGGAGCAACGGATCGAAATAGTATACTAGGAATTTATGATTTGGCAGGAAATGTATGGGAATGGACATTAGAATATACTTCGAACACTAGTTATTTGTGTGCGAATCGTGGAGGAGGTTATTGTGACGATGGCTCCAGATATACAGTGTCTTACCGTAACTACAGCAATACGATACTTTCTAGTTACGATACTGGGATGCGAGTGGCTTTATGGTAGGACTGAATTCTGTGAAAACTAAACAATAATAGGTAGAGTGCTAGGTTTTAATAGAAAAAATTGAATAAGAGAAGGTAAGCGATTGGAAAAAGTTGACTAGAATGATATACAAAAACTATGCAAAATTTCTAAGTGAAATTGGAATTTGTGTAGTTTTTTGCTTTTATGAAAAATTATTAGATATTAATATATTTTCAGAAATTATTTTCCAGATTTTCAAAAGAAGAATTAAATGTAAAGGTGTTGACGTAAAGTGACAGATTAAATAAAAT
>JAAVZN010000029.1 GCA_022791675.1 Clostridia bacterium | reverse complement strand
TATGTATGGACTATTTTTAAATTGTAGAAATTTAAAAGAAATCAATACCAAAGGATTTGATACTAGAAATGTGGAAAATATGGGTTGGATGTTCTTAAACTGTAGTAGTTTAACAAATTTAGATGTAACCATGTTTGATACAAAAAATGTAACCAATATGGAAGTCATGTTCAATGGTTGTAGTAATTTAACAGAACTTGACGTATCCCATTTTGATACGAGCAATGTAACTACAATGCGTTCGATGTTTGCTAATTGTTCCAAACTAACACAAATAAATGTATCTAATTTTGATACCAAAAATGTTACCAATATGGCCACTATGTTTTTTAAGTGTAAAGCACTAATAAAATTAGATCTATCAAACTTAGATGTAGGAAATGTAACAACCATGCAACAAATATTTGCAGATTGCAATAGTTTAGAAATATTAGATTTATCCAATTTTAATAGCGAAAAAGTAAGTGATATGAGTGGATTATTTAGGGATTGTAATAGTTTAGTAACACTAGATTTATCCAATTTTAATACTAAAAATGTAACTAATATGAATTCTATGTTTAATGGGCTTAGTAATTTAACAAACTTAGATTTAAGTGGTTTTAGAACAGATTATGTAACTAATATGGCTTCCATGTTTCTTAATTCTACTAAATTAAACACATTAGATCTTTCTAGTTTTAATACAACAAATGTAACAGACATGTCAAATATGTTTTCTGGCTGTGAAAATTTACAAAATGTTAATGTATCAAATTTCAATACCAGTAAAGTAGATGATTTTGCTTATATGTTTTTTGGTTGTAAAAATTTAAAAGAACTTGATCTTCGAAATTTTGTTATAAAACCAACTGCTTCTCTCCAACAATTATTTGATATTTGCCCTTTAGAAAAATTAGATATCAGACAAATTGACTTAACCAATCATACAGGTAATAAATATGCTAGTTTTTTTGGAATTACAACCGATGCTGAAATAACTACCAATTCAAACATGAAAACTTGGTTAAACCAAAATTATCCAAAATTCACCAATATCCTTACCATCAATTAATAAAAATGTCCTAATTAGTATCTAACTAACTAGGACATTTTTAACATTTAACATACTGCTCCAATTATTCCTGCATCATTCCCTAAGACAGCTGTAACAATTTTAATATTGCTTCGTTGCTCATCTTTTTGATTTATTTTTTGTAATGCTATTTTCAAACGTTCTAAAAGCACATCTTCAAAATAAACAAAACTCCCACCAATTCCAATTACTTCTGGTTCAAAAATCTCAATCAAATTTTGAATCCCAATGCTCAAATAATCAATATAGTTGGAAACTACATTCTCAAGCAAAGCATAATCCTCATTTTCAGGTGAATTTCTACGTAATCGTTCTAACAATTCTTCTCCTCTTGTTGTCTCATTAACATGTAATGCTCTACGTAAATTATTCTTAAACACTTTCATCGATGCATATCTTTCAAAGCACCCTTTTCTTCCACACTGACAAGGAATCCCATCTTTTTCAATTACGATATGACCAAATTCAAAACCTGGTCTATTACCAGCTGTCAGTAATTGCTGACGAAAAAACGTTGCTCCACCAATTCCTGTCCCTAGCGTCAAAAATACACTTCTATCATATCCTTTCAAACAACCATAAGCTTGTTCAGCTAGTCCTGCACACTTAGCATCATTTCTAATTTTAATTGGCAATTCAAGACAACTTAAAGCCTCCACTATATTATAATTTTTAACTCCTAAATTACCACTATAACGAATGATACCATTTTCGTCCCAACCAGGCATTCCTATCCCAATTTCTTTTATCTCATATTTTTGCTTGAATTGGCTTATCTGTTCAATTATATATTCCTCAATGGATCGCTTTATATCTTGCCTCTCTACACTAGTCAATCTTTTCTCTACTTTCTCTAAAATTTTACCATTTGCACCAATAATACCAATTGCAATATGGCTTCCCCCTATATCAATTCCAACTTTCATTTTTTATGCGCCTTCTTTCCTATCAATTTTAATTTCGTAGATCTGTCCCAAACTGCACAAAAATGTGCAATCAGAACCGTCCCCAATTGCACATTTATTTTATACACCATAAGCTGAGAATAAGAAGTTACCCATATACACTTGGATACATGGCACTAATACTACTAGTACAAAGAAGATTAATACTGCTCCAACAATGGCATATACTACTTGTGGTAAAGCTTTCATGATTTTTGTCATAATGTTGTCGATGTCTATTTCCATGTATTCTACTAATTTTTCCATCATTTCTGTTAGGTCTGTTTGCATACCTATTTTTAACATTTCTGTTATCATCGGTTTGGCTAATCCTGATTTTTCAAATGGTTCAATCCAAGATGCTCCTGTTAATATGTTGTTAATTGATGTTTCGATAACAGATAGCATAACATAGTTTTTGATTACGTTTTTACTGACTTCGATGGAATCTTGAATTCTCATTCCATTTTTCATGTTTAGTAACATCGCTTTTAAAAATCTTGAAAAGTCTAGAGCAAAAATCAATTCTCCAAATATTGGCATTTTATATTTAAAATAGTGGAAATTGTATTTTCCTTTTGGCGTGTTAATATAAAATAGAATTCCTGCTACAACGGCAATCACTAACATCGTTGGTATAAACCAATATCGTATTACATCATCAACAAATCCCGCAAACCATATTGTTACAGCTGGCAATTCTTCTTCTGTTCCCAATTCGTCAAATATTCCTTGGATTGCTGGAATGGCAACTAATGTTCCCACAATCAGCATAACTAATAACAAAACAAATTGTATGATATTGGGAATTAAGATTGATCTTATTTTTTTGTTTAATGCTTCTGTTTCGTCTAAATATTTTACCGCTTGCTCCAATGAGCTTGTCAAAGATCCAGATAATTCTCCTACTTTTATCATATTAATATAGATGTATGGAAATATATTTTCATAATATTCCATCGTTGTAAACATGTTTTCTCCTGCTTCTACACCAGCTAATATATCTTCTAATACGCCTCGAAATGATAAGTTCTCTGTACTTTTTATAATGGTATCTAAAGCATGAATATTATTGAAATTTGCTTTTTTTAGTAGATAAAAGTTTTGGGTAAATACCACTAGATCTCTTTGTGTGATTTTCTCCGTTTTAGCAAAATACAAATTGACTTTCTCTTTGGTTGTCAATGTTTTTTTATTGCTTCCCAATTGCGTCGTATTTACATTTTTCATAATCTCTTGAATATCTGTCACATTTTTCTTTTGCTTTTTTTGTGTCTTGTTCGAACGATAAGAAACTTGTTCGATCGAAATTGGTATTAAATTACCATTTTTTAAAGATTTGATTAAATTCTGCCTACTCGATGCTTCTACCTTATTTCTCACAACAACACCTGTTTTCGTCATAGCCCTATATGTGTACATCGGCATTTTGCAATTACCTCCTTACTCTATTTATCACGTTTTATTTTTAATTGCATAATGGTTCTGTTTAAAATTTCTAAGTTCTTCTCTTCAATTTGAGCCTTCGCTTGATCTAATGTAATTTTATCTTGTACAAAAAGTTCTGCCAATGAATTAATTAAACCAATACTTCCTTTTTCTGAGTTACTTTGAATGGCATCTTCAATTTCAGATACACTTAATTTTTCCTTACGAATAATACCAGCTACAATGTTATCAACCACCATTACTTCTGGAACTAACACTAATTTTCCATTGGTTCCTGGTAATAACCTTTGTGATACAACAAGTTTTAATAATGCGGATAATAGGTATTTCACACTGGCTTGGTCTCTTACTTCATAGAAGTTAATCATTCTGTCGATTGTCTCTGCACAAGATTTCGTATGCAATGTACCAATTACTAAATGTCCTGATTCTGCCATTTCAATAGCAGCTTCCATTGTAATTTTGTCACGAATCTCTCCAATCACTAAAATGTCGCAGTCCTCTCTTAGTGAATTCTTTACACCATCACTAAAAGTCAAACTATCTCTTCCTTTTCCTACTTCTTTTTGTACAATTAATGATTTTTTAGAATGATGTTTGTATTCAACTGGATTTTCTAGTGTTAAAATCTTTTTATTTTGATTTTCATTAATATGATTAATCAATGCATTTAAAGTTGTACTTTTACCAGAGTTTGTTTTACCAGTAACCAAAATTAGTCCTTGTGGTTGATAAGACATTCTTCTAACAATATCTGGTACTCCTAATGATTCATAATCTGGCAATTCATTTTTGATCAATCTTAACGTACAAAGTGGCACATCGTCTGATAAAGAAATATTTACTCTTAGACGGATCTCTTTATATTCATAAGACATGTCCAACTTTCTAGTATTATTAAACACTTCGTCTTTGTCTACATTACCTTGTACCAAATAATCATAATATTCTGACATGTCATCTGGTGTTAAGATTTTACTTCCTGGCACAGGAATTAATTTTCTTGCTACTCTAAGCATAGGCTTATTATCACATATCAAATGCACATCTGATGCATCTGCTTTGATTGCTTCATCTAAAATTTGATCTAGATTCATAATTTCCTCCTTTGTTTTCTTTTAAAAAATTAACAATTTTTTATTTAATTCTTCCAAAGTTGTATAACCATTTACTACTTTTTTCAAGCCATCGATCACTAATGGTTGATAACCTTGTTCAATCGCAATTTTTCTGATCTCTAAACTGGATTTTCCATTCATTACTTCTTGTTTAATTTCATCTGTTAAATTTAAAACTTCGAAAATTCCAATCCTGTCATAATATCCTGTATTGTTACAGTACTTACAACCTGGTGCATCATAAGTAGTTCCACCTAAATCAAATTTAACATTATATTTTTGTCCCATCTCGGTAATTAGTTTCTTTTCTTCTTCGTTGTATTTTCTTTCTTTTTTACATTTTGGACATAGTTTTCTGACCAATCTTTGCGAAATAGAAGTTGCCAAAGTACTAGAAATATCATAATCAGAAAGTCCCATTTTTCTAAGTCTTGTGATAACCTCTATACTATCAATGGTGTGAATGGTTGATAATACATAATGCCCTGTTTGTCCTGCCTGAATAGCTATTTCTCCTGTTTCTGTATCTCTAATTTCTCCTACTAAAACGATATCTGGATCTTGTCTTAATACGGTTCTAAGAGCACCTGAAAAAGAAGATTTGGCATCAACTTCTATTTGGTTTAAGCCAGGAATACGAATTTCTACTGGGTCTTCAATGGTTGTAATATTAATTTCTGGACTATTTAAATAATCCATAATACTATATAAGGTTGTTGTTTTACCTTCACCTGTTGGTGCTGCAATAATTGTAATACTATTTTTCTTTTGAATACTTCTCCTTAAATTTTCTTCTGTTCCAGGAAAACCTAAATCAAATATATTTTTTATGTTTGCATTTTTTTTCAATAATCTTAAAACAAATTTTTCTCCATATACATTTGGTTGAGAAGATACACGAATATTATAGTCATCGTATAATAAAATTCTACCATCTTGTGATTCTTGTTTTTCTTGATGCATATTAGAAAT
>JAAVZN010000028.1 GCA_022791675.1 Clostridia bacterium | reverse complement strand
GGTAGATAATTATAAAATAACCATTGAAGAGAAAGGACAAGTAACAGTAGAAGGAGAAAATCTTGGAACAGACGATGATAAAACATTACCATCAACAGAAGATACCAAGCCATTTTTACCAGAAGGAGCTCAAAAAATAGAAGGAACGGATTTAGATACAGGGCTAGTGATCAAAGATAAGAATCAAAATGAATGGGTATGGGTAGAAGTACCAAAATCTATTTATAGTGAGGGAACAACGAATACTGATTATACAGCAATTGAAACAGCGATGCAAACTTATGCGAGTGATTATCGACAAAGTGGATATACAGACACATTTTATTCAACCGAACAACATGGATTTGCTAACGAGACAGAATATAATAATCATAAAAATAGTATGTTAAAAAGTGTATTTGAAAATGGAGGATTTTATATCGGAAGATATGAAGCAGGAAGTGGAATACCAAGATTTTCAAGTTCAGATAGTTTAACAACACCAGTGATTCAAAGAGATATGTATCCATACAATTTTGTGACCTGTAAGCAAGCACAAGAAAAAGCAATAGAACTTGCAACAGGAGGAAAGACGAGTAGCTTAATGTTTGGAATTCAGTGGGATTTAGTGATGAAATTTATCGAAGAAAAAGAAGCCAAAACACAAGCAGAGCTAAAAACCAATTCTGGAAGTTGGGGAAATTACTATGATGCAACATTTGAAATAAGTAGAGGATTTTATACAACAGAACCTACTGTTTCTAATTCTTGGACTCAAGCAAGTGAAATTAGTAGATATACAAGGCCAGTATCAACAATAACATTATTAACAACAGGAGCAACGGATCGAAATAGTGTGCTAAGAATTTATGATTTAGCAGGAAATGTGTGGGAGTGGACATTAGAAAAAACTTCTTATACAGATGGACCATGTTCTAATCGTGGAGGGAATTCTTATAATAATGGTTCTAGTAGTCCAGCATTTTATCGTAGTTATAATGCTAATTCTAATGCTTACGATCACATTGGTTGGCGTCCAGTTTTATGGTGAGATATACTTTGTAAAAACAAAACTAAAAAGTAGTAATTTTATATTGCTATTTTTTTTTATTTAGTATAAAATAAAGAAGTCAAAACAAAGAGAGAAAAGATGGTGAAAAGCAGATGAAAAACTATTATGAAATTTTAGAAGTAAATCCAAAAGCCTCGAAAGAGATAATCGAAAAAGCTTATCATGTATTAGTAAAAAAATATCACCCAGACTTATATACAGGAGCAAAACAACAATATGCAGAAAAAAAGATAAAAGAAATCAACGAAGCCTATCATATTCTATCAGATGAATTTTTAAAAGAACAATATGATAATGAAATATACAATCAAGGGCGAAGCCAAGTACAAGGAGAAGTAAAAACAAGACCAAATAGCAATCATAGAGCATACAATCAGCAAGAACAAAAGAGTAAACAAGAACAAGAGAATTTTGAAGCAAGAATGAGACAGCATAAAACAGGAAGTTTTGGTGCAATTGTAGAACTAACGAAGCAATTGCTACACGATTTAGCCAAAAGCAAAGAAAAGAGACAAGAAATAAAAGAACTAACCAAAAAAGACGTATTAGCCATTATCTTAACCATCATAGTAGTTATTATCATTGGGATTATTTTATGGTTTATCCCAATTACCAATGGCTGGATGAGAGAATTACTATTTGAAAATCCATTATTTAATTGGATTGCAAGAATATTCTCATAAAGAGGGAATAGAGGGACGTTCCTTAAAATCCCTGTTTTAGAAATTTTAAGAAAGTACTAATATATTTAAAAATAATTTTTGATAAAATTGAAAGGAAGAAGAAAATGCATTACGCAGATATCAAAAAAGCAGATATAGCAAATGGACAAGGTGTTAGAGTTTCCGTTTTTGTGAGTGGGTGTACCCATCATTGTAAAAATTGTTTTAACAGTGAGGCATGGGATTTTAATTATGGAAAAGAATTTACAGAAGATGAAATAGAAAAAGTAATTCAAGAGTTAGATCACCCTTATGTAGCAGGGTTATCTTTATTAGGAGGGGAACCTTTAGAACATAGCAATCAAAAAGGATTGCTACCATTACTAAGAAAAGTAAAACAAAAATTTCCAGAAAAAAATATATGGTGTTATACAGGATATACTTTTGACAAAGATGTTATGGAAGATATGTATCGTAAATGGGAAGAAACACCAGAAGTGTTATCATACTTAGATGTTGTAGTAGATGGCAAGTTTGAAGAAGAAAAAAAAGACATCAAATTACGATTTAGAGGTTCTAGTAATCAACGAATCTTAGATGTCAAAAAATCATTAAAAGAAAAGAAAGCCATATTATTTGAAATCTAACTATTGACAAGCGTTAAGCTTTCATGTATAATAAATAGCGTTAAAAGGGTTATCCCACATACAGTTTCGTATGGACCGGAAGGAGGGGAATATAAATGTCAGAGATAAAAGTTAATAATGGTAATATAGAAGATGCCTTAAAAAGGTTTAAGAGACAATGTGCAAGAAATGGAGTATTGCAAGAAGTTCGAAAAAGAGAACATTATGAAAAACCTAGTGTAAAGAGAAAGAAAAAATCAGAGGCTGCAAGAAAAAGAAAATTTTAAAAATGGATTGGAAGTTGGAGGGTGTAAAAAACTAAAAACTTCCAATTTTGTTTTAAAGGGGGATTAGAGGGACGTTCTTTAAAATCCCAATAACTGGGATTTTAAAGAACGTCCCTCTAATCCCTTTGTATAAATTTTAGAAAAGTGTAGTATAATAAAATCGAAGGAGGAAAAGAGATGGAATATAAACAAACAGAATTAAAAAAAGGAATTAAGCTTCATACAATTAATACAGATAAATTTAAAACAAATTTAATTGCGATTTTTATGACAACAAAATTAACAAGGGAGAATGTAACTAAAAATGCAGTCATATCAGCCTTATTAAGAAGAGGTTCTAAAAATATGCCATCACAAGAAGAAATTAGTAAACAGATGGAAGAGATGTATGGAGCTAGTTTTGATTGTGGAATTGATAAAACGGGAGACAACCAAGTCTTGAAGTTTTATTTGGAAACGGTAAATGACAATTTTTTACCACAAAAAGGGGAAGATATGTTGAAAACATCGTTAGAAAGGTTGTTAGACATTGTATTGAATCCTTATTTAGAAAATGGGAGTTTTAAGTCAGAATATGTAGAGCAAGAGAAAAATAATATCAAACAAAGAATAGAAGGAAAAATTGATAATAAAGCAAGATATAGTTTAGACCGTTGCATTGAAGAAATGTATCAAAATGAACCTTATGGATTATATCGTTTTGGTTATATAGAGGATCTAGAAAATATAGACGCAAAAAATTTATATGAGTATTATCAAGAGTTAGTCAATTCTTGTAAATTTGATATATTTGTATCTGGAAATTTAAATGATGAGATCATTCAAATGGTTACCCAAAATGAAAACATAGAAAAGCTAAAAGAGAGAACAGCAGACTATGTTATTCCGAAGGAATTAAACAAGGGGTTACCAGAACAAGAAAATACCATAACAGAATCTATGGAAGTAACACAAGGAAAATTAATACTAGGGTTAAATGTAAAGTTAGACAGAGAAGATTTAAGATATGATGCTCTAATCTATAATAGTATTTTAGGAGGAAGTGCAAATTCTAAAATGTTTCAAAATGTTAGAGAAAAAGCACATTTGGCATATATAGCAAGTTCTAGCTATGTTCGATACAAAAATAATATTTTTGTGAATTGTGGGATTGAAATTGGAAATTATGAAAAAGCATTAGAATTGATAAAAAAACAAATAGAAGATATGAAAAAAGGGGACTTTACAGAAGACGATATTGAGAATGCTAAAAAAGGAATCTTAGCAGGAATCGATATGATTGATGATGAACAAGATACAGGTATTACTTACTTTTTCGGACAAGAATTATCAAAAACCAATCATTCCATTGAAGAATATAGAGATAGAATTCAAAAAGTAAGCAAGGAAGATGTGGTGAATATTGCTAAAAATGTAGCAATTCATACGATTTACTTTTTGAAAGATTAAAATAAAAGATAGGAGGAGAAAGTGTGCAAGTTATTGAAAATTTAAAAGTAAAAGAAAAAGTTTATATTGAAAAACTAGAAAATGGCTTAAAGGTTATGATAATTCCCAAAAAAGGAATGCAAAAAAAATATATGATATGGGGAACTCATTATGGATCAAATGAAAGTAGTTTTATTGTTCCAGGAGAGTGCGATGTTACAAATGTGCCAAATGGAGTAGCTCATTTTTTAGAGCATAAACTATTTGAACAAGAAAATGGAACAAACAGTTTAGACGTTTTAACAGCATTAGGAGTAGAAGCAAATGCTTATACAACAAACGATCATACAGCTTATTTGTTTGAGTGTACAGACAATTTTTATGAAGCTATGGACGAACTAATGGATTATGTACAAAAACCATATTTTACTGATGAAAATGTCGAAAAGGAAAAAGGAATCATTGGTCAAGAAATTATGATGTATGATGATTATCCTGAATGGCGAGTTTATTTGAATGCAATGCAAGCAATGTACCATAATAATCCTGTAAAAATCGACATAGTAGGTACGATTGAAACAATTAGTAAAATTGACAAAGAAATTTTATACAAATGTTATCATACCTTTTACAATCCATCTAACATGACAATGGTATTATGTGGAGATTTTGAGCCACAACAAATTCTAGAAGAAGTTAAAAAAAGGCTAATTGATACAAAAGCCAGTGGAGAAATTAAAAGAATCTATCCAGAAGAACCAGAAGAAATTGTACAAGAGAAAATAGAACAAAAACTAGAAGTTAGCCAACCACTTTATACAATTGGGATTAAAGATACGAATCAATGTGATGTTAAAAAACATATTGCAATGGAAATTTTGTTAAATATCATCATTGGTAGAAGTTCTAATTTATATAAAGAACTTTACAATCAAGGAATCATCTATTCACAACCAAGTTTAGAATACGAATTTACGAATATATATGCGCATTCATTAATTAGTGGTCAATCCAATGAACCAGAAAAAGTTTATCAAAAATTTAAAGAACAAGTTAATAAATTGAAAACAGAAGGTATCAATCAAGAAGATTTTGAACGTATGAAAAAGATGATTTATGGTGGATATGTCAAAGAGTATAATGACGTAGCTGATATTGCTAGAATGTTTTTAGCAGATAGCTTTAAGGGAATTAATAGTTTTGATTATTTAGAAGAAATGAAGGGGATTACTGTAGAATATTTAGAACAAATTTTGAAAGATGTCTTTCAAGAAGAAAAAATGGTTATTTCTATCATAAAAAATTAGAAACATCAAAAAGAAAATATGTAGGAAAAACGGCATTTATTTTATAAAAGTAAAGATGCCGTTTTCTTGTGTCGCTAGCTGTCGAAAAATCATAAAATGCGCGCACGAAAGTTGGCAAAAAGCCTTGAAAATACTTGACTTAGGAAAAATGTTGTGGTAATTTATAATTGTACAAAAGATTAAGGGAAAGAAATGGGGGAATTAAGAATGTTAAATGATGAAATTTGTAAATTAAGAGAAAAGTTAAATAAAAGCATTGAACAAGGTGATGATTATAGTGTTATTTATCAGCTAAGTATAGAATTAGATGATCTAATTGCTAAGTATTATGAAGAATTAAAACAAAGTAAAAAAAAAGATGGTATGGAGAGACATACCCATTAATACCTCTTAAACAAGCTTAAGTTTAAGAGGTATTATAATATAAAGATTACAAGTATAAAGCAATTCTAAATCCAAAGAGATCATTTTCAATATTGGGATTGCTTGTTACACGGACAGAAATTGGAAATGCTAAACCAGTAATACCACGATTGCCCCCTCGTTGCATTCGATTGTTTGTACCATTTGCTTCCATTGTCCATTCTCTTGTGTTTCCCGCCATATCATAAATGTTTTTTATTTTATAATTTTCATTGGAACCAGGAGGAATAGGGGGAATACTTCCTGAATAATGACCTACATTTGTGCTATCTATGATAAAAGAACTAGGTTCATGATTTTCCGTTATATAACCATTATCCATAAATTGTATGGTAGCATTCCATTGTACACCATACACTATATCTGACGACTCTTTTTAAAATTATGAAGGATAAAGAAAATAAAAAATGGTAGAGGAATAAGAAGTATGTTAATTTATTGACACCAGTATAAAATATTGGTACAATATAAAAAAAGCAAACAGAAGAAATAAGGGGGAAACGAAATGAGCAGAGGAACCAAAGAAAAACAGCAGAATAAGGGAATAACACTAATTGCATTAGTCATAACAATAATTGTATTATTAATACTAGCAGGAATATCAATTGCCACCTTAACAGGAGAAAATGGGATTTTGAAAAAAGCAAGTACAGCAAAAGAAAGTACAAAGCAAGAAGAAGGAAGAGAAATCATCAAATTAGCAATTGAAGAAATGAGGATTGAAAAGGCAGAGAAGGGAGAAAAATTAAGTTTAGAATATATAGGACAACATCTTCACGAAAAACTAAAAATAGAAAAAGAGAAAGTAACAACAATTGGAGAACCAATTGAGTATATAGAGGTAATTTATGGAGATTACATTTATCGTATTGATGGAAATTATCAAATAGAAGTTAGTTCAAATGATAATAGACCAGAAGTAGAAATTATCATTTTAGATCAAGAAGCCAATTGCAAAAAAGTTAGAATACAAGTAAAAGCAACCATAAAAAAAGGACAAATAACAGCAATCGAATCCATGAATGGATTAACCATTGTTTCAGAAACAGAAATAGCAGATAAAATATTTGAAACAACGAAAAATGGAAAATATCAATTTAAAATAACAGACAGTACGGGAAAAGAGACAATCGTTTCAACACAAATTACGAATATTCAAGAGTCAGTAAATTCTTTATTAAAAGGAATTGAAAAAGTAACAACAGAAGGAGAGCAAGAAATCATTTTGTCAGAAGAAGTAAATTACAAAGTAAATGTAATTTTGCATAAAGGAGATTTAATACTAGACGGAAATCAGGAAGTAAAAGGAGCAACATTAACCAACAAAGCTTATGAATTTGGAAAAGTAAATGATGTTGCAACAGAAAACGAATATGCGAAAAATACAGTAGTTTTAAAAGTAGAAGGAAATTTAACCATTCAAGAAGGAGTAACTGTAACAGCAGTAAAAAGTAAGGAAGGATATGGTGGGCCAAAAGGCTTAGTAATTTATTGTACAGGAACGTTAAACAATTATGGAACTATTAGTATGACAGCAAGAGGAGCCAAAGCACCAGGACAAGACATTTATTTATGGGAAAATTTAGATGGAAGTTATGAAACAGTACCAGCTATTGGGGCAGAAGGTGGAGGAGGCATTATAAATGGATATCGTGATAATTGGCAGATGGCGAAAGGAAAGAAAGGTGAAAATGGAACCAATCGAAAAACAGGAGGAGGAGGTTCTGGTGCAGCCTATCATGGTGATGGATCAGGATATGCAACTTCACTAAGAGGAGGAAATGGAACCTCTTATTCAGGAGGAACTGGCTCAGGAGCAATCAATGAAAATTGCTATGAAGGACCTACTTATGCAAGAGCGGGTTCAGATGAAGGTGGAGCACGGTGGAGTTGGTAGAGTATATAGAACAGATTCTAGTTGGGCTAGTAGAAGTTCAGCAGGAGGAGTTGGAAATCCAGGTGGATACGGTGCAGTACATGTTTCAGGAGCACTAAGCAATGAGGGGAATTCAGAGACATACAAAGGAAATGATGGCACACGGAGGGTTACTAATATTATTTTCTAATCAATTCAATAATGAAGGAACAATAGAAGCCAACGGAGTGGATAATACAAATCAGCATGATATTCAAGGGGGATCTTCTGGTGGAGGTTCGATTAATATATTTTATGAAAAATTGATTGCAAATCAATCTTGTATAGCAAAAGGAGGAGAAACAATCTATGCGGGAGGTGCTGGCGGAAGTGGAAGTATATCAATGGGAAGCATTGCCTCAGGAAATTATGTGGAAGAAAATATTTAGTGATTAGCTTGAAACGAAATAAAATCTATAATATAATAACATCAATATAACCTTATTTAAAATTAAATAAGGTTTTTTAAATAATAAAGGTGTGACGAAAATATGAACACAGTCATTTTAAAATTTGGAGGAACATCAGTTGCCGATAACATTAAGTTAAATGTTGTTGCAGAAAAAGTAATGAGTCTAAAAAAAGAGGCAAAAAATGTAGTAGTAGTAGTATCAGCACAAGGAAAAACAACCAATCAATTAATTAAGGAAGCACAAGAATTATCAGCTATTCCAGAAGAAAGAGAAATGGATATGTTGTTATCGACAGGAGAGCAAATAACAGCTTCTAAGCTAAGCATATTATTAAATCGAAAAGGATTTCCAGCAATTTCTTTAACAGGGTGGCAAGCAGGAATTAAAACAAGTGTAATTCATACGAGTGCAAAAATTGAACAAATTTGTATTGAAAGATTAGAAAAAGAATTAAAAAAAGGTAAAATTGTAGTAGTAGCAGGATTTCAAGGTTACAATGAAAACCAAGACATAACAACTTTGGGAAGAGGGGGATCAGATACTACAGCAGTAGCCTTGCAAGTAGCTTTAAAGGCAGATAAATGTTATATTTTTTCTGATGTTGACGGAATTTATTCAGCCGATCCCAATATGATTACCATGGCAAAAAGGTTAGATGAAATATCATTTGATGAAATGCAGGAAATAGCAGATAGTGGTGCAAAAGTATTACACGATCGATGCATTCAGATGGGGAAAAAATTTGATTGTGATATCATTGCAAAATCAACTTTTTCGGAAGAGGGCGGAACTAAAATTTGCCAACAAATTGAAACATCAGAAGTAAAAAGTATTGTGAAAAACGAAAATCTTGTAATGATTGAAGTAGACAATCCAGAAGTTTATGCTGTTTATGAATGTTTATTACAAAACAATATTATCGTAGAAGCATATGAAGAAAAAGAAAATGGTGTACAATTTCGAATCAAAAAAACAGAAATGAATAAAGTGATTGAATTGCTAGATAGTCAATTCTCAACAAACCAGGTAAAACGAAGAGAATTGGTAAAAGTAAGTATAATAGGATATGGAATAGTACAAGATAACGAAATACTAAAGCAAGTAATTGAAATATTGAAAAAACATCATATTAAAATGATAGATATTCATTTGACACAAGCTAAAATCGAAATTTCAGTAGAAGAAATTGAAAATTATATCATAGAAGAATTGCATCAAAAATTAATCAAAAATAATTAAAAAAGATAGAAAAACTGTCAAAGGATAAAATCTAAGTAGATATTTATTCTTTGACAGTTTTTGTAATCAATCAATTCAATTGTTTTATTAAATTTTCTACAATTTGAACGGCATTACTAGAAGCACCCTTTCGGATATTATCAGCAACAACCCACAAATTAACACCAGATTTTACACTCTCATCACGTCGGACTCTTCCTACAAAAACTTCGTCATGTCCATTCGCGTGAATTGCTAATGGATATAAATTAGTGGAAATATCATCTTGTAGAATTAAATTAGGAAAAGCTTTTAAAGTTGAGCGTAAATCTTCCATTTCAAAATCTTCTTCAAATTCTACATTAATGGATTCAGAATGAGAGTTTTTGACAGGAACTCGAACTGTTGTAGCAGTGATTTTTAAATCAGGTCGATGTAGAATTTTTTTTGTTTCATTTATCATTTTCATTTCTTCTTTGGTATATCCATTTTCCATAAAAACATCAATATGTGGCAAACAGTTGTTATAAATAGGATAAGGGAATTTCTTTAAAGATTCAGAACCATCTGTATTTTCTAAATCAAGTAAAGCATCTTTTCCAGCTCCTGAGACAGCTTGGTAGGTAGAATATACAATTCTTTTGATATGATATTTATCTTCTAAAGCTTTTAAGGGAAGCATAGCTTGAATGGTGGAACAATTTGGGTTAGCAATGATTCCATGATGGGTAAATGCATCTTCCATATTAACTTCTGGTACTACTAAAGGTACTTGTTTGTCCATACGAAAATAACTACTGTTATCTATTACGATGCAACCTTTTTTAGTAGCAATGGGAGCATAAATTTTAGCAATTTCTCCACCAGCTGAAAAGATAGCAAAGTCAAAGCCTGAATCAAAAGAGTTTGGAGTTAGTTCTTCTACGATATAGTCCTTTCCTAAGATAGAGAATTTGCTTCCTGCTGATTTGGAAGAAGCAAATAATCCGTAACTTTCAATTGGTAATTTTTTTTCTTCTAATACTTGGATAACGGATCTACCAACTAGACCAGTTGCTCCAACAATAGCAAGTTTGATTGGTTTCAAAATAGTTACCTCCTTAACAAGGTTAGATAGAAAAATTTTAATAAAAATATTTCTAAAGTTATTTTACTACAAATAAAACAAAAATGAAAGTAAAATTAGAATTTTTGAAAAAATAGAATGCTATCAACTTGTTTACAGTAATCTTGAGTGATTGATATAATCAAATCCTATTCTAAAAATGAAAGGAGAATTGGAGATGAAAGAAGAGAAACAGAATCAAGGAGTTACATTAATTGCATTGGTTATTACTATTATTGTTTTGTTGCTATTAGCAGGAATAAGTATAAGTACTTTAACAGGACAAAATGGAATTTTATCAAAGTCAACTACAGCTGGAGAAGAAACTAGCAAGAAAGAATATGAGGAAATATTAAAATTAATAGGAAATAGTTTAAGAACAGACAAAATTATGAACAATTGGGATTATAAAAAATATCTAGATGAATTTGAAAAAGAAATAAAAAAAGAAGAAAAATTTAAAGAATCTGAAGTTAATAGAAAAGATGATGAAACAATAATCGTAATAACAAAAGAAGGATATGTATATAAAATAATAGAAAATAGAGTAGAATATATAGGAAAACAAGGAGAAACAGAAATACCAAAATTAGAAGAAAGTAATATTAGTTTTGTGTATAATCCATCACCAGAAGAGCAACCATGGACAAACGGAAAAGTAGTTGTAGGCATTTTTACACAAACATCAGAATATCAACTACAATATTCACTAGACGGAAAAAATTGGAAAAATTACGAAAAAGAAATTGAAGTACAAGAAAGTGGGGCAATATATGCAAGATTAGTAAATAACTTATACGAAACAGTTTGTCAAGCAACAGGAAATGTAACAAATATTGATAAAACGCAACCAACATCTACAATTACTTTTGATCATACAAGTACAGATACAGCATCAAGTGTTGTAGCAACAATAGAACAAAAAGACAATCAAAGTGGTATAAACATAACAGAGTGTAAATGGATTTATAATACAATTAGTGGAAATATAGGTACAAATGAAGAAGATTATATAGGAGGAAATTTTACTACAACACCAGAAGAAATATCATTAAAAGTACAAATAGCAGGAACTTATTATCTTCATGTATTATCAATAGATAATGTAGGAAATAAAAAAGAAACAGTTTCAGAGGCTGTAATAGTAGAAAAAATACCAACCGTTGCAGACTTGACAACAAATAACTATGTAAATTATGTAGATCCAAATGGAAGTATAATAAAATGTGCAGTGTTATGGGATACTAATTCCATATATGGAAACAGAGGAGTTCAAATTGTTGCTATGAATACAGTTGAACAAGTGACTTTTGGAAGTGGAGATGCTTGGCAAGCAATGGCAAATGCATATAATGGAGCAATTACAACATTAAATGCAAGGGCGAGTGCATATTTGAATACAACTTATGCAAATAATGCTAGGTGTATAGGAAGTGTACCAAACAATCCTAATTCAGAATCAAGTGAATATTATAAGTATGGACTTAACACATCTCCATCTATCAAAAAAGAAGATTTAAACTATCAAGCAGATTATAATCAAATGAATTCATTAGGAATAACTAATATTAATACACAATATTGGTTGGCTTCTAGAGCTTATTGGAGACATGTAGCAACAGCAACTTACACAGCTGGTTGTAGATATATTACCACAAGAGGAGAATTATTTACACCTAAATCAGATGTAATAACAACATCAGGATCTGAAACTATGATATCAATAACAAATGATGGATTTTTTGGCGATATATGGTATAAAGCAAAAGAACAAACCCTTGGACTTCGACCAGTATTTACCTTAAAATTAGATGTAAAAATAATAGGTGATGGAACATCAAGTAATCCATATATTTTAGATATTTAATAAAATGAATAGTATTATTTTAAAAAAATGAGTTCTGTATATTATGTAGGACTCATCTTTTTTAAACTGTCAGATAATACAAATTATGAAAACAATAGATTAGCAAAATACCTTTATTTTATTGTTATCCAAAAACCTTAAAGATATAATAAACAAAAACGAAAGAAGGAAAAAAGATGGAAAAACAAAATGGAAAAGGTATTACCTTAATTGCTTTAGTTATTACCATTATTGTTTTGTTGCTATTAGCAGGAATAAGTAT
>JAAVZN010000027.1 GCA_022791675.1 Clostridia bacterium | reverse complement strand
TTAAAAACTCTAAAAATCCTAGTATTCCTGTCATACAAATCGCTAGCAATATAAATGCACCTCCATTTTTACTTCCATAACTTAATTGTATGTTTCGTAAAAATGAAAAGTGCATGACCTTTTTAAATTCCCATTATATTATAACCATTATCTGCATAAATCACTTGACCTGTAATACTATCAGACATAGAACTTAATAAAAATGTCGCTACATTTCCTACTTGTGTGGTTGTTACATTTTTATGAAGTGGTGCTTTTTCTTCAATAACAGTTAATACTGACCCAAAATCTTTAATTCCTTTCGCAGATAAAGTTTTGATTGGTCCTGCAGAAACTGCATTCACACGCATTCCTTCTTTTCCTAAATTTTCTGCTAAATATCTCACACTTGCCTCTAAAGCTGCCTTTGCCACTCCCATAACATTGTAATTATCAATTACTTTTGTAGAACCATGATAAGTTAGTGTTACCAAACTAGCATTTTCATTCAACATATCTAACTCTTTTGCTTGTCTTGCTACCAAAACAAATGAATAACTACTAACATCACAAGCATGAGCAAAGCCTTCTTTGCTAGTCAAGATAAAATCATGATGTAAATCTTCTGTATTAGCATGTGCAACAGCATGTACAATACCATCTACTTTTCCATTTTCTTCTTTAATTTTAATAAATGTTTCTTTTACAATTTCATCTTCAGAAGCACCATTTAAAACATATGCTTTACTCCCTTTAAATTCGGAAATCAATTCTTCAATTTTATCCTTATTATCTTCTCCCATGTATGTAAAAATTAATTTTGCACCATTTTCATACGCAGATTTTGCTATTCCATAAGCTATACTCCACTTATTTCTAATTCCCACAATTAAAATTTTCTTTCCTTCTAAAATCATTCCTTTTCCTCCACTTCTTATTATTTTATTTAACATCATAAATTGAACTCAAATAAGCTAAATCAATTTGTATTCTCCCATATTCCTAAACTTTTGATACCTTTCTTGGTTAATTTCTTCTGGTGTCATACTTCTCAATTCATGAGTTATTTTTTCAATTTCTTTTTTCAAACTTTTAGCAATCTTCAAAAAGCTTTCCTCTTCATCACCCTTTGGTTCTTTGATAATTTTATCAATTATTTTTAATTCATACAAATCTTTTGCTGTTAATTTCATTTTTTCTGCAGCTTCTTTTGTTCTTGAAGGATCCTTCCATAAAATACTAGCATAACCTTCTGGTGATAAAATGGAATAAATTGCATTTTCTAACATCAAAACTCTATTTCCAATTCCTAGTGCTAAAGCACCACCACTTGAACCTTCACCAATTATAACAGCAATAACTGGTACTGTTAACGTAGCCAATTTTAACATTGAGCTAGCAATCGCTTCTCCGTTGCCCTCTTTCTTCTGCTCCTATTCCTGGATAAGCTCCTTTGGTATCAATAAAAGTAATTACTGGTCTTCCAAACTTTTCAGCCTGACCGCATAAAACGTATCCCTTTTCGATAAGCTTCTGGATTAGGCATTCCAAAATTTCTTTCAATGTTTTCTTTGGTTGTTCTTCCTTTTTGTTCTGCAATAATAGTAAAATTTTGATTTCCAATTTTAGCTAGCCCACATACAATGGATTGATCATCTCTAAAATTTCTATCTCCATGTAACTCTATAAACTCATCAAAAATTTTATCAATATAATCCAAAGCAGTTTTCCTTTTTGGACTTCTCGCTATTTCTACTTTTTCCCAAGCTGTTAACTCTTTCACTCTATTACTCCTTTCTTACAAGAGGGATTAAAGGGACGTTCCTTAAAATCCCTCCTTAGGAATTAAAAACAACTTCCTTTTAAATTTTAAGAACTGCTCATTATTTTTTTCATAAACAGGGATTTTAAGGAACGTCCCTCTAATCCCTGCTTCCTTTCTAATCTCTCTTATGAAATTGAATTAGTTGATATATTGTATTTTTTAGTTCTTTTCTTTCTACTATTTTATCAATAAAACCATGTTCCAATAAAAATTCTGCTGTTTGAAATCCTTCTGGTAACTTTTCTCCAATGGTTTGTTCAATCACTCTTTGTCCTGCAAATCCAATCATTGCACCTGGTTCTGCTAATATAATATCAGCAATGCTTGCAAAAGATGCAGTAACTCCTCCATAAGTTGGATCTGTTAAAACCGATAGATAGAACAATCCTGCTTCATGAAGTTTAGCAATTGCTGTGGTAGTTTTAGCCATTTGCATCAGCGAGATAATTCCCTCTTGCATTCTAGCTCCTCCAGAAACACAAAAAATAATAAGCGGTAGTTTCATTTCTATTGCTTTTTCAGTGGCATAAGTAATTTTTTCTCCTACTACAATTCCCATGCTTCCCATTAAAAAACCACTATCCATGACACAAATCACTACTTTTTCTCCTTGTATTTCTCCCGTTCCACAGCTTACAGCCTCTTGAATACCAGTTTTTTCTCTTAATCCTTTTATTTTTTTTGGATAATCTTCTAATCCCAATGGGTTAGTTGTATCAATATTAAAATCAAATTTTTGATAGGTTCCTTCATCAACTATACTTTCTATTCTTTTATTGATGTGCATTCTAAAATAAGCACCACAATTAGGACAAATACTATGATTTGATCTTACTGTTTCTTTGTATAAGATTTCTTTACAACTGTCACATTTTATCCATTTACCAACTTGAATATCTACTTGATTTTCCGTTTTTTTGGCGGTTGGCTCTCTTTTTTTTATCTTATCTACTATCATGATTTTTTCCTTCCTTTTTCATCAGGGATTTTAAGGAACGTCCCCTAATCCCTCCTTTTCAATAAATGAGGTGTCAAAGTTTCCTCTAATAAAATTAGGATTTTTTATAATTTTGAATAAGAAGTCTATATTGGTGTCTACTCCTTCTATAACAATTTCTTCTAACGCTCTTTTCATTTTACTGATCGCTTCATTTCTGGTGTCTCCAAATGTAATTATTTTAGCTATCATAGAGTCATAAGATGGTGGAATGGTATACCCTTCGTAAATGGCTGTATCTATTCTTACTCCATTTCCTCCTGGCAAGTTTAGTCCTGTAATAGTTCCTGGACATGGCATGAAATTTTTACTTGGATTTTCTGCATTGATTCTACATTCTATACTGTGTCCCCTAAATTCCACATTTTTTTGTTTTATTTTTAGTGGTTCTCCTCCTGCTATCTTAATTTGCGCTTTTACGATATCAATCCCCGTTCTTTGTTCTGTAATTGGGTGTTCTACTTGGATTCTTGTATTCATTTCCATAAAGTAAAAATTTTTATCACTATCAACTAAAAATTCAATGGTTCCACAACTTGTATATCCTGCTATCTTAGCTACTTTTATAGCTGTTTCTCCCATTTTATTTCTTAGTTTTTCATCAATTGCTGTTGATGGTGTTTCTTCGATTATCTTTTGATTTCTTCGTTGAATGGAACAGTCTCTTTCTCCTAAATGAATCACATTTCCATGTTCGTCTGCTAAAATTTGTATTTCTACATGTCTTGGATTTTTGATAAATTTTTCTATGTAAATTTCATCATCATTAAAGGATACTTTTGCCTCTTGTTTTACAATATGATAACTACTTTCCATTTCTTCTTCATTATTAACGAGACGAATTCCTTTTCCTCCACCACCAGATGCTGCCTTTAGTAAAACTGGATAGCCTATTTTATTCGCTATTTTTATGGCATCTTTCAATCCTTTTACACTTCCGTCTGATCCTGGTATTACTGGCACTCCAGCAGATTTCATCATTTCTTTGGCATTGGATTTATTCCCCATTTTTTCTATTACTTCAAAAGAAGGTCCTATGAATTTGATGTTGGATTCTTGACATATTTTTGCAAATTGACTGTTTTCTGATAAAAATCCAAATCCTGGGTGAATGCTATCTGCTCCCGTTATATTTGCTGATTCTATAATATTTTTAAAATTCAAATAACTTTTCCCTGGGTTAGCAGGTCCTATGCATACTGCTTCATCTGCTAGACGAGTATGCATAGCATCTTTATCTGTTTCCGAATAAACAGCTACTGTTTTTAAATTCATTTCTTTACAGGCTCTTATAATTCTAACTGCAATTTCTCCTCGATTAGCGATTAGTATTTTATTCATTTTTACTCTCCTTCCTGTTGTTTCTTTTATACGACTGCAAAAGTTAATTCTCCTTTTGCTACTATCTTTTCATTTACTGTTGCAATAGCTTCTCCTACTCCTATCGGTCCTTTTTGTTTGATGATTTTCACTTCTAATTTTAATGAATCTCCTGGTACTACCATCTTTTTAAATTTCATTTTATCGATTCCACCAAACAAAGCATTTTTTCCTTTGTTTTCTTCTACACTAAGAATGGCTATGGCTCCTGTTTGTGCTAAACTTTCTGTAATTAGCACTCCTGGCATAATTGGATTTCCTGGAAAATGTCCTTGGAAATACCATTCTTTTTCGTCTACATATTTGTAAGCAGTGGCACTTTCTCCTGGTTTATATTCTTCCACTTCATCAATCATTAAAAATGGCTCTCTTTGTGGAATTATTTCTTTAATTTGTTCTTTACTTAACATTTTTTCATTTTACCTTTCTATTTGATTTTATGTTTAATTTGTGGTATAATTAAATAGACACAAGAAAATTCTTTATATATGGAGGTAGCATCATGATAACAATTTCTTTATTTTCCTTAACTGATTACAGAAACCGGATTTCTTCTTTGTACGCTCTGTCTCTTGCAGAAGAATGTCAGAAAGTAACAGACTGTATTCACCAAGCTGGCAGTGTGGTTGGAGACTCTCTAATCATCACTAATCCAACTATATCTGTTCCCAAAACAACTTGCAATACAGCAATTTATTTTGTCTGTATAGAACTCTTTGGGAAAGCTCCTGTTGGAGATATAAGGGTGGAAGGAAATGAGAAATTTTTCACCCTCGAAGAATAATCCTAACTGGCGATTTATCGCCAGTCTTTTTATTATTTTATTACAAACAAAGGCTTACCATATTCCACTGTTTCTTCCTCATTCACTAAAATTTCTACGATCTCGCCATCAAACTCAGACTCAATCTCATTCATTAACTTCATAGCCTCAATAATACAAAGCACATCACCCTTTTTTACCTTTTGTCCAACTGTCACATAAGGTTCACTATCTGGCGAAGGTTTGGAATAAAAAGTTCCTACCATAGGAGACTTTACTACATTTCCTTTCTCTATTTCTTGCCCTTTTTCTTCTGTTTCTATTGCTATTACTTGTGGCTTTTCCACATTTAAAACTTGTTTTGTTGATAAACTTTCCACCACAACTTGTTTTTCCTCTTTTTTCATACTAATTTTAGTACCATCTGGAAAATCAATATCAATTGATGTCAACTTTGAATTCCCCATGTCTTCCATTAATTGCTTTATCTTCTCATATTCCATAACATATCAATCCTTTCGCTTATTTTCTATTTTTCATACTTCTTCAAAATAATAGACGCATTGTGACCACCAAATCCCAAAGAATTTGACATAGCCACCTTAATATCTGCTTTTCTTACTTCATTTGGCACAATATCCAAATCACACTCTTCATCTTTCACTTGATAATGAATCGTTGGTGGAACTATTTTTTCTTCTAACGCTTTGGTGCAAAAAATTGCTTCAATTCCACCTGCTGCCCCCAATAAATGACCAATATTTCCTTTGGTTGAACTTACCATTACTTGCTTACTTGCTTCTCCTAGAGCTGTCTTAATTGCCATCGTTTCACAAGAATCATTTAAATGAGTTGATGTACCATGTGCATTAATATAATCAATTTGTTCTGGTTTCAAATTAGCATCTTCCATTGCTCTTTTCATAGCTCTTGCTCCCCCTTCGCCTGTAGGTAGCGGGGAAGTAATATGATAAGCATCTGATGTTGCTCCATATCCTACTACCTCTGCATAAATCTTAGCACCTCTTTGGATCGCATGATCCAAATCCTCTAACACAAGTACTCCAGCTCCTTCTCCCATAACAAATCCGCTTCTTTCTTTATCAAAAGGAATACTAGCCCTATTTTTATCAGTACTTGAAGATAATGCTTTCATATTTTCAAACCCTGCTATTCCCACACTACAAATAGACGCTTCCGTTCCTCCTGTTAAGATAACATCTTCTGAACCATATTTGATTGTTTTATAGGCTTCTCCGATCGCATGAGTCGAAGATGCACAAGCTGTTACAATAGAAAGTGATTCTCCTTTTAATCCTAGATCAATGGCTACATTCCCTGCTGGCATATTCGCAATTGACATTGGGATAAACATAGGAGATACACGATTATTTCCTTTGGTACAATGAATGGCACATTGTTCTTGAATGGTATTAAATCCTCCTATTCCTGTACTAATAAACACTCCTACTCTTTCAAAATCTGTATTTTCTTTTGTCAGACCACTATCTTGAAAAGCTTCCCTTCCTGCAATGATTGCAAATTGTGAGCTTCGATCCAACCTCTTAGCTTGTTTTAGTTCAAAATATTGACTTGCATCATATTCCTTTACTTCTCCTGCTAACGTCGTTTTATAATTAGACGTATCAAATAAAGTAATTGGCTCGATTCCACACTTCTTTTCTTTAATTCCTTTCCACGTTTCTTCTACATTTTTTCCAATTGGAGTAATTGCTCCTAACCCTGTAATGACAACTCTTCTTTCCATTTTCAATTCCTCTTTCTTCTATTCATTTTTACATTAACATACCACCATCAACCTGTAACACTTGCCCTGTAAGATAAGAACTATCCTCTGAAGCTAAAAATTTAACTACATTAGCCACATCTTTAGAAGTTCCCATTCTCTTTAGTGGAATACTTTTGGCAATTTCCTCTTTCACTTCTTCTTTCAGAACATCTGTCATATTCGTTTCAATAAATCCTGGCGCTACTGCATTTACCAAAATTCCTCTCGAAGCCACCTCTTTTGCTAAACTTTTTGTAAATCCAATGATTCCTGCCTTAGAAGCCGAATAATTGGTTTGACCTGCATTACCTGAAACTCCCACAACCGATGAAATATTAATAATCCTACCAGTACGAGCTTTTAACATAAAAGCAATTACATGTTTTGTGACATTAAAAGTACCAATTAAATTAACATCAATTACTTGTTCAAAATCTTCTTTCTTCATTCTCATAAGCAACATATCTTTTGTAATTCCTGCATTATTCACTAATACATCTATTTTCCCAAACGTTTCTATCACCTTACCTACTAAGGTCTCACATTCTTCAAAACAAGAAACATCACCTTTCACTAGCAAACACTTCACATTGTTTTCTTCTATCTCTTTTCTTACCATTTCTAACTCTTCATTTTCCTTACGATAATTTAAAGCGATATCATATCCTTCTTGTGCAAGAGTTATGGCAATTTGTCTTCCAATTCCTCTGGTTGCTCCTGTAACTAAAGCTACTTTACTCATCTTTTCCTATTCCCTTCTTTCTCTCTATCTCATTCATTTTTATACTTTATTTTCTTGTTGTAAACTGATCACATTTTCCAAACTTTTAACATCATTTATATTCAAGATTTGTACTTCCTGTTCCTGATCCAATCGTTTCACAAATCCAGACAATGTCTTACCTGGACCAATTTCAATAAAAGTATCCACACCCATTTCTAACATCGTTTGCAAACTTTCTAAAAATCTTACAGGACAAATAATATGTTTTGCTAAAATCTCTTTTTTGTCATCTTCCTTTTTATATACTTTTCCATCTAAGTTTTTAATAACTGGTATTTGAAAATCCTGAAACGTAATCTTTTCTAATTCCTTCCTTAATTGTTCAGAAGCCAATTTTAATTTTTCTGTATGAAAAGGTCCTGCTGTTTTTAACACTCTTACTTTTTTTGCTCCCATCTCCTCAGCAATTATTTTAGCCTCTTCTACTGCTTCTTTTTCCCCAGAAATAACAATTTGACCAGTTGTATTAAAATTAGCTGGAACCACAAATCCTTTTGTTACTTTTTGACAAACTTCTTGTACTTGTTCTTCTGTCATTCCCATAATAGCAGACATTAGCCATTCTCCTTCTGGCACTAATTCTTGCATGTATTGGCCTCTTTTTTGAACTAGCTTAATTCCTTCTTCTTGACTCATTGCTCCACTATGGATCAAAGCTACATATTCACCTAAACTTAATCCCGCTTCTACCTCTGCTTTTATATGATTCTTTTTAAGAACTGTTAAAATCGCTAAGCTCATCGTCAAAATAGCAAGCTGTGTATTTTTAGTTTGATTCAATTCTTCTTCGCTTCCCTCAAATGAAATCTTAGCTATGTCTATTCCTGTTAATTCTCTTACTTTGTCATATACCTTTCTTACTTCTTCATATTCTTCATACAAATCTTTTCCCATTCCTACACTTTGAGAACCTTGACCAGGAAATAAAAATCCTATTTTCATTTATCTTTCTTCCTTTCCATTCTATCTATAATTTTATTTTCGAACAAATTACAAAACTCTGCCATTACTTTTTGATTATCTACCGCCATGTTAAATTCCTTTTTTATAGAAGATGCTATTTGATTGATTTCTTCATCAAATGTTTCCTGATTGGTATTTATACCGAATTCCAATGACAAGATCTTTTACCTTTTCTCCTTTTGTTTTCGTTTCTGTTAAAATTCCACCCAATTTTTTTCCTTGATAAATTAAATCATTGGGAAATTTAATTTCTAAAGATATTTGATAGCATTTTTGAAATACCTCTACCAAGGTTGTTGCAATTTCTAATGTCATTCCTTCCAACTGTTCCATTTCGCAATCTAATTTTAACCAGAATGAAAAAGCAATATTATTTTTATCAGTATACCATTTTCTTCCATGTGTCCCTTTCCCTTTTGTTTGAATTTCTGCCATAACAATTGTTCCATTTGCTAGGGTGTTTTTTTCTACTTGTCTCCATACTTCTAATTGAGTTGAATCAATTTCCTGCTTATAAATGATGTTTCTTCCCAAAAATTTTGTCGTTAGATTTTCTAATTGCACATTTCTTCCTCTTTTCTAATTTGGTCTAAATTGTTTTGTCTTTTGATTTTATTGGTTGTTGTTTTAATCAATGGTTCCTGAGTTAGTATAATACCTTTAATGGCCTTATAATGTGGCATGGAGCGATTCACTTCCTTTATCTTGTCATTTATGACTTCATAAATTTTTTCTTCTCCTTGCACCTTATATGTATTTTCTACAATTTCTTGATTGTAAACTAATTTAGCAAATATTTTAATATCATTCTTATCTTCTGACATCTGCTTTCCAAATACAAAAGATTCTTCGATTCCTTCAATTCGATTCATTAAGTTTTCCATTTCTTCTGGAAATATATTTTTTCCATTTTTTAGTACAATTACACTTTTCTTTCTTCCACAAATAAAGATATATCCTTCTTCATCAATTCTCGCTAAATCTCCTGTATAGAACCAACCATCAACAATCGCTTTTTTGGTTTCTGCTCGATTACCAAAATATTCTAGCATGATATTAGGTCCTTGTACAATTAACTCTCCAATCCCCTCTTCATTTGCATTTATCACTTTTGCTTTTACACTAGGAACTGTTTTTCCAATTGAGCCTGTTTTATAATACTTTTTATTTCCCATACTAATGACTGGTGACGTTTCTGTCAGTCCATATCCTTGTACTAAATTAAATCCTAACAATCTATATTTTTCTTCAATTTTACTATCTAGGCTTGCTGCTCCACTAATTAATAGTTTTACATTTCCTCCTAACATATCATGAATTTCTTTAAATACTTGTTTTTTCTTTTCCATATTTTCGTTGCGATATTGTTCTTCTTTTTGCAAAATTTCTTCTAATTTTCCTTGTTTTTCTACTTGTCTTTTAATCATTTTGAAAATTCTTTCATAAATTGCTGGCACAGATGCCATAACAGAAACCTTATACTCTTTCATATTTTCTGGAATATGTCTAATTCCTTCACAAAATACTGTTTTGGCACCTTTGTATAAAGCAAATAGAAAACCAACTGTACATTCAAAAACATGGTGCAAAGGTAAAAAAGATAAAAAGATATCAGTACAATCTATCTCTAAAATTGATGCTATATCCATCAGATTAGTAGATAAATTTTTATGTGATAAAGCCACTGCTTTTGATGCTGATGTAGTTCCTGATGTAAATAACATGATGTTCATTGCTTCTTGATCAATTTTTGCTTCCCTAAATTCTTTGTTTCCTAATTGCATTAGTTTTTTTCCTTTTTCGATCAATTCTTCTTCTGCATAAATTCCTTTTTCATGAGTTTTACGATCCATTGATATTAAGTGTTTTAGTTTGCCAACTCCTTCATTTTTAGCATTTTCTAATATTTTTTCATATTTTTTGGTATAAAAAATAGCTTCTACTTCTGAACGTTCTATCAGTGTTTTTAATTCATTTTCTGGTAAGGATTTGTCTAGTGGGACAACAATTCCTGTTCCACAGCAGATAGATAAATAAGCAATTTCCCATTCGAGTCTATTTTCTCCTATTACTGCTATTCTTTTTCCCTTTAGTCCGATATCAATTAATGCTGTTCCTAAGGCATCAATCATTTGTCTTACTTCTTTATGGGTTATATTTTTATATTTTCCTTCTTCTATTTTTATTTGATATGCTATTTTGTCGGCATATTTTTCTCCTGATTTTTTTAACATATCTTTTAAATCTGTTATGGGCATACATTCGTATAATCTCTCACTCATTTTTTATTTTCCTTCCTAATATGGCTTCTTCGATTATTCTATATTTATATCATAAATCAAATAAAAAAACGATTAAACTGACCTTTCAGTACAATCATTTTGTTTTCTAAAATTGACTGGATTGTATCTTAAAAAGCCCCTTTATATTTAATCATGACTTTTTTATTCTGTTCATATAAATGAAATGAGGTGTTTTAAGAATGAAATTTTTATCCAATTGTTTAAAAGGTGTTGCCATTGGTAGTGGTGCTATTCTTCCTGGTATTAGCAGTGGTGTTTTTTGTGTGATTTTTGGAATTTATGAAAAACTTTTAGATAGTATTTTAAATTTTTTTAGTGATACCAAAAATAATTTTAAATTTCTTTTTCCTCTTCTTGTTGGAGGTATCTTGGGAATGATATTGTTTGGCAATATTTTAAATTATTGTTTTTTTGAATTTCCTATTCAAACAAAATCGATTTTTATTGGATTAATCTTAGGCAGTATTCCTGCTTTATTCAAAGATGTTCATTCCAAATATGAAACTAAATTTTCTTATTGGTTCTTTTTTTTGTTGGCTCTTTTGTTAGGTATTAGTTGCATTTTTTTGGAACATACTTTAACCATTCAAACGTTTGAACAGGTTAGTTTTTTTTACCTTATTTTGTGTGGATTTCTTATGTCTGTTCGGAATTGTTGTACCTGGTGTTAGTAGTACTATTATTTTGATGCTTTTAGGAATTTATCCCCTTTATCTTTCTTCGGTTTCCTATCTTTCCCTTCCTTTTTTATTTCCTCTTGCGATTGGTGTTATGATTGGTAGTTTTTGTTTTATGAAATTGACAAAATTTTTGTTGGATTCTTTTTATGCTCCTACTTTTTATTGTATTGTTGGTTTTACAGTAGGTTCTATTTTTGTATTGCTCCCAACTTTTTCTTCTTTTCTTGAAGTCATAATTGGTGTGCTTTGTTGCTTTTTACGGTTATTTCATTGTGTCTATATTTGAGAAAAAGTCTTCTTGTATTTAACTTCCTAAATATGCTAGTGATATTTTCTTTATCCTAGCATTTTCTTATACTTTTTATCGCAAATTCTAACAATTTTGACTAAAAAAAGTTACACAACAGTATGTGTAACTTTTGGTTATTTTTTTCTTCGAATAATCCAATCCTTTTCACAGTAAATTGGCAATTTTATTTTCACTTTTTGTCCTTTTACTCCTGGGCTTACTTCTTTTATTTCCTCGTCTGTTTCAACATTCCATAATTTCTCTATCGTAAATTCAATTGGTTCTATTTTATTGGGAACAATAATTTCTAAAATATCGCCTACTTGTAATTTATTTCTAATTTCTATTTGCGATTTTTCTTTTTGATATTCTAAAACAATACCTCCAAATTCGTAATTTTCATTATATTGTCTTCCACTATATTCTTGAATATCTTTATTTTTTCGATCATTAAAGTAAAAAGTAGTCAGTCCTCTTGTCTTTACTTTTTCTAATTCTTTTAAATATTTAGCATTATCATAATTCTGTGGATCTTTTTGGTAATCATCAATCGCATTTCGATAGGCATTTATTACACTAGCTATGTAATATTCTGTTTTAAGTCTTCCTTCTATTTTTAGACTATCCACGCCCATTTCAATAATTTCTGGCAATTCTTTGATCAAACATAAATCTTTGGAAGAAAAAATGCTGGTTCCTTGCTTACTTGTCTCAATTGGCATGAATTCACCTGGATTGTTTTTTTCTTCTGCATATAAGTTATAAGACCAACGACAACTTTGTACACAATCTCCTAAGTTAGCACTTCTACAAGATAAGAAATCACTTAAAAAGCATCTTCCTGAAAAGGCAAAACAGATTGCTCCATGAACAAAGATTTCTACTTCCAAATCTTTTGGTTTGTTCTCCATAATGTATTTTAATTGTTCTTTGTTCATTTCTCTTGCCATAATTACTCTTTTGGCTCCATTTTTATACCAAAAGTTGCAATCATGAAGGCTTATGATGTTAGCTTGTGTACTAATATTAATTGGGACTGATGGAGCATATTTTTTGACCACTTCTATTACTCCTACATCAGCTACAATTACACCATCTGGTTTTAGTTCTTCTAATTTTTTTGCCATCTGAATGATTTCTTCATATTTGTCGTCCCATGCAAATATGTTTAAGGTAACATATACTTTTTTTTGAATTTGGTGAGCATATTTTATGGTTTTTTCTAAGTCTTCACTTCCCATATCTGCTCTTGCTCTTAATGATAGTGAAGAAGTTCCACAGTAGACTGCGTCTGCTCCATATAAATAGGCTGTTTTGGCTTTTTCATAAGATCCTGCTGGTGCTAATAATTCTATTTTTTTCATTCTTTTTCTCCATTTTTGTATTTTAGCCTATTATATAAGCATTCTTTTGAATTGTCAATTATTTGTGTTAAAAACTACTCTACTTTAACATATTCCTATTTTTTAACATTTCTATATACTTGCTTTTTTAATTGCATTATATTATAATAACATAAAATGTACAAAAGGAGGGGCTATCTATGTCCAATGAATTTAAAGACAACTTAAAATATCCAAAAAAATATACCAATCCTGAACAAATCGAAGAATTGGAAGATAAATTTTTTGATTTAATGGACGAATATGAAAAAAACAATTCTTATGAAAACAGAGAATTCTTATGCCACTTAACTTCAGCGATTTATTTGACTTATCGTAAATTATATCCACGACTTAGTATTTATATTCCATTTCGAACCAAAAGTGATATCAGTTTTATAAAAAATCTAAAAAAAGAATTTAATAAATATGCAAAAAATACAGAATCACAAGAACCTTTTGATCCTGAGACAATTACGAAAGATATTTCTGGATTAAGAATTGTTTTAAATGATATTAATAATTCACTACCAACGAGTGAATTTTATGAAGAATTATTAAGCGATCCAGAAATTGCAAAATTACAATCTACTTCAAAAGATAATCACAATTTTATTGATAGTGTAGATGAATATTTACGTTCTCCTATTCATAATGGAAAACAATATTTTGAATTAAAAAGAGAATTGTTAAAAGAAATCATTCACATCACACCAGAAGAATTTACGGATGAGAGAAAACCTAATCCTTCCTTTTCTAAACTTTACGAAGAAGCCAAATATCAATACGATTACTTTTTAGAAAACGATTCTTTTCCTACCGTCATTTCATCTCTTGAAATAACCGAATTGACTAATCTTGCAACTGAATTTCGTTCTCGTATTGACGATCAATTACATTTTGCTATATTACGCAAAACACTACCAGTTGTTTTTAATGAACCCTTAATCAAAAATGCTTTAAAAACCTCTTTCAAATATGAAAAAGAAGCCAAAAAACCAAATGGATTTCAATCTTGTTATTATTCCTTTGAAACTCCTTTTGGCCCAGTTGAAGTGCAAGCTCAATCAAACAAAGCATACTTTACTTCAACCAAAGGTAGTTCTTACCATAGTGGTATGGCAGGTAAAAATGTCGATATTAAAGAATTCTTTGAATTAGTTGATTCAAATGATCCTTATGACATTTCTTACTACTTAGACATATTAGATACTATTTCTGCTGATAAATCTCTTGTTTCACCTTATGAGCTCCCTGACTTTAAAACAGAAGAAGAAAAATCAGAATTTTTAAAAACACCAAAAGGTTTAGCATTTATAGAATCTGAAAAATATCGTGAAATGATGAAACATATTAGAATAAAGGATACCATTGAAATAAACTCAATTGAATTAGATACCAACGAATATTTATTATCTACCGCATTATCTTTATCTCCTTACATGAATGTTTGTGGTTCTGGTCACACTTCCTTTACCACAGCTGGTATTCATCACAAAAAAGTAATTGGAGAATTTGCTGAAGTTCTAAGAAAACGAGATGCCAATACTTGTTTAAGAGATATGTTAATTAGAAAATTAGAACAAATCATTGACAATCCTCCCGAAAATCCTAGCGCTAATATGCGTGCTTCTTTACAAATTGTAAAAGAACATGACGAAATTGCTAATAAATTACCAAAAGATATTTCTCATAAAAATATTTTAAGTTATGCTGAGAAAATTAGAGAAAGAAAAAAAGAAAACATTGAAATTGATTCTGAATATGGGATAGCTTAGATATTACAAAACAAAAAAAGTTTAGTTTTTTCCTAAACTTTTTTTGTTTTTACTCGACTAATTGCTAAGCCATCTCCAACTTCTAAAATCTCAGTTTCAAGATTCGGATTTTCACTAACTTCTTGAATATACTCACGCAAATTTCTAACAGCTGTGCGTTGCTTATGCTTATTATAATCACTCATAACATAACCTTTATATAAAATATTATCTGCAAAAATAATCCCTTCTGGTTGTATCAAACGCAAAGCCTCTTGTAAAAAATATGGATATTTACCTTTCGCCGCATCAATAAAAACAACATCATATCTTTCTTGCAAAGTTGGTAAAATCTCGACAGCATCACCTTCCAAAATTCTAATCTTATTTTCTACTCCAACCTTTTTGATATTTTCTCTTGCTTCTTTGACTCTTTCCTCTTCTCTTTCTATGGTATCAATGGTACCTTCTGGAGATAAAAAATTGGTAAAACACATTGCCGAATATCCTACTGCTGTTCCTATTTCTAATATCTTTTTAGGATTCTTTTTCTTTAAAATATTTCCCATTATTTCCAAGGTATCTTCCATAATAATTGGAATATGCTCCTCTAAAGCTTTGTTCTTCACTTTTTCTAATTCTTGTTGATTCATATTATTTTTCTTCTTTCCAATCATAATAACTACTTTTGGGTTGACTGCATTCTAATTCATTCAACCACCCCAAAAAGCACTTCTTTAAATTTACTCCATTTTTTGTTAAATAGTCAAAATGTTGTTTGATTCCTTTTTCTTCTAAAATTCGCTCAATGGTAGTTTCCTTACTATTTCCTTCTGCTCTATACTCTTCGATTTTTCTTCTAACATATCGTCTTATTTTCATATCTTGCTCTAAATTCAATTCTTTTCGTGTGTCTTGTTTTCTCTGTCTACTTTCTTTTTGCATGATTTCTGTGTTTATATTTTCGATTACAAATCTTTCTGTTTTTTTATGTTTCATCTCGATTCTTCCTTTTATTTATTTCTACTAGCTCTTTCTCTTTCTTTACTATCCAAAATCTTCTTTCTTAAACGAATTGATGTTGGCGTAATTTCTACTAATTCATCATCTTGAATAAACTCAATCGCTTTTTCCAAAGACATTTGAATTGGAGGAACCAAACGAAGTGCCTCATCAGAACCAGAAGCTCTTGTGTTAGTTAAATGTTTTTCCTTGCAAACATTGATTGCCAAATCTTCTCCTCTAGAGTTAAGTCCAACAATCATACCTTCATATACTTCTACACCTGGTCCAATAAACAATTCTCCCTTATCTTGTGCATTATATAATCCATACGTTACAGACTTTCCATTTTCAAACGCTACAATCGTTCCTCTTACACGTGCTTGAATATCCCCTTTAAATGGTTGATAAGAATCAAAAATATGATTCATCGTTCCTTCTCCCTTGGTATCTGTTAAAAACTCTGTACGATATCCAATTAGTCCCCTTGCTGGAATTTTAAATTCTATTTTGGTATGTCCACTTTCTGCTGGTTCCATATTTACCATTTCCGCTTTTCTTCTTCCTAATTTTTCAATCACATTTCCTACACAGTCATCTGGAACATTTACAACTAAACTTTCAATTGGTTCTGATTTTACTCCATCAATTTCTTTGATAATAACCTTTGGTCTAGAAACTAAAAGTTCAAATCCTTCTCTTCTCATCGTTTCTATCAAAACTGATAAATGCAATTCTCCTCTTCCTGATACTTCAAAAGAATCTGGTGATTCTGTTTCTTTTACTCGTAAAGATACATTTCTTTCCAGCTCTTTGAATAATCGATCTCGAATGTGTCTTGATGTAATGAATTGTCCTTCTTTTCCTGCAAATGGACCGTTATTTACACTAAAAGTCATAGAAACTGTTGGCTCATCAATATCTACAAATGGAATTTTCTCTGGATAATTAAAATCACATACTGTATCTCCAATATTAATATCAGCAAGACCTGCAAGTTCTATAATATCTCCCGCTTTTCCTTCTTCTACTTCTACCTTATTTAGTCCGACATGAGTATAAACTTTTGCAATCCTTCCTTGTGTAATTTTATCTTCTTTTCCACAAATCGATACTGGCATACCCGTTTTGATTACTCCTCTTTCTACTCTCCCCACTGCAATTCTTCCTACATAATCATCATAATCGATGTTTGATACTAACATTTGTGCTGTTCCTTCTTCATCACAATCTGGTGCTTTTATTGTATGAATCATAGTCTCAAACAAACAATTTAAGTCTTCTGTTTCATCACTTAAATCCATTTTAGCAATTCCATTTTTAGCAGAAGCATATACAACAGGAAAATCTAACTGTTCATCAGTAGCATCTAATTCAATAAATAATTCTATTACTTGATCAACAACTTTTTCTGGTGTTGCTCCAGGACGATCAATTTTATTAATTACAACAATTGGCTTTAATCCTAAAGCTAATGATTTTTTCAAAACTTCTCTTGTTTGAGGCATCGCGCCTTCAAAAGCATCAACCAAAAGTAAAACACCATCAACCGTTTTTAAAACTCTCTCCACTTCTCCACCAAAATCAGCATGTCCTGGTGTATCTACAATATTAATTTTAACATCACCATGCATAACAGATGTATTTTTAGAAAGAATTGTAATTCCTCTTTCCTTCTCTTGATCATTTGAATCCATAACTCTTTCTTGTACTTGTTCATTTTCTCTAAAAATATGACTTTGTCTTAACAAAGCATCAACTAATGTAGTTTTCCCATGGTCTACGTGTGCAATAATTGCAATATTTCTAATATTTTGATTGTTCATTTTTTACTACTCCTTCTATCTGGGATTAAAGGGACGTTCCTTAAAATCCCTGTTTAGGAATCTAATATCATTCCTTATCCCACTATCTATACAAATTTTAAGGACTGTCTCCCAGTCCCTACATCAGGGATTTTAAGGAACGTCCCTTTAATCCCTGTTTCTCTATAAAACATAAAAATTATACTACTTTTATTCTATTTTGTCAATTCTATGATATTTTCCATAATTTCCTCTGTTATTTTTTCCAATATTTCTTTGTCTTTTTTTCCTTTGTATTGACTATAATCTAATGTTTTTCCATAAGTAATACTAACTTTTCTTTCGCTTTTGGTTCCTCCCTTAATTCCTGCTGGTACTACTTTAGCTCCACTTCTTACAGCAAAAAATGCAACACCATCTTTTGCTTTTTGACCTTTTTCTAATCCATTTCTAGTTCCTTCTGGAAATAAGGCTATACATTGACCATTTTTTAAAGCTTTTAATGACTCTTTAATAGCTGAAACATCTTTTTCGTCTCTTTTTACATGAATCGCATCAAATGCCCAACCTAAAAAATTTAAAAATGGATTTTTAGCTAATTCTTCTTTGGCTAAAAAACGCATATCTCTTTTGGCTGTACATACCATTAAAGGTGGATCTAAATAGGTTCTATGGTTACCACAAAATATGATTGGACCGTTCTTTAGGAATATTTTCCAACCCCTTAATCTCTACTCGATAATAAATTTTACACCATAAATAAATAGCTCCACGTACAATCCATTTTATCATGCCTTTCATTGCTTTTTTCATTCTAACTTCATTCCTTTCTGAAATTTTTATCTTTCCTTTTTTCTTTCTCCTACTATTTCAACTATTTTATCTACCACTTCTTCTATTATCATGTTAGTTGAATCAATATAAATAGCATCTTTGGCTCTTTTTAATGGTGCAATATCACGAGTTGAATCTCTTTTGTCTCGATCCATTATATTTTTTAGAACTTCTTCATAAGAACTATTGATTCCCTTCTCTTCATTTTGTTTCATTCTTCTTTTCGCTCTTTCTTCTGGCGAAGCATCTAAATAAATTTTAACATCTGCATTAGGAAACACAACAGTTCCAATATCTCTACCTTCCATAATGATATCTTTTCCTTGTGCTATTTTTCTTTGTAATTCTAATAGTTTTTCTCGTACACTTTTGTTGAGCGAAACAGGTGAAACTAAATTATTTACTTCATCTTCCCTGATTTTATGGCTCACACATTCCCCATTTAAAAAAATTTCTCCTGTTTCTTTCATATCAATTTCTATTTTATCTAATATTTCTTGTATTTTTTCTTGTTCTTCTAGCCTTATTTTTTCCTGTAATAAATTTAAAGTAACACAACGAAACATGGCCCCTGTATCAATGTTAATCAACTCTAATTTTTCTCCTACTTGTTTGGTAACAGTCCCTTTTCCAGCTCCTGCTGGTCCATCAATGGCAACAACAAATGACATATTTTTCCCTCTTTCTAATTTTTTCTAATTTTACTACAAAACAACTACTCTTGCCTTTCTGGTACATAAATATTTTTGGCTACTACATCTAGCTTAGCCACATTCATAGCAGTTAATTTTTCAATCTCTTTTTTGGCCTTTTCCTTAAAATCTTTTAGTCCATCTTTTACATTATAGCCATACCTAATGGTAACCTCCATGTAAATTTTAGCACCATCTCCATAATTTTCAACTCGGGTTTTTGAAATTTTATAAATAACAGGGGTATGTGTTGCTATATATTCTAAAATTTGTCTAAATACCAAGTCAGAAATTGTAAATCTTCCCATATAACTAAATGTTGGTCGAATGATTGATTTTTCAGATATATATGGTTGTTGCCCTTTTCCTTTTGATTTAAAAATTTGTAAAGGGTCTAATAGATAACCAGAAAAATCTTTTTTGATTTCAAAAGTTGGTACTGGTATTACATGTTTTCCTTCTGTTACTCTAATTCTTCTTGCTGTTTGCATCTCTGTTTCCGTTGCAACATCTGTTATATAAGTTGTCTCTGAAATATCTGGTAACCCTAGATTACTAGCGATTTTTTGTACCATTCCATCTGATGTTCCTAAAATCAATATACTTTCTGGCTTGTATTTTTTTAAAGCTTTGACAATTTCTGCTTTTTCTTTTTCTTCATAAAAAAGAGCATGTTTAACAGTCGCAACCTTTGTTGGTGCTTTCTTAGCAGATTCTCCTGCTACCACTTGATTATCTTTAATAAGCAATCCATCATCGATAATAAAATGTGTATTTTTTTCTCCTGCCACCATCTGTGCACGATAACTTTTTCCTGTTCCAGATGGACCAACAAAAGCATATACTTTTATTTTATTTGCATAAGGTAATATTTCTTTTAATAACATTCATTTCACCCATTCTATTTTTCATTCTAAATTATTTGTATTTTATCACAATATTTTCTTTTTCACAATAAAAAAATTAATAGATGTGTCCCAAAAACTACAAAAATGTGCAATCAGAACCGTCCCCAATTGCACACTACCTATTTTTTCTTCTTAGTTGTCCACAAGCTGCTTCTATATCGGCTCCTAATTCTCGTCGAATGGTTGCTACAATTCCATGTTCATTTAAGTAATCTCTAAATCTCATAATGTTTTCGTTTGAGCTTTTGCTGTATTGACCATTTTCAATTTTATTGATTGGTATTAAATTAACATGGCATAACATTCCTTTTAAAAGTTTGATTAATTGTTTGGCATCTTCTAAATGATCGTTGTTGTCTTTGGCCAAAGCATATTCAAAAGATATTCTTCGATTGGTTTTAGCTATGTAATCTCTACAGGCTTGTAGCAGTTCTTCGATTGGATAGGTTCTGTTGACAGGCATCATGTTACTTCTTTTTTCATTATTGGTGGCATGTAAGGAAATCGATAATGTGCATGGAATGTTTTTTTCTGCTAATTCATAAATTTTTGGCACTAACCCACTAGTTGATATGCTAATATGCCTTGCTCCTATGTTTAATCCTTTTGGGTGGTTAATTTGTTCAATGGCTTTTACCACATTTTCATAATTATCGAATGGTTCGCCTATTCCCATAAATACTACATTGGAAATTCTTTCTCCTGTATCTTGTTCTACTTTTATAATTTGCTCTATAATCTCCCCACTACTTAAGTTTCGGATAAATGGAATTCCCGTTGAAGCACAAAATTTACACCCCATTTTACAGCCGATTTGTGAAGATACACAAATACTATTTCCATGATGATATCTCATCAAAACAGTTTCTATTGCATTCCCATCTAAAACATCAAATAAGTATTTAATCGTTCCATCTTTGGATTCTTGTTTTTTTAAAATATGAAAATCCCCCATCGTGTAATGTTTTTTTAACGTTTCTCTTAGCTCCAAAGATAAGTTTGTCATTTCGTCAAATGTTTCTACTTTTTCGTTGTATAACCATTGAAATATTTGCTCTGCTCGAAAAGGTTTTTCTCCCATTTCTTTTAGTTCTTGTTTTAATTCTTCTAAATGATAATCTTTTATATTTTTCATTTTAACCTCTTTTTCTTAAATCGTTTCTTTTATTTTATAAGTGAAATTTCCTAATGATCGTTTCTTTTAAATCTTTCGCTGATAAAGCTAAACACAGTATAAAATTCAAAACAGAAATACCTGTTGCAAGAATACTTAATGTTTTATCTTGGACAATATGCTCTGTTACTAAAATGATTGGTAACATGCTAAGAAGTACAATCATTAATTGATATATTGCATATTTCATATATTTTTTATGAGTCACAATTGTTAATACAAGCATGGTTAAATTGGCAATCATAATCATGATAGGAATTGCAATATTAACAGACCAACCTATTTTCCCCCATATATGGTCAATGTAAATAACCAATAAAGAAAGTGCAATTAATTGTAATAATACATGTCCTGCTAAATTAACATTTTTTTTAATGGAATAAATTACTACAATCCAACTATATAGAATTCCTGCATTTGCTAATCCTGCCCAAGGAATGCTAGGTGTTGTTCCGTTTGTTAATAAGAAACAATATCACGGCAATTCCAACTGATACCATCAGTAATATTTTGATTATTTTATCACTTTTTTTCGCTTTTATCTTCTCTGGATATATCATCTAAAACACCATTGCTTTCTATTTGTATTTTAATTCCTCTTTCTTTTAGGAATTGATAAAATCTTTTTTCAATTCGATTGTCTTGTAAAATAGAAGTAAAAGTAAAAACCATTTTATTTTCAAAGGTACAACTAGAACACTTTATTTTTTCTACTGGTTCTGGCGCTATCAACATAAGAAAATAATCAATATAGTCCTTATATTTTCCTATGATACCAATTCTTCCTATATTGGAAAATGTGGTGGTTGTATATTTTCTAATTTCAATATAACTTAGTCGAACAATTGCCTTTTTTAAGAAAAGTGGAATGGGTCGAATCAATGGATTATTTCCTATCTTTACATTGGTTGACATCGTTTTGATAATTTCTTCTTCGGTTAGTTTTTTAGCAAAATCTTTTTTTACAAACGCTAAAATTTTCTGAAATGTATCTAACTGTTCTTTTTTCATTTCTGCTTCTACTGTAATATAAGAAAAAAAATTGGAAATGGTCTTAGAAGGAAAATATTTTTTCAAATTAACAGGAATACATATTTTTATCGGTTTTTTTCCTTTTGCTTTTCCATCATTTTCTTGATAAATACTTTCTATTAATACAGCTGTTAAATATTGTGTTATTGTTGCATCTTGCTTTTTGCACTCTCTTTTTAAGTCTTCTAAATCTATGATTTCATGAATAACACTAATTGCTCCTAATGGTATTTTCTTGCCTCTTAAGATATAAGCTTTTTTACTAGATGCATTGGATTTGGCTTTTTTGTCATAATTTTTCATATAACTGTCTTCTGTGTCATATTCTATTTTTCTAATTTTTCTTTCTTCTTCGTTAAATGTCTCTGGATACATTAATTCTAAATAGGTATAGATGATTTCTTTGAAAAAGGTAGTTCCACTATTTCCATCTGTTAGAGAATGAAAGATATCAATGTTGATTTTGTTTTGAAAATAGGTAACTTTAAATAAATAATTATGATTTTTTCTACTTTCTATATATTTACAAGGATAATCACATTCTTGTTCTACGTTAGGTGTTTTGGTATTATGTTCTAAATAATACCAAAATACACCTGGTTTCATTCTAACTTTAAAAGATTGATACTTTTCTAAAGCTTGATTTACAGCTTCTTCTAATATCTCTGGTTCTACTTTCTCTTTTAAAACAGCTGACAATCGAAATACTGTACTATATTTTTTTCCTGTTGATATGGGAAATATTTTGGCTGAATTATCTAGTCTTCTCCAATATAATTTATTTTCCTTTTTATTTTTCATGATTTTCTTTCTCCTTTGTCCTCTATTACCCTTTTCTTAAGGTTCCAAAATTTTATCGAGGATTGCTTGGTATCCTTGTTCTTCTAATTCTTTACTACTATTTTTTTCAATGACCCAAATATGACCTGCTCCTTCATATTCTTTTATTTCGATTTCTACGCCTTCTTTTTCTGCTTTTTCTTTTAATATTTGTACATCTGGATTTAAAATGTCATCTGTTCCCGTAAAAATAGTTATATTTTTAAGTTTGGATAAATCCCCTTCGATTGGATTTACTAAATAACGGTCGATTCCATCTTCTCCAGCATAAGCAATTCCTGCTAATTTTAGTGTCTCTTTGTTTAATTGTTTATCTCTTTTTTGTACCTCTTCAATTTTTGGATTTTCCAATCTGACATCTAACCAAGGTGAAATTAAAATTGTTTTGCTTGGCATGGATAAATTTTCTTCTGCTATTTTTTCTTCTAATGCTAATCCCAGTCCACCTCCTGCTGAATCTCCCATTAAAATTAATTGATTGGTATCGATTCGATCAATGATTTCTTTATACAATGGTACTACCATTTTAAAAACATCTTTGTAATTATATTTGGGTGTTAAGGGATAGTCTGGTAAAATGACAGTTGCTCCTGTGTCATTAACAATTTTTTCTATCAAGTCCCAGTGTTCCTTAGTTGCTTCTGCTACATAAGCTCCTCCATGAAAATACAAAATTTTAATGTTTGTTTTTTCTCTTTTTTTTGGTGTTACTATAAATAGGTTTCTCCCCATGAATTGTTTGGTTTCTAATTCACAGATTTCTTTTAACGTTTCTGGTACTTTGGTTTGTATGTCTACGACTAAATAATATCCTATAATGGTTAATACTACGATTACTATCATTAGTATGATTCCGTATGATTATTTTGATTGTTCTCATTTTCCTTTGACCTTCTTACTTTTGTTTTTGCTATTTTATCATATTTTTATCAAAAAATCTATAGGAAGAAAAATTAAAATAGCATAACCAAAAAAGGTACAAAGAACCCATTTTTAGTTATGCTATGCTTAGTACTTACACATTTTAAGTATTAAACTAATTCATTCTTTAAATTACTAAAATTTTTATCCGAACAATCCTCGCTTTTTTACTGGTGGTTGTTCATTCATTGTTTTTGCGAGTTGCATTAACAACTCTCTTTGTTCTTTGGATAATCTTTTTGGAGTTTGAACAATAACGGTGAAAACAAAATCTCCTACACTACTTGAATTAACAGATTTAAAACCTTTATTTCGTAGTACGAACTTTGTTCCTGTTTGTGTACCTTCTGGTATCTTATAAGTTTCTTTGGTACCATCTACCATCGGAATTTCTAATTCAGCTCCTAATGTTGCTTGTGTTATTGTAATTGGTATATCACATAAGACATTGTTTCCTTTTCTCGTGTATATATGATGTCTTTTTATTCTGACTGTAATATATAAATCCCCTTTTGGGCCGCCTTTTTCTCCTGGTTCTCCTTCTCCACGTAGGACAATGGTTTGATTATCATCAATTCCTGCTGGAATTTTAACTTTAATTTTTGGTTGCTTTCTTACGGTTCCTTTTCCACGACAATTTTCGCAAGGTTCTTTGATAATTTCTCCTGTCCCATGACAAGTATTACAAGTTCTTCTCGTTTGCATTTGCCCTAAAATAGTATTTTGTACAGCTGTTACTTGACCTGTTCCATTGCAAGTAGTACATTTCATTTTTGAAGTTCCTGGTTTTGAACCAGTTCCATGACAAGTATCACAGGTATCATCTCTAGTAATGATTACTTCTTTTTCCACTCCTAGAAATGCTTGTTCAAAGGTGATTTCCAATCCTAAATTTAAGTCAGCACCTTTTTTAGGACCTGATTGTCTTCTTGCTGATCCTCTGCCTCCAAATCCACCACCAAAAAATGATGAAAAAATGTCACCTAAGTCTCCAAAATCACCAAAGTCTGAAGTGCTATAAGAATAATATCCTCCTTGCCCTCCAAATGGTCCACCTGCTCCCCCAAATCCTTGTGGATCAACGGTTCCAAATTGGTCATACATTCTTCTTTTTTGTGGATCAGACAAATTCTCATAAGCTTCATTTACTTCTTTAAATTTCGCCTCTGCTTCTTGTTTATTGTCTAGATTTGCATCTGGATGATATTTTTTTGCAAGCTTACGATAAGCCTTTTTTAGCTCATCATCTGTTGCATTCTTATTCACACCCAATACTTCGTAATAATCTTTTTTTGTTGCCATTTTTTCCTCCTATCGATCGATTCCTTCTTCTTTTTAACATGGTATTCTAGTTTTATTTTCTGGCATAGAAGAAGATTCATCTGTAATAGATTGATATCTCTCCATCTTGCACCATCTATATATTGATTTACAGGCAGGTATTTTTTTCCTGCCTGTATTCTATATCTTATGATTATTTATTGTCGTCTTCTACTTTATAATCTGCATCATACACATTACCATCATGATTGGTTTCTTCACCTGCTCCTTGACCAGCTTCTGCTGTAGCCCCTTGTGCTCCATTTGGATTAGCTGATTGATATAGTTTTTCTGACATTTCATAGAATACTTTTGTTAATTTTTCGGTTGCTTCTTTGATTTTTTCCGTATCATTTGTCTCTAATGCTTTTTTCGTACTTTCAATTTCCGTTTCTACTTTTGCTTTTTCTTCTCCACTAATTTTATCTCCCAAATCTGTTAACGTTTTTTCACTATTATAAACTAAACTTTCAGCATTATTTTTTACTTCGATTTCTTCTTTTTTCTTCTTATCTTCTTCTGCGTGTGCTTCGGCATCTTTTACTGCTTTGTCAATATCTTCATCTGTTAAATTTGTTGAAGCTGTAATAGCTACGTCTTGGCTATTTCCTGTTGCCATATCTTTAGCAGATACATGAACGATACCATTGGCATCAATATCAAAAGTTACTTCAATTTGAGGTACTCCTCTTGGTGCTGCTGGAATTCCAGTTAATTGGAATCTTCCAAGAGTCTTATTGTAAGTAGCCATTTCTCTTTCCCCTTGTAATACATGAACTTCAACTGAAGTTTGACCATCTGCTGCCGTTGAGAAAATTTGTGATTTTTTGGTTGGAATGGTTGTATTTCTTTCAATTAATTTAGTAAATACTCCACCATACGTTTCAATTCCAAGTGATAATGGTGTTACATCTAATAAGACTAAATCTTTTACATCTCCTGATAACACACCACCTTGAATTGCTGCACCAATAGCAACACATTCATCTGGATTAATTCCTTTGTCTGCGTCTTTTCCTGTAATTCTTTTTACCGCTTCTTGTACCGCTGGAACTCTGGTTGAACCACCTACCAATAATACTTTGTGAATATCATTTGGTGTTAATCCTGCATCTTTTAAGGCTTGATTTACTGGTCCAGCAGTTGCTTCTACTAAGTCATGAATTAATTCTTCAAATTTTGCTCTTGTTAAGTTGACATCTAAGTGTTTTGGTCCTGTACTATCCGCTGTAATAAATGGCAAATTAATTTGTGTTTGTTGTACACCAGATAATTCAATTTTTGCTTTTTCTGCTGATTCTTTCAATCTTTGCATTGCCATTTTATCGGTTTTCAAATCAATTCCATTTGATTTTTTAAATTCATCTACTAAGTAATTGATAATTGCCTCATCAAAGTCATCTCCACCTAATTTAGTATTACCATTAGTAGCTAAAACTTCAAATACACCATCTCCAATATCTAAGATAGAAACGTCAAAAGTTCCTCCACCTAAATCATAAATCATAATTTTTTGGTCTTGCTCTTTATCCATTCCATAAGCAAGTGATGCTGCAGTTGGTTCATTGATAATTCTTAAAACTTCCAATCCAGCTATCTTTCCAGCATCTTTCGTTGCTTGTCTTTGACTATCACTAAAGTAAGCTGGTACTGTGATAACGGCTTGTGTTACTTTTTGTCCTAAATAATTTTCAGCATCTGCCTTTAATTTTTGTAAAATCATGGCTGAAATCTCTTGTGGAGAAAATTTATCTCCTTCTATATTAACTTTTTCATTGGTTCCCATTTTTCTTTTAATTGAAATTACTGTGTTATCTGGATTTGTTACTGCTTGACGTTTTGCAATTTGTCCAACCAATCTCTCTCCATTATTTGAAAATGCTACAACAGATGGTGTCGTTCTATTACCTTCTGCATTTGGTATAACAACTGGTTCTCCACCTTCCATTACAGCTACACATGAATTTGTTGTTCCTAAGTCAATTCCTATGATTTTTCCCATTTTTTATTCCTCCCTTTGATGTTTTTTGGGACGGGGTCAAAAAACATCACTTTGTCTATCTATTTTTTGTGTGATGTTTTTTGACCCCGTCCCAAAAAAC
>JAAVZN010000026.1 GCA_022791675.1 Clostridia bacterium | reverse complement strand
ATAATAAGAATTAGAAAAATAAAAAATAGAAAAATATTAATATTCAAATGAAAAGAAAATTAATGAAAAAAAGAGAAATAAAAAATAATAATAGAAAATAAAGAAAAAAAATAGAAAAATAAACTAGAAAATAAGATAGAAAAAATAAAATAAAAAAAGAATAGTGGAATAAGAAAAAGGAGAAGAAAAACAGATCAAGAAAAAGCAGGTAGAAAGAAACAAATTTAGAAAGAAAAAAAGAAAGAAAAGCTTAGGCAATAAGGAAAAAGGAAAGAGAAAAAAATTTTTAATGAAAAAAAGACTAGAAAATGAAAATGTACAAAAGTAAAATTGAAAAAAATTAAAATATAAAATGAAAAAGTGAGTATAAAAATTATTTAATAAAAAAGAAGATGAGAAATGATAAAAAATAGAAGTAATAATAATAAATAAGAAAAAAATTACCGAATAAAAGAAATAATAAAAAGAGAAGAATAAAATCTTTTCTTATAATTTAAAATAAAAGATTAATAAAACTAGAAAAAAAATCTAAATTATATTATAGAAATTGTATAAAACATATATGACAAAAATTAGTAAAAAAGTTTTAAAAAATATTGTAAAAATAAAAGAAAATAAATAAAAAAAACAATAAATAAATAAGATACATAACTGATAAAAATTAAAGTAAAGAAGGAAGGTTACAAAACTATATAAAAAGAGAAATGAAAATCTTAAGAAAAAAAGCCAATAAAATACAATAAATCTCTAGGTATTAATGGGAAACATAGATGATGCTTTTAAAAGAAAAAGTCAAAAAAAGGAATACATAATTTGAAGAAAAAAGCGATAAAAGAAGACAAAAAAATTAAAGAAGTAAGATAAGAACAAAAAAGAAAAGAAATATTTAATATAAATATATATTTGAATAAAAAATGATAAGAAAATAAAAATTTTATAATAAAAAAAATTAAATAAAAATATAAAAAAAATAATTTTTGAGAAAAGGATAAAAAATTATAAAATGATAAAAAGAGAAAGGTGGTTACATTAAAGGGAAAGAAACAAGAAAAATATTATGAAGAATTTGGTTGATAAAATCACATAAACAGCTACGTATTAAAACAAATAAGAAAAACTAGAAAAAGTAATAATATCAAAAAGACAGTTAACATATAGTTATGAAAAAATATATAGTTTAGTAATTAACTTTTGACAAATAAAATTTATAAAAATAATAAATAAAAAATCGTGATAAAAGAAAGGAAGAATTTTAATATGGAGATTAATAATTTAGAAAAGAATATGAATAATAATTTAGATACTAATTTAGTAAATGAAAAAACACAAAAAAATTTTTTAGAAACAACGTTAGGAAAAACAATTAATACAGCAATTGACATTGGAATAAGAGCAATTTTACCTAATTTTGTAGAAGATCAGGTAATTCAGATAAAAGATAATTTGCTTCAATATGGTTTAAAAGATGGGATAACAAAAACAATTGATGATGCAATTGATATTGGAAAGAGTGCAATTGGAATAATGACAGGAAATTTCGAAAATGTTTCTCAAATGCAGACTGCTATACAATCAGGAGGACTAATAGATGGTTTATCTTCTTTATTAGATATAGCAGTAGATAAGGTGAATCAATCAGGAATCATTAATAATACAATAGCAAAAACATTAAAGCAAGGGAAAAATATTATATTAAACAACGTTGAAACCAATATAGAAAAGAATTTTAATAAGCAGTATCAGTCCATAGAAAATGCGAATAAAGCTATCAATAATTGGAAAAATTGTTTTGAAGAAAGAAACTTTGAAGGAATGAAAAAAGAATATTTGAAAATTGAAAAACAAATAAATAATATTGCACCGATTGAAAAAACTATAAATGATATAAAAACTATACAAATATTACATAATTTAATAAAAAATAAAGGTCAAGATTTCAATTTGAAGCAAGAAGAATGGGAGCTAGTAGAAAAATTAAAATAAATTTTAGATAAATTTAAAATGAATAAAAATTACAAAAAAGTACCAATATAAACAAAGGAGGAATAGAAATGGAAGAAATGAAGGATAAGAATCTGATAAAATTAATTTATCAAGCTGAGGAAAAAATATTAGAAGAAAAAATAAGACAAGTTAATAGAAAAATAAAAGACCAAATAAAGGATATTAATATAAATGAAGCTTTTGAAAATACATCAAAACCAGAAGAATTAAAAAAGATATTCGAGAAAATAGAAGAAAATTACAGTGTAAAAATAGCAGAATATAATCAAGAATTTTATAAAAAAGGATTTATTGATGGTGTAAATTTAATGATAAACTGTTTAAAGTAAAAAATAATGAGTTAAATGAATAGGTCAAATCCTTATTTTCCCTAAACTTTTTTCTAGGAAATCATACTATTATACTTGCAAAATTAAAATAGTTTTAGTATAATACAAATATACAAAAATAAAGGAAAAGAGGGAAAAAAGCATGGAAGAAAGACAAGAAAGAATGGACGGAAAAATAATTGAAAGAGACATCGAAAAAGAAATGAGAACAGCCTATATTGACTATGCTATGAGTGTAATTGTATCAAGAGCTCTACCTGATGTACGAGATGGATTAAAACCAGTGCACAGAAGAATTTTGTATGCTATGCATGAAGATGGTATTACATCAGATAAACCATATAGAAAATGTGCGAATACCGTTGGATCCGTACTTGGTCGATATCATCCACATGGAGACAGTTCAGTATATGATGCCATGGTAAGATTAGCGCAAGATTTTTCAATGAGATATATGTTAATCGATGGTCATGGAAACTTTGGTTCCGTAGATGGAGATGGAGCAGCAGCGATGAGGTATACAGAAGCAAGAATGGCAAAAATTTCAGAATATATGTTAACAGATATAGAGAAAAACACAGTAGATTTTATGCCAAACTATGATGATCGATTGCAAGAACCAACTGTATTGCCTGCTAGAATACCAGCTCTTTTAATTAACGGATCATCGGGGATTGCTGTTGGAATGGCAACCAATATACCACCACATAATTTAACAGAAGTGATTAATGGTATAATAAAAATTATTGATGAAGACGAAGTATCTGATGAAGATTTAATGAGTGTTATAAAAGGACCAGATTTTCCAACTGAAGGAATTATATTAGGAATGGAAGGGATTAAGCAAGCTTATAAGACGGGTAGAGGAAAAATAACGTTGAGAGCAGAAACAGAAATCGAAGAAATGAGTGGAAATAAACAAAGAATTATCGTGTCTTCCTTGCCATATCAAGTTAATAAGGCGAACTTAATAAAAGCTATTTCAGATCTTTCAAAAGAAAGAAAAGTAGAAGGAATTTCTGAATGCCGAGATGAATCAGACAGAAAAGATAGAGTAAGAGTAGTAATTGAATTAAAAAGAGATGCCAATCCACAAGTAGTGTTAAATCAATTATTTAAGCATACACAAATGCAAACTACTTTTGGTATTATTATGTTAGCTTTAGTGAATGGAGAACCAAAAATCTTGACATTAAGACAATGTTTAGATTGTTATATTTCTCATAGAAAAGATGTTATATTAAGAAGAACACAATTTGAATTAGATAAGGCTTTAGCAAGAGCACATATCTTAGAAGGATTAAAAATAGCATTAGATAACATTGATGAAGTTATTAACATAATACGTTCTTCTTATGATGATCCAAAAGAAAGATTGATGGAAAGATTTGGCTTATCTGATATTCAAGCACAAGCAATCTTAGATATGAGATTAAAAACATTATCAGGGTTGCAACGTGAAAAAATTGATGAAGAATATAAACAATTAATGGAATTAATTGCACATTTAAGAGAAATTTTAAATAGTGAAAGATTAGTTTTTGAAATTATTAAAGAAGAATTAATCGAAATTAAAGACAAATTTGGCGATGAAAGAAAAACAAAAATTGTTGCAGCAGAGGGAGAAATAGACTTAGAAGACTTAATCAAAGAAGAACAAACAGTAGTTGCCTTAACTCACTTTGGATATATTAAAAGAATGCCAATTGATACTTATAAAAGCCAAAGAAGAGGAGGAAAAGGAATTACAGGAATGGCAACAAGGGAAGAAGATTTTGTAAAACAAATCTTTACAGCTTCTACACATGATATGATATTGTTCTTTACCAATAAAGGGAAGTTGTATAAGCTAAGAGGTTATGAAATTCCAGAGGCAGGAAGAACGGCAAGAGGAACAGCGATTGTAAACTTATTGAGTTTAGATGCTGGAGAAAAAGTATCAGCAGTAATTCCACTTCAAAATTTTGCTGATGGAAAATACTTACTTATGGCAACCAAAAATGGATTAATTAAGAAAACAGCATTAAAAGAATATGATTCAAGTAGAAAAACGGGACTACAAGGAATTACCTTAAAAGAAGATGATGAGTTAATTGGAGTTCGTTTAACAGATGGCGAAGATAATGTTGTTTTAGTAACAAGAAAAGGTATGTGTATAACATTTGATGAAAAAGATGTACGTCCAATTGGTAGAGTTTCACAAGGCGTAATTGGAATTAGATTAGACGAAGATGATGAAGTAATTGGCATGGAATCTGTTATTGCTGGAGGAAAAGCAACATTACTTGCTATTACAGAAAATGGATTTGGAAAGAGAACGGAACTAGAAGAATATAGAGTGCAAAATCGTGGAGGAAAAGGTGTTATTACCTATAAAATAACCCCTAAGACAGGTGAGTTAATTGGAGTAAGAATTGCAGTAGAAGGCGAAGATGTTATGTTAGTTACTAACACAGGAACAATTATCCGATTAAAAGTAGATGACATAAGTGTACTAGGAAGATCAACACAAGGAGTTACATTGATGAGGACAAATGATGGAGGAAAAGTTGTAAGTGTAGAAACATTAAGCAATGAAGTAACAGAAGAAAGTGAACAAACAATGATAGAAGAAAATAAATAATGGAAAGCCCCCAACTGATTGAATATAGTTGGGGGTTATGTTAATATTAAATTTTATTTTTAAATCTTAAATCTTCACCAAAAAAACAGTAAATATCATAGTAACCAGCAATACGTGAACCAACTCTTTCTTCATAGCTGTTAAAAATATCCTTGATATTTAAGTTAGTAGAAATAATGGTTTTGGTTATTTTATGATTTAAGTTTAAAATTCTAGTATTTAAAATTGTAAAAAGTTCACTTAATTTCATACTATTTAAACTTTCTGTTCCTAGATCATCGATGATGAGAAGATCAACATTTAAGACCGATTGGTAGATATTATCAAAAGTATTTTTTTGTTTACTCATCTTATAGTCAATAACACTTTCAAGTAATACAGGAGCTGTCTGATAAAGAACAGTTTTTCCAGCCTTTAATAATTCACTAGCAATACAGTTTGACATAAAAGTCTTCCCGTAAACCAGTATTTCCTGTAAATAACAAATTTTTTCCATCTGGATTATCAAAATTTTTTATAAATTCTAAACATTTTTGTTTGATATTTTTTATATTTTCTTGTGGTGAAATGTTGAAACGATATTTGGCAACATCAATTTCATCAGAAAAAATTTTTTCATTAAAAGTATCAAAATTTTCTTTTTCTAGATTAGCAATATTAGATTTATGAAAAGCTTCATCTAATAATTTTTGTTTTAAACAATTACACATTTGGGTCTTATAATTTTCTTTCGAAATATAGCCAGTATCTTTGCAAATTGAGCATTCATAAATCGGTTTTAAATAATTATTGGGTAAATGGGCATCATGCAAAATACATGCTTTTTCATATTTTAATTTTTCGGATTTTTCTTTTAATTCTGCAATAGAAGCCATGTTATGTAAAAGTATATTTTTGGCTGTAAGAATTGCAAAACTATTTAATTCATCTTCTATTTGTTGAAGTTTTGGCATTTTTTCGTAAAGTTCTTTTTTTCGTTTTTCTAAATCCAATTCTGCTTTTAATTTCTTTTGTTCATATTCTTTTAATAAAGAATGCAATACTTCATTAGACATCTAATCCTCCTTATTGGTTTGATTTGCGTATAAAAAGTCTAAATTATCATAATTACGTTGTTCATAATTACCTTTATTTACTTTAGTTTTTAAATCTTTTGCAGATTTTTCTTGTTTTTTACGTTGTTCTAAAAAAGCTTGTACTTCGGCAGGCGTTTTTAAATTTCTATCATGCCAGTCAGTTATAATATTATTAATATATTCAAATGTTGGATTTTGTTTTAAAGTAGTTCGTTTTAAAGCAATTTCGATCACATTCATATCATAACCAAAATTTAAAACCCAATTTTCAATATAAGCTTCTTCGTATTGTGTTAGACCATTATATTTTCCTAATTTCTTGCTAATTGTTTTCTTAAATTTATTTAAATTTTCTTGTTTTTCAAAATGTTGATCTAAGTCATTCCATGTTTTTACTTTATTAGAAGCCCATGCTTCAGCAACTGTTTGAACGTAATTACGATGCAAAGCACTTCTTTTGTAACAATAATCGAATAATGCAATCATGACTTGTTCATCAAATTCATATTTCGTAAACCATAAATCAATGTCGTTGTACCAAGATGGTCCCATAATACCTTGAAAATACATATTGTTGATGTGATCAATTGCTTTGGAGCGAGATTTATTTTTGGCTGTTTGCTCTACTTTTTCTTTTGACATTGTTAAATTAGGTTGATATAAGTTATGTAAAGTTGTTTCTTGTAAATCTACAATGATATAACCAGTTGTTTTTCTTAAAATAAGACTATTTTCTTCTAAAAATTTAATTCCATCATTGATGACTTTGATAGGAATGTTTAGTTTTTTTGATAAATCATTCAATTTTACATCTTTACCATATTTAGATAAAAAAACAATATAAAAATACATTTTTAAATAATCTCCAGGTATAGCTGATAAATATTCTGAAAAAAATATATCAGGGATCATTGTTTCTGAAAATAATAAAGATTTTTCTTTTTGTTCTAACTTCATATTCATTCGCTCCTAATTTAATAAACTTGTAATACTGATTATAACTTTTTTAGACAAAAAATTCAAGTGATTTTTCAATTTTGTAAAAGTTGTAAAATGACATAAAAATGATTACATTTTTTTATATAGATATAACTTGGGTTTTAATAAAAAACGAATGAGATAAGAAATAACATAAACGATATTTTCTCCATTAAAACCTGCAAAACTAAACAAAAACAAAGGAAAACATAAAGTGACAAAAAAGAATAGTTTAAAAGTTAGATCTTGGAAGAGAAATTGAAGCGAAATAAAAACAATGGCATACCAAAGTAAATTAACAAAAGCAGTAGAATAATCGATAATTCCAAAAAGTTTATTTTTTAAATCATAATTTTGTGGAAAAATAAATTTCATAATACCTCCTAATTTTTCTATCATATTTTTGATCATTGAAACATTTAAAAGTGACATAAAACTTAATTAGAATTTAGATCCTAACAAGTTTTTCACAGATTGTGAAACTTCTGTGGAAACACCACCAATGAAATCACGAACCAAAGAATTGGTTTTGATAAGTGCATAAATTCCTCCGACATAAATAAATTTAGTAAATAAATTACTAGAAGAGTAATCCATAGAAAATAAAATTAGTAAAACAAGAGAAACAATGATTTGAATGAATAAGAGCGAAAATAAATTACGAAACCAAGTTTTAAAAAACCAAGTTGTTTTTTCTAAGGTTAAAGATAAAAATGCAAAAGGTGACAATAAGATAAAAATTTTAATAAAAATATAGCGTAGAGAATACGAAAATACTAAATTTAATAAAGATAGACTTAACGTACCTTTTAATAATCCATCTAAAGAAAAAATATTAAGACTATTGGTATCGATGGAAATATTTGTGTTGATCGTGGTAATTAATTCAGAAAAGCAGATATTTTTATGAAATAGATTTTCTCCCAAATTTCGAATAGCAAGTGAAACATAAGAGTTTATGTCGACAACCAAACCTATTAGAAAGAAAGAAAAATTCATAGCAATTCCATATAAAATTAATTTAATGAGAAAACTTCCAGGGGTTTCAGTTTGGGTATAAGTAAAATGAGCAATTAAATAGCGAGAGGCATAATATAAAATAAAAGCAAGTAAAAAAGAATTAGCAATTAATAAAATACCATTAGAAGCAGAAGTTCCAAAAAGATTTTCAAAGTTTTTGTCCTGTAAAATGCTAGAATTGATAAAAGTAACATCATCTAAAACAGAATATAAATTATTGTCAATAGAGCTAAATAAGGTTTCAAAAATAGTATTAATAGTATCAATAATAATTTGTGTAATATTTGTCGAATTTTCCAAGTAGACCTCCTTAATTAATGAGTGATTTGATGGCTGATAAGATTAAATCAATAGCAAGAATAAAAGCGTAAGAAAATAAAGAGCCCTTTATTAATTTTTTTCCTGTTCTAATTTTTTCTTCATCTCCAAAGCTAAATTTTTTCATAAAAACACCAGTTCCAACTGCAACGGCAGCAGCAGGAGTAGCAATTTTTAAAAGCCAATCTTTTATATTTTCAAAAGCAGAAGTAATTTTGCTTACTATCTGTGGATCTCCCCATGCAAGAGAAGTAGAAGAAAGTATAGTTAGAAATATAATAAATAACATAATAGTAAAAAATAGATAAAAAGTTTTTTTATTCATAAGATCATTCCTTTCATTTTTGTTTAAAATAAGGTAACATAAGCAATTTTTCAGGTGGATAAATTTTATTTCCATCGGATAAAAAGCTCAATGCTGTAAAAGTTTCTAAATTTTGTGTAAAGAAATTGGTTTCGAAAATATAATCATTTTGTAAATGTGTACTATAAGTTTCAGAAATATTAGAATTTTCTGAATTTAAAGTATTGGTTATGTAACTAAATCGTGTTTGCTTTGCACTTTCTGATATACTTTTTGAAATTCTTTCTTTTTCTTCCTTTCCTAATTGCTTTTGTGCTTCTTCAATGGTAAAAAGGTCATCGGTTCGAAACCATATTTTATTGATTAAGTTTTGCGTAATTACTTTTACTTGTGCATCTTCTTTTAAGGTAGCTTTCAAGGAAGAATAACTTTGTGTACTAACAATATTAATACATTTTGCCTCTCTACTCAAAGAAAAGAATTCACCATCTGATTTCGTTGCATATTTGTCATATTCATCACAGATAAAAGCTGTTGGGCGAGAGTGATTTTTTGATAAATTAGCAATAATTTCACTTTGAAAATCTAATTTTAAATAAGTGGCAATTATTTTGGAAAGGGAAGTATATTCTGATAAATTCATATTTAAAACAACAATCTTTCCTTGTTGGATCATTTCTGAAAAACCAGTAAAAGATAGTTTTTCTAAAGGAGCGCAAAAAGCAGACATAACATCAAAATCTGAAATAAAAAAATTGGTAATACGAGTGATTTCAGATATTAGAATTCCTTTTGTGCGAGCATCTAAGTTTTCAAATTCTTTCTGAAAAAAGTCTAAGCTGGAATTTAATTCATAAATTTGTGAATAAGATAGTTTAGAAGAAATAAATAAATTTCTTAAAATATTAATCTTTTCTTGATAGTAATTGGGAATGGTAATTAGTTTATGAATTTCTAAGAATGTGACATAATTGTTATTATAAAGTCTACACAACTTAATACATTCTGTTAAAATTTCTTCGGCTTTATCTAGCCAATAAGATTCAGTATTATTTTCTGAAAAAAGTAAAAGAATGGATTTGAGGCGATTGGCTAATACTTGAGGTTTTAAATTTGGTTTATGTAAAGGATTATAATAAATATTTGACTTTAATTCAATCACAATAAGATCTTTTTCTAATTGATATTGCATAGCATATTTTTTTACTTGTTGATAGAAATTCCCTTTTACATCTAAAATTAGCATACCGATTTTTTGATTAAAGTGCTCATGATTATATTCCATAAGTTGTCTCAAAAATGGATACATAGCACTAGAGGTTTTACCAGATCCAATAGTTCCAGTAATAAGAAAATTTTGATAAAGTCCTGATTCTGGAATTAGAACCTTTTGATGTGATAAATTTTCTCCAATTAGTAATTGAAGATCTGACTTAGAAGGAGAAGTTTTTTTCGTTTTTTCTGTGACTGGTTTGATTCGAAAAAAAGGAAGTTTAATCAAGAATCTACGATATAGGAAATGCCCCAATAAAAAATAACAAAAAGAAGAGCAAAATAAATAGGACTTTTTTAGCAATTGCCACAATTCTGGATTTTTAGAACAAATATCAAAAGGGTGAAAACCATAAGTAATAATAATTTCTTCAGCTGTAAATAGAGGGGAAAAAATAAAAAGTGTGATAAAATGAAATAATAAAAAAAGTAGAATTAGAAAAATAAATTCTTTGCTATAGTGAAAAATTGTGAATAACCTCCTTTCAGAATGAATTCTTTTTAATTTTTAATTTGGAACCTTGCTTATTATGAAAAAAAATAATATCAAAAAATGTGTAGAGTGAATATAAAGTAATAAAAAGATAAATAATAAAAGTGATAAAAAATAAATCGATTAATTTAGAAATAATGTCACCGCCTTTCAAAGTTTTAACTATGATACAATATTTTTTTCGATTTGTCTATACTTTTTTTGAAAAATATGGTAAAATGATAAAAAAAGAAGGAGGAGGAAGAATAATGGAGTTTAATAAAGATACAAAAATAGGTGAAATTTTAGAAAAAGCACCAGAAAAAGCAGAAATTTTATTAGAAATTGGAATGCATTGTTTAGGTTGTCCCGCTTCTCAAATGGAAACCTTAGAAGAAGCATGCAGTGTTCATGGAATTGATGTAAATGAATTAGTAGAGAAGTTGAATGCATAAGAGACAATAAAAAAAGAAACATAATGTATAAAAATAGCAAAAGTTTACAAAAAAGACAAAAAATTTTTACAAATGTATTGACAATTGCTAAAAAACATTGTAAAATATAAAGGCGTTGTAATTAACAACGCATTATGTGGGCTATTAGCTCAGGTGGTAGAGCACTTGACTTTTAATCAAGTTGTCCCGCGTTCGAGTCGCGGATAGCTCACCAAAAGAACTAAATATTGAATTATTTAGTTCTTTGTATTTGGCCCGTTGGTCAAGCGGTTAAGACACCGCACTTTCACGGCTGAGACATGGTTTCGATTCCCGTACGGGTCACCAATTAAATTATGCCACTTTAGCTCAGTTGGCCAGAGCATCGCACTTGTAATGCGGGGGTCCTCAGTTCGAATCTGAGAAGTGGCTCCAATATTGTCAGTAGTCTTGAAATAGTCTTGATTGCTGGCTTTTAGCTTTTTATTGGTATGAAAAATACCAATGTTTTTTTTTATTTAGAAGGGGAATTTTTGAGTTAGTCCCCATATAGTCCCCACTTTTTAGTATAGTTACATAAAAAGCAGAAGACATAAAATTTTCTTTTTATACAGGTACTTCTTCTTGTAATTGCATAATAAAACATTTTAAAATATTTAAAGTCTCATCGTTTAACTCTAAATAATGTGTCATATCTTCTTTTTGAACTTCTTGTAAATTCTCAATGTTTTTGTGTGTTTGATT
>JAAVZN010000025.1 GCA_022791675.1 Clostridia bacterium | reverse complement strand
TTAAGGGAGGAATTTGTCATGGCAACAAATCCAATGCAAAGAAAAGCAAGAAATTCATTTTTATTAGGTATGTTAGTAATGTTATTAATATCAGGTATTATCATAGCATTATTGTTCATGCAACTAATGGAAAAAACAAAAAAGGAGCAACAAGCAATGAAAGCAAACGTGAAAGCTTATGTTTTAAGTGAGGACGTTAGCTCAGGACAAGTCATTACAACTGATATGTTAGAAATAAAACAGGTTGATAAAACACTTGTACCAAGTAATGCAACAAGTGATATTAGCTTGATTGAAAATTATGCATTACAAGATAAAGAAGGAAATGATATTTATACCAAATATGAAAACAATAATGCAAACTTATATATTAGAAAAGAAAATAAAGAATATCAAGTAAAACAAGAAAATGGAACAGGTAATTATTATATTGAAAGAAATAACAACAAAGAATATTTAGAATTAAATAGTGTACCACTTGTAGCCAAAGTATCAATGAAAGCGAATACACTTATTACAACAGAATTACTAAGTAAAAGTGATAATTTAGTACAAAACGATGTAAGAAAACAAGAATATAACATGTTAGTATTACCAATTGATTTGGTATCTGGCGATTATGTTGATATTAGGCTTATGTTGCCATCTGGACAAGATTACATCGTAGTTAGTAAAAAAGAAGTGAAAGTACCTAACATTGCAGGGGTTGACTCACAAGATACCATTTGGATGAATTTATCAGAAGACGAAATTTTACACATGAGTTGTGCAATTTATGATGCATATCGTATCAAAGGAAGTAAAATTTATGCTACCAAATATACAGAAGCAGGAATGCAAGAAGCAGCAAAACCAACTTATCCAGTAAATGAAAGTACATCACGTTTATTACAAAACGATCCTAATATATTAGAAAAAGCAATGAATGAAATTGCAAATCGTTATAATGAAATTGATGCTTCTACCTTAAGAAATAACTACATCAATTCTGAAATTAGCAATCAAGGGGAACAAGCTCAAACCAATATTGAAACAAATATGCAAGAAAGTACAACAAATTCTAAAAACTCTAGAAAAGAATATTTAGATTCTTTATCAGGAGTAGTAGATTAGAAAAAGGAGAGTAACACAGATGAAGAAAATAGGCTTTATAGGTGCTTATGATAAAATGGATCTAATTGTATACATTGCTAAAATATTAACATTAATGGACAAAAAAGTTTTGGTCATAGATGCAACAGTAAATCAAAAAGCAAGATATATTGTACCAGTCATAAGCCCAGCAACTACTTATGTAACAGATTTTGAAGATATTGATATTGCAGTTGGATTTTCGAATCCAAAAGGAATCAAAGATTATTTAGGAGTATCAGAAGAACAAGAATTAGATTATGATTTCGTTTTTGTTGATACAGATAATGTGATTGGTTTTCGAAATTTTGGATTAGAAGAAGCACAGAAAAATTACTTTGTAACCTCATTTGACAACTATTCTCTAAAAAAAGGATTAGAAGTTCTAAATGGTTTACAAGAAGTAACGAGTTTAACAAAAATACTATTTTCAAAGGAAATGTTAAAAGAAGAAGATGATTATTTGAATTTTCTATCATTAGGTTATAAAGTGATATGGAATGAATATAAAATTTATTTCCCAATTGAAAATGGTGATTTAAATGTTATTTATGAAAATCAAAGAGTGGCAAAAATTAAATTTAAAAAATTAAGCGTTCAATATAAAGATGGGCTAGCATACTTAGCAGAAGAAATATTAGGTGATGTTAGTGGAAATAATGTACGAAAGACAATTAAGTTGATCGAAAAAGGAAGTTAAAATCCGTTTTGTAAACTTTAGAAAGGAAGGAAAAAACATGTCAGTTGTAACTTTTTGGAACAATGGAAAAGAGCAAACAGGAAAGACATTAGCTTTAGTTGCAATTTGTACCCATTTAGCAGTAGAACATAACTATCGAATATTAGTTGTTTCCACAGGATATCAAGATGAAAATTTAGACAATTGTTTTTGGGAACCCAAAAAAGCAAAGAAAAATCTAGGGTTATTTGGACCAAATGCAAATATGGCAATGGAAGAAGGAATTTCTGGATTAGCTAAAATGATGAAAAGTAATAGAGTGTCTCCTGATCACATTACAAATTATACGAAAATAATTTTTAAAGACCGTTTGGAAATATTACCAACATTTAAAGGAGAATATAATGAATACAAGGATTTAAGAAGATATTATCCAGATATTATTAATTTAGCAAATAGTTATTATGATTTAGTATTAGTTGATTTGGATAAAGAAGTACAAGATGATATTGCTGGAACCATTATGGAAAATTCAAATTTAATTGTAGCTAATTTAAGCCAAAGATTAACAACCATTAATTCTTTTATGCAAATAAGAGAAGAAAATCCAATCTTAAAATCAAAGAAAACATTATTATTGATAGGAAAATATGATAAATTTTCAAAATATAACATAAAAAATATTTCAAGATATTTGGGAGAAAAAAACAAAGTTTCAACAATCCCATATAATACATTATTTTTTGAAGCATGTGAAGAAGCAAAAGTACCAGACTTATTTTTAAGTCTTAGAAAAACAGAAGAAGATGATAGAAATGGATTCTTTTTAGCAGAAGTTAGAAGAACAGTAGATAATATAATTTACCGATTAGAAGATTTGCGATAACATTTAAGGAGGGAAAACCAAATGACAATAACAAACATCATATTAATACTAGTAGTATTGGGAATTGCTGGTTATGCAGTTTTTTACAGTATTAAGAAAAAGCAAAATGCAGAAGTTGAAGTACAAGTTGATGTTGATGACAAAACCTATACCATTGAAAAAATGATGGAATTCATAAAAAGAAGACTAGACGAAATCACCAAAATCAACTTATATGATATTGGGCTTTCAGAAGAAGAATTAAAAAGAAGAAAGAACAAAAAATACGAATTGAAAAAAGCATTGAAAGGTTGTACATACCGGAGATGTTAATGATAAAAAATATGTAAAAGAATTGATTTATGATTTGTTAGAAAAAGAATATGGTGTTACAGAAAGTAACATTTCAAAAGCAATTCCATTTGATATTCCTTCCCTTTTAACGGCACAAGATAAATTTGATATTTTAATTTATAACTATAAAAAAGAATTTGGCTATGAAGCTTTAACAGAATTAATTAAAAAGTATAACTTAGCAACTTTAAAATATGTAGAAGGTGAAACCAAACCATCTTATGTTATTACCAATAGTGAAATAGAAGAAATTTATGAAAAAGAAAATATGGTATTATCTTTTTCAGATAAATTAGCTGTTGTTACACAAAGAATTTATCAACATTATAAAGGCTATAGTAGCATTGATGAAGTAAGAGATATGAACATAGATGGAATATCTGGTGGAGTATCAGGTCTTCCAGAGAGCTTTTTAAGCCAAGTGGCACAAGCAGATGGAGATTATTTAGAACAAGTAGCAGAACACAAGGTACCACGTGCCTGTGATAGTATTTGGATTTTCTTCCAAGGTAAGTCCATTCGTTTAGAATTCTTATCTTTTGGAACAGAAGCAGAATTGAAAAGGGTATGTCAAAATATTTATAAATATAATAATCCAGGACAATTGTCAGACACAAATGGATATAAAATTAATGAAATGAAAGATGGATCGAGAGTTGTTGTTGTAAGACCAAGCTTCTCAGAAACATGGGCTTTTTTCGTAAGAAAATTCGACGTAAAACGTTCTACTTTAGAGCAATGGTTCAAAGGAGAACCAGGTTCAGATGAATCCATTGAGTTATTAAAATATTTAGTAAAAGGTGCTAGAATTATATCAATTACAGGAGAACAAGGTTGTGGTAAAACAACCATGCTTATGGGTATGATAGAAAATATTTATGAAACGATGAACATTCGTGTTCAGGAAACAGCATTCGAGCTTCATTTAAGAAAAATCTATCCAACCAGAAATATTTTGACTTTTAGAGAAACCGAAACCATATCTGGACAAGAAGGTTTGGACGTACAAAAGAAAACTGACGGTTCGGTAAATATTATTGGAGAGGTTGCAACAGACCCTGTAGCATCTTGGATGATACAAGCAGCCCAAGTTGCTTCTAAGTTCACCTTATTTACACACCACGCTAAAACTTTTCCAAACTTAGTAACAGCACTTAGAAACTCTATGCTTCGTGCAGGTGTTTTTAAAAATGAAAAAACGGCAGAAGAACAAGTTGTGCAAGTATTAAATTTTGACATTCACTTAACCAAAGATTTTAAAGGAAAAAGATATGTTGAAAGAATTACAGAGTGTATTCCAATTGAAGAAAAAAATGAATATACATTTGATCATAGAAATGAAAAAACATTAGAAGGAAAGTTTGACAAATTTTTTGATAATGCAACACGTTACTTTGAAAAAATAACAGATCGTCAATTATATATTCATAGAAATATATTAGAATATGTAGATGGAGAATATGTAATTACCAATCCTATTTCAGAAGAAAATTTGAGAGGTATGAGAAGCAACATGGACGAACTTGATTTAGAAAAATTTGACAAATTCGTAGAAAAACATTGGGGAAATGGTGAAAAACAAACTGTTTCTGTTAGTGAAAGTGAAGAAGGAACCACAAAACGTGGAAGAAAACCAAAGACAACATAAATAAAAAGGAAGAGGTGAATAACAAGTGGATAACAACATGTTATTGTATCTTATGGGAGGAACAGCAGGAGCTTTTGTATTAATTATATTAATTTATTTTATGATTTCTAAAAAAATGCAAAAGTCAGAATATAAGAAAATACAAGAATTACAACAAGGAACCAAAGAAAATAAATTTTCAACAGAAGTACTGTTTCAAAAATTGTATTTAAGCTACATAAAAATCCCACTCATCAAACGATATGCTTTGAAAATAAGAAGAAGATTGGAAATTATAAACATAGATGATGAATATAACACAAGAAAAGGAACTGCTAGAATCTTAACAAGAGCACTTGTTGTCATCATACCAATTATTGTACTTACGATAATGCTTACCTCATCAAATTACTTATTAATGTGTATTTTATTGATATTTGAAGTATTTATGGTAGATACTTTGATTGATGGATCTGTTGATAAAATGGATAATAAAATTTTAAAAGAACAAATTGACTTTTTTTCAGAAATTAGACATGCTTATCACGAATTTAACATGGTAGAAGAAGCTATCTATCAAGTATCACAAGATGAGGAAATGAGTGTATCGAGACAAGGAGAAAAGATTTATGAAATTCTAATTTCGAATGATCCAGAAACGGAGTTAGAAAAATATTATGATATTGCACCCAATAGCTTTTTAAAAGAATTTGCAGGAGTTTCTTATTTAACGAAAGAATTTGGTGATAGAAAAGTAGATGGTGCATCATTATATTTAAAAAATATTAATAACATTACACAAGAAATGCAATTAGAGATTTTGAAAAGAGATAAATTAAATTATGTTTTCCAAAGTTTATCAATTATTTCCATTGCACCAGTCTTACTATTAGAACCACTAAAAAATTGGGCAATTAGCAACTTTACTTTTACAGCAAGCTGGTATCAAGGAAAACCAGGAATGATTGTACAAATTTTAATTTTTATCTTGACATTTGCATCTTATGTTCTAATTCGAAAATTGAAAGATAATGGTTCAACAAGTGGAGGAGCAAATGCGAAAAATACAGAAAATCCTTGGCAAGCAAAATTGTATAAAAAGAAACCAGTAAAAAAAGTAGTGGATTTATTTATTCCAAAAGCTGGTTCAAAAGAATATAGAAAAGTACAACAATATTTGAAAGATGCAGCCTCTCATTTAAAAATGGAGTGGGTCTATATCAATCGAATTACAATGGCGATTGTAACTTGTATCGTGTCTATTATTCTATTCTCACAAATGCATGCTTTAGCGGTTGATTATGTTTATACAGAACCAACAACAGATTATGACATAATGGGAGAGCTTTCAGAAAAAGATGCCAAAAAAGCAATGGAAATTACAGAGCAAGATAATAAAATCTTGGATCAATTCCGAGGAAAAACCAATGTAGAAAAGTCACAAATAGAAACAGCAGTTAGAAGATTGAAATTCTATAAAGAAGCTGACGAAAAAGAAATTACAAAAGCGGTAACAAGAATAGAAGATAAATTAAAAATTATAAATAGTGAATATATGCAGTGGTTTGAGTTATTATTAGCTTTTGTATTTGCTGTAATTGCCTATATGGCACCAATTTGGCTGTTAATTTTCCAAGTTAAAATGAGACAGTTAGAGATGGAAGATGAAGTCATGCAATTCCAAACCATCATATTGATGTTAATGAGAATTGAAAGGGTAAATGTTGAAATTATATTAGAATGGTTAGAACGATATTCTAACATATTCCGTTCGCCAATTACAAAGTGTGTGAACAACTATGAATCAGGTCCATGGGAAGCATTAGAGCTAATGAAAGAAGAAGTAAGCTATGTGCAATTTATTCGAATCATCGAAAGCTTACAAGCAGCAGTAGAAAAAATACCAATTACCGATGCTTTTGATGAACTAGATACAGAAAGAGATTATTATCAAGAAAAAAGAAAAGAATCCAATGAAAGATTAATCAAAAGAAAAGGTATGATTGGAAAAGCAATTGGATTTGCACCAATGGTATGTATGTTTGTTGGTTATTTAATTATTCCATTAGTATTTATCGGATTAACAAGTATGTCAACAGCATTTACTAATATGACAGCATAAGTTAGATAGGAGGAAACGAAATGGAAAACGCATCAAAAGCCTTAATTATGGCAGGAAGTGTTTTAATTGCATTGTTGATTGTTGGAACACTTGTATTGATGTTTAATCATTTATCAAGTTTCCAAAATGTAGATGAAAATAATGCAAAGGAAGCACAAATCATTGAATTTAATAATCAATATGAAACATTTAATCGAAAAAATGTCAGAGGTAGTGATTTGTATTCTTTATTAAATCGAGTTGTGGATTATAATCGAAGAAAATCAAGTGAAGGGACAGGAAAAGATGCAGGACAATATTTGGCTTATGAACCTATGACCATACAATTTTCCTTAGTTTCTTCCAAAGGTGGTAGAGAACTATTTTCTGTGGATCAATCGAGCAATCTTTTATTAAAAACTAAGAATGAATATATACAAAGTAGTACACGAAATGATTTTGCAAATGAAATAGCAAGTGAAGTGGATCGATTAGAGAACACTTATGGAAAAGAGTCATTAACTGCTTTGACTACTGGATTAACTAAAATTTTTATCGATGATAAAAGTACTGATACAGAAAAGGCGATGTCATTTAAAACATTTAGTAATGCTTCGAAAAAAGTCACTATATTAAAATGGGAAGAAATCAATGAAGGAAGTAAAATTCGAAAAGATATTTATACTTATTATGAATATGTGCAATTCAAAAGAGCAAGATTTGATTGTACCAATATAGAATATAATAAAAATACAGGAAGAATTGTCAAAATGGAATTTAAGTTTACTGGAAAATTTGAATAGTGATAGGAGTAAGAATATGGAAAATGCATCAAAAGCGTTGCTAATGGCAGCAGGTGTATTGATAGGAATGTTGGTATTATCGTTAGCAGTATACTTATTTGTAACATTTGGAACACAATCTGCAACCATTCACAAACAACAAGCAATGCAACAATTAGAACAATTTAATACACAATTTACTTCGTACATTGGAAGACAAGATATTACCATATATGATATCGTAACAGTTGCCAACTTAGCGACCGAAAATAATATTTATTATGAATTCAAACAAAAGGCTAGTTTGACAGATGGAAAAGACTTTTACATTTCAGTAAGATTAGATGATAATACATTATCATCTCGAAATAGAGGTATGATTGAAAAAGCTCATACCAATATAAAAGATATCAATTATAATGAATTAATAGAAGAAGCCATTCGTGTGCAAGGAGGAACTTTAGCAAACTATAAGTGTCAGGTAGAAATGAGTGAATCAACACGGAAGAGTTTGCCAAGTAATTTTTTCAAAAAAATAATTGAAAAATCTTGAAAAATGTAATATAATGAAAAAGGATAAAAAATGAAAAAGTTAGCAATATTTTTCTTATTAATAGTTATCATTGTTGTGGGAATTTCCTATTTATATTTGAATTATAAAGCGAGTTATTATGAAGCACAGAAAGAAAATAAACAATTTTCCAGTTATGAAAACCAAGAAATCTTTGGAGTAGAGTTAGCAACGATTATTAACAAAGCGGTGGACAATAACCAAAACAATGAAGTGGAAAAAGATAACAAGAAGAAGTATATGGATAATGATAATAATTCCATAAAAATAGAAGTACAAATGATCGACAATGAAAAAAAATATGATATGGAAACTTTATATGCTGGGGGAATGAATCAATTTGTACAATTTTATAGTCAAATAAAATTTAAATGTACACAAATTCAATATCATAAAACAACCAATAAAGTGAAATATATGTTATTTGAACAAATAACAGACTGAAATTTAAGTTATTAATCTTGCTAACAAAAAAGTTAGTAGTTAAAATAAAAAAAAGGATAAAATTCAAAGGAGGAAAAAATTATGGAGAACGCATCAAAAGCATTAATTATAGCAGGAGCTATACTATTATCTATTCTAATTATATCATTAGGAATTTTGATTTTTAATCAAGCATCAGAGGTTACCAAAAGTAGTAACTTAAACGAAATTGAGGTATTAAATTTTAATGAAAAATTTACGAGCTATGAAGGTAGTAATGTAAGAGGTAGTGAAGTAAATGCATTATTAAATAGAGTAGCACAAAATAATCTTGCTAACACAGATGATACAAGTAAACAAGTTGCTATCACACTTAATGTAGGAGATGATTGGCAAAGTGGTACAAAACCAAATGGTCAAATCAAAAAAGTAGAATCAAAAGCATTAACTGGAAAAACTTATGAAGTTAAATGTAATTTAAGCGAAAAAACAGGATTAGTAGAAACCATCGAAATAATAAAAAAATAACTTAAAAAAGGAGGCGATACTATGGAAAATGCAGCAGATGCTTTGCAAATGGCAGCAGCGGTTATGATATTTGTTTTAGCATTAACAATTAGTATCAATTCTTTTGGCGAAGTAAGACAAACATCTAAAATAATTATCGATTATCAAGACAGAGAATATGATTATACATATGTTGAACAGAATGGATCAACCCAAAGAATCATTAGTGCAGAAACGATAACACCATCAATTTATAAAGCATATAAAGAAAATTATAAAATCGTATTTAAAGATAAAAATGGAAATGGAATCGAATTGTATAGAAAAATGGATACCAAAGATCCAACACAAACCATATCAATTTGTTCCATAGACCTAGAAAAAGATGTATTGGGAAATGATGATGAAAAAGAAAGATTTATAAAAACTTTATTATATGGTTCAAAATACCCAGAAGAAGTAGAAAAATTCAGAAAATCTAGGATATTCTTGAATGGAAGAAATTTTTATGATACAATAAAAGGGAAGCAATTTATAGAAAGCTTAGGTGTATATTATCAAGAAGAAGTACAAGGACAAGCAGATACGCCAGATGCCAATCGAACAAGAAAAAGAGTGATAACATACACAGAAATTTAGACTACGTAAAAACTTATGTAGCAAAGGAGGAAAAAAATGGGAGATACATTAATAACAATCGTTGCCATAGCATTAGCAGCAATTTTAATGTTCGTGTTTCCACTAATGACAATGTCTGACAGAACCGATGATGTTTCTCAATTAACAGTAGAAACTGCTACCACAGAATTTGTGGACGATGTCAGAACAACAGGAAAACTAACGATGGAAAAATATAGCAAATTTATAGAAAATATTTCTTCAACAGGAAATACCTATGATGTAGAAATGGAAATTAAAGTAATGGACGAAAATCCAGGAAAGAAGACAACACAGGCTGAACCAAATAAAATTGGTGAAAATGTATCTTATTCTTTATATACATCACAAATTTTAGATGAATTAGAAAGCAATAAAACAAGAGTCTTAAAAGAAGGTGATATGTTTTTGGCAAAAGTGAAAAATACCAATAAAACATTATCACAACAATTAAAGAATTTCTTTTATTCTGTAACAGGAAATGATACTTATACAATTGCTGCATCACATGCTGGATATGTTACAGCAAATGGAACAGGAAAATAACATAAAAACATAGCTTGTAATATTTTGTTACAAGCTTATTTAATACGAAGGAAAGATGGAATATGAAAATACAAAATTTAGCAGTTTTATTTATTGTTATAATTTTACCAATCTCAATGATTTTGAATTCTTATACAGAAAGTCAAGTCAAAACATTGCGATTGCAAAATATATATGACACTAGATTAAATAATGCTACTTATGATGCACTAAAAGCATTTCAATTAAATACAATTAATAGTGATACTTCTGATTTAGCAAATTCTAAATTGCGTGATATTGAAGCATCAGCAAATGCGTTTTTTAGTTCCATTGCCAGTAATTTTGATATGGCAGGTTACAACCAAGAAATCTTAAAAGAATATGTACCAGCTTTAGTCTATACGATGTATGATGGATATTATATTTATTCACCATACACCAATACCTTAGATAATTTGAATTCCAATGAAGTTATTATCAATGAAGAAACTGGTGAGACGAAAGAATTAAGTGATGCAGAATCTTTAAATAAAGATAATCCAAATGCAACTTATAAAGAAGGCGATCGAATTACAGGGTTAAAGCCATATATATATTATAGTTGTAGATATAAATATGGAAGCAATGATTTTGTCATTACTTATTCACTAGATAATTATATTACGATTCAAGGTCAAATAAATGGTAAATGGGTTTTTGATTATGGATATTTGCTAGATAATATTTCAATAACAGGCGATGTGATTACCTATCGAGATATTACCATTCATACAGATGAATCTTTAGAAGAAACGATTTACAATCCATCTACCGATACAATTGAATCCTATCAATATATGAAAATAAATGGGGTAAAATACTATAAAGAAAAGGAATCAGACAATTGGTTTTCTATTATGAATGGTGAAAAATATCCACAAGAGCAATTTAATCCAACAACAACGTCAGCAAAAGAGTATTATACAGAAGCATATCAATTTAAGCAAAGAATTATCAATGAATATGGACTAAGTGAATTAAGGGCTAATCATGCAGTAGATGAAACAGGAAATCCATTAGAATCTTTTGATGAAAATGGAAATAAAACAGGAAATCCAAAATTTGGAACCTATAAAATATTTGATTTTGGTAGTATGAATGGACAAAGTATAGAAGATCCATCTTCTAATTTTAATGAACAAAGATTGGCTGTAATTCGTTATTCGATTGAGAAAAATTTATCGATTGCAATTGCTAATTATAACACTTATGCAGGAGGAATTACAACAAATTTCCAAATGCCTAAGTTAAAAGAAGATGAATGGGATAAAATTGTAAATAATATTTCAATTATAAGTTTTTTACAAGGACTGAACATTGGTGGAAAAATTTATAATGGATATTCTATTATTACGAATAATAAAAATCAAGAATTAGTAAGTGAAGATTCTATTTTTATGATTACAGTAGATGACTTGGGTCAAGCACACTATCACAGAGCAAATGATAGTGATCTAATAGGAAATGATAAAATGATAGAAGGAACTTTGAATATTAATTTTGAAAGAAGAACGGCAATTAATGCAACAACACAATCCAATTTATATTTTGTACCAAAACAATATAATGGACAAGCAATTTTAGGTTGTTATTCTAGTATTGTTAGCTTAGAAAATGTAAGTGATACAAAGAATTTTTATGAATATATGGAAGGAAAAGGAAAATTAGCAGAATTATATTTTACCGCTTTAGGAAGAGAACGATATGGATTATACAAAACAAATAATGATCCAGAAAAATTAAAACTAAAATTTGGTGTCGATAAATAAAATATGAAAAGTTATAGTGCTATTGATAGGAACTGAATAAAAATAAAATTTAAGACAATACTAATAATAGAAAAGATAAAGGAGTTTTTTATGAAAAAAACGATTACAAAACTATTATTAGTATTTTTTTTAATGGTAGTATATACTTATATATTAGCAATTGAAAATATTCCATCCAATTTAGTGATATTAGAAGGAGAAAAAATTTCTTTAAAAACCATATTTGGTATGCAAATTAAAATAGATTCTGAAACTTTAGAAACGGCATCTTCCTATAAAACAGAAACAGTTAGTCAAAAGTCAGGAAAAGCAACTTTAGAAGTTAGCTTGTTTGATCACATTTCACTAAAAGATGTAAAAGTAGATGTTTTACCAAGAAGCAAAGTCATTCCTTGCGGAAATATCGCAGGTGTTAAATTGTATACAAGTGGTGTGCTAGTTGTTGGTATGTCTGAAATAGAAGGAATGGATCATAAAAAGTACAAGCCATATCAAAATACTGGAATAAAAGAAGGAGATACCATTACACAAATTAATAATGTAGAAATTAGTTCGACTGAACAATTAATGGAAATGGTGAATCAAGCAGAGGGAAAGCCTGTTACAATAAAATACTGGCAAGAGGAAGAAAGCAAAGAATGTAGTATTGAACCAGTTCAAACAAGTAAAAATGAATATAAACTAGGGTTGTGGGTTAGAGATAGTGCAGCTGGTGTTGGAACAGTGACTTTTTATGAACCAAGTACAAAAACTTTTGGTGCTTTAGGACATGGAATTACGGATATTGATACAGAAGAGTTAATTCATATTGCTTCTGGAGAATTTGTTACCACTAGGATTTTAAATATTACAAAAGGCGAGAGTGGTTATCCACGGAAAAATACAAGGTACAGTTGAAAATCAAAAAAATATTGGAAAAATATATAAAAATAGTAGATTTGGAATTTATGGAACGGTTGAAAATTTAGCAAGCTTAGAAATTGATGCTTCTAAGGAAATGGAAGTAGCACTAAGAGACGAAATACAATTAGGAAAAGCTACTATTTTGTGTAGTTTAAATAATCAAAAGGTAGAGGAATATGAGATTGAAATTGAAAAGATTTATAAAGAAAATAATTATAATAATAAAAGTATGCAAATTAAGGTAACAGATGAAAGACTTTTAGAAAAAACGGGTGGAATTATACAAGGAATGTCTGGTTCACCAATCATTCAAAATGGAAAATTTGTTGGAGCAGTTACTCATGTTTTAGTAAATAATCCACAAGCAGGATATGCTGTTTTTGGTGATATTATGCTAAAACAGGCAAGGGAACTTAATGATTGAAGCAGATGAAAGAGGCAAGAAAGGAAAAAAAATTACCTTTTAAGTAAAAGTTTATAAAATATGCAAAAAAGTATTGCATATTTTTTTACTTTGCTATATAATTCAACTAATCGATAAACGAAATAAATACAAGGAGGTATTTGAAATGGAAACAGAGATACTAAATAAGATTTTGACAAAAGTAGAGAACATTGGTAGTGATTTGACAGAATTTAAGGAGGAGATGTATGAGTTTAGGGAGGAAGTTAATGAAAGGTTTGAAAAAGTAGACGAAAGATTTAACAAAGTTGATGAAAGGTTTGACAAGGTTGATGAAAGATTTGATAAAAATGAAAAGGAATTCGCAGAATTTAAGGAGGAGATGTATGAGTTTAGGGAGGAAGTTAATGAAAAATTTGAAAAAATAGACGAAAGATTTGACAGAGTTGATGAAAGGTTTGACAAAAATGAAAAGGAATTTGCAGAATTTAAGGAAGAGATGTATGAGTTCAGAGAGGAAGTCAATGAAAGGTTCGAAAAAGTAGACGAGAGATTTGACAAAGTCGATGAAAGGTTCGAAAAAGTAGATGAGAGATTTGACAAAGTCGATGAAAGGTTCGAAAAAGTAGATGAGAGATTTGACAAAGTCGATGAAAGGTTCGAAAAAGTAGACGAGAGATTTGACAAAGTCGATGAAAGGTTCGAAAAAGTAGATGAGAGATTTGACAAAGTCGATGAAAGGTTCGAAAAAGTAGATGAGAGATTTGACAAAGTCGATGAAAGG
>JAAVZN010000024.1 GCA_022791675.1 Clostridia bacterium | reverse complement strand
TTTTCCTCCTTAATAACTACATGAAAACACCTTACTATTATTATACACCTACTTATTTCAGTTTTTAAGACTAAAACGGAAATTCAAATAATAATTATCTAAGAATAAAAAAACTTAGAAAATTCTATTGACAAATGTCTATAAAAATGCTAAGATAAGTATTGTCACTGACATTTGGCTAAGACATGGAGAGGTGGTCGAGTTGGTTTATGGCACCAGTCTTGAAAATTGGCGTGCGTTTATAGCGTACCGTGGGTTCGAATCCCACCCTCTCCGCCAAACAATAAAAGTTAGATATGAAAAGTGTCTAACTTTTATTAATAAAAATGGAGATGTACCCAAGTGGTGAAGGGGACTGTTTGCTAAACAGTTAGGTCGGGAAACCGGCGCGGAGGTTCGAACCCTCTCATCTCCGCCAATACAGCGTTTAAGTTTTATCAAAAGCTTAAACGTTTTTTGTTATAATAAGAAAACCTGAAGTTTGATTTCTTTGTTAAAAAACGAAAAATAAGTTGAAAAAACACGAAAAATAAGGTATAATAAAAGAGAGATAAAAAAGTAGGTGATAGAAATGAAAATAAAAAATAAAATATGTAAAATAATCATTTTAAGTATTCTCTTTATTTTTCCTATTCATATCTTAACAGTGAATGCACAAACAACTTGGAAAGACTTTTCTGTTAATGACTATCGAGATGCTACTGCAAGTGATGCTGGCTCCTTACAAGGATACTTACAAGCTGTTAGCATATCCAATTTAAGTAAAGAAGAACTAGAAAAATATATAAAATGTGTTAATGCTCTCGTTTCTTCTGAAGGTGGAAGATCTTTGGACGTAGGTTTAACAGGAGCAATCAAAACAAAAGCAAACGAAGCCAATACCAGAATCAAAGAATTACAAAATGGAGGAAGTACAATTAATGATCAATCATGGGGGAATTATGTAACAACACAAGAGAAAATAGAAGAAGTTTCAACGAGAGAAGATGCAGGGAAGTTTTACAGAATGCTTGTTAATCCAAATCCATCGATAGACCAGATGTCAGATTGGTTTGCAGAACAATATATTATTATGATTAATAAATTGTTAAAATCCCCAGGATTTGCTTTGTATGAGCAAGAAAATCCTTTAGCAAGGGCAGAATTAACAGAGCAAATTCGAGAAACGAGAGATGCAAAGAATATAACAGACTCAGAAGCTTTAGATGCTATCGATGATTCGGGAGCAGGTACAGATGCTGGAGGAAATGCACAATCAGATACCAATATTTATAAAAAACCAGAAAGAAAAAATACCACAACACCAGCGGGAAGTTTAGACGATATGTTATCAGATGCAGACAGCTTTGTTGAATCAAGCCAAAAAACACATTATGCAGAGTCAGAGTTACAACAATTTTCCAAAATGATGTTTAACATAGGTGCATCGATTGGAACAGCGATTGCCCTAATTGTTGGTGTGGTAATAGGCATCAAATACATGATGGGAAGTGCAGAAGCAAAAGCAGATTACAAGAAAATGTTAATACCATATTTAGTAGGTTGTATTGTTGTATTTGGAGCATTTGGAATTTGGAAAATTGTATTAGTAATAGCGGAAAGTATTGCGTAAACAGGAGATGAGGAAAATGAGAAAAATAAAAGATAAAAAATACTATAAAATAATGATAATTGCTATCCTTGTGATACTTTTCATAAGTATCTTACCAAACACATCTTTTATGTCCAATACATCTAAAATAAATAGCAAAATGTTAGGAGATTTGGATCAATATGCTAGCCAAGAACCTGTATCTTCCAAATTGCAAGATAAAGTAGGCGTGTTGCTAGGGGTATTCCAAACAGGAGGATCAGCAATAGCTGTTGTTTGTCTTATCGTATTAGGTGTAAAATATATGATGGGAAGTGTAGAAGAAAAGGCAGAATACAAAAAGACATTAGTTCCTTATGCCATTGGTGCTATGATGGTATTTGCGATTAGCAATTTCTTAAATATATTCTATCAAATAGCCACAAGTATTTAAAAAAAGACAAACTATTGCAAAAATTTTTTCAACATGTTATAATAAAAGAGAAACAATAAAAAGTTTTTAATATTCCAAAAAGGAAAAAGTAATAAAATAACGGAAAAAGAGGAGGGAAAGTAAATGAAAAATTTAGGAAAAAAACTAACGATGTTAGGAATAACCATAACCAATATGATGTATGCAACAATGTCTTTGGCAGCTGGTGACTATGGAGTAAAACCAGATTCTTTTGAATTAAAAACTTCTAATGCAACTAATGCTGTACAAGGATTTGGTAGTAATATGATTAGTATTGTATCAACTGCAGCATCTGTATTTGCTGTTATTATCTTAATTGTACTTGGTATAAAATATATGATGGGAAGTGCGGAAGAAAAAGCAGAATACAAAAAAACATTACTTCCTTATGCAATTGGAGCAGTATTCGTATTTGGAGCAGGGCTTATTACTACTATTTTTTACAATATTGCACAAACAGACTGGACAGCATAAAGAGAAAAAAGAAACAATTTTCAAAAGAGATTGTTTCTTTTTTTTTACAAAAATATTACAAGTATATTAAAATAAAGTTTTTTACGCAAAAATGTTACATTTTTTGCGTTTTTTTGTTATAATTAGAGATAAGGGAAAATAGATATTTTTGAATAAGGAGGAAACAAAATGGGAACCTATAATGTACCCAGAAATGTAAAAGGAGAAGGAAGAATCCTGTACATATTTTCAACCAAAGCATTAATCTATACAGCAATCGGAATCGGAATTGGAGTATTATTTTACTTTTTACTCGATTTAATCAAATTAGGATTTATTGGAATTATCTTAATTGGGATATTAGGGTTAATAGGATTTCTAATTGCTACTTTCAAAATACCAGATACAAATGCCTTCAATTTTACCAAAAAAACAGGAGGCGAAAACATAGATGAAGTAATCAAAAGAGCAATAAAATTTAAACTTCAAAAAAAGAGAATTTATGTTTATGAAAGAGAAGAAATAAAAGAAAAAGAGGAGGAAACAAAAGATGAGTAATGATGCACTTTCAGAAGTATTAATGATTGTACTAGGTGTCATGATTTTTATTTTGGTATTTTTAGTAGTAATCTTTTTAGTATTAAAAACCAAAGAAAGAATCAAAGAAAAAAGTATAGAAGAACGGACTAAAAGGAAAAGGTAGCAAAAAGAACAATGCAATGGCAAAACAATCGATTGATCTAACCTATAACAAGCAATCTATGTTAGACTTTATGGAATTTGAGAAAATAGAAGATAATATGATTATACAAAAAAAAGGAAAAAGATTTTTAATGGTTGTAGAATGCCAAGGAGTAAACTATGACTTAATGTCAAGTATGGAGAAAGTCGGAGTAGAAGAAGGATTTCAACAATTTTTAAATACCTTAAGACACCCTATTCAAATCTATATCCAAACAAGAACCATTAACTTAGAAGGAAGTTTAGCTACTTATCGTGAAAAAGTAAGACAAATTGAAGAAACTTTTAACAAAATGCAATATCAATACCAACAAATGAAATCAGCCAATATGTATACACCACAAGATTTAGAGAAATACTTATTTGAACTAACCAAACAAAGAAATTTATTAGAATATGGAAGAGACTTAATTAACAATACAGAAAAAATGAGTTTGAATAAAAGTGTATTAAATAAAAAATATTATATTATTATACCATATTTTTCCGAAGAAATATCAGAGCAAAAGTACGATTATGAAGAAGTAAAAAGCATTGCATTTTCAGAATTATACACCAAAGCACAATCCATTATTCGAACCTTATCTTCTAGTTCCGTGGGAGGAAAAATATTATCTTCTAAAGAATTAGTTGAATTATTATATGTAGCATATAATCGAGATGAATCCGAAGCATTTGGTATTGATAGAGCTTTACAAAGTGGATATGAAGACTTATACTCAACAGCACCAGATGTATTTGAGAAAAAGATAAAAGCTTTAGATGAAATTATTCACGAACAAGCAATTGAATTAGCAAACAAAGCCATAGAAAAAGTTAAATCAAGTCCAGAGCAAATAGCAGCAGAAAAAGAAAAGAACATTGAAACTTTAGTGGACAAATTGGCAGAAATGATATTAAGTGAAAACAAAGAATATGTAGGAGAAGACATTGCGGAAAAAGCAATTGAAGAAATCAAAAAATCAAAAGAGGAAGGAGAACAAGCAAATGAGGAAGTCAAAAAAACAACAACTAGAGGAAGAAAAAAGAAGACAGTTGAGTAGAATGCAAGAACCTGGAGTATTACAAGCAAGAACCATCAAAGAATTAATCTCACCATCTGGAATTGATGCTTCTAAAATCGATCATCTAGAAATTATATCCAATGTTAAAAGATATGCCAGAAGTTTCTTTATTTCAACTTTACCACGTATGTGTACTTTTCCAGATTTGTTTAGGGATCTATATTTCTTTGGCGATATCAATACTTCTATTTACATTACACCAGTAGCGGAATCACGTTCACAAAACGAATTAAATAAAGTTATTAATGAACTAGAAACAGAAAGAATTGTGGCATCGGATCGAGGAAATATCAACAGAGAGAGTACCTTAACACAAAAAAGATTTGAAGCAGAACAATTAAGAGATGAAATTGCAGCAGGATTTAATAAAATGTATGATGCATCTGTCGTAGCTACATTATTTACCTATAATATGGAAGACTTAGATCGATTAACAAAATTGTTAACAACAGAAATGGCAAAATCATTGGTTGGAATTAAGAGTGCATGGGCTATACAAGAAGATGCTTTTAAATCAAATTTACCATTAATGGACGATAAAATTAAAAAGACCCATTCTTTTGATAGTCGTTCTATGGGAACGGTATTTCCATTTACTACTTCAGAAGTAGGACACCCAACAGGAGTACCACTAGGATTTAATAAGCAAACAGGAACACCAATTTTATTTGATAATTTCCACCCATCATTAACCAATTATAATATGGTAATTTTTGCGAAATCTGGTGCTGGTAAATCCGTTACCATGAAAACACTCATTTCTCGCTCATCTGTGTTAATGGATATTGAAAGTTTAGCATTAGATGCAGAAGGGGAATATACCATAGTGGCAGAAAGTTTGGGAGGAATTAATGTTATTTTAAGCCCAAATTCTAATACCGTTATTAATTTATTTGATATTGAACCAGAAATTATAAAAGATGCGATTACGGGTCGAGAAAGAACCGTTTTAAATGTAGAAAATAAAGTAGAAGACGTAACACAAGCACTTCTTACTATGGCAAGAGGAAGCACAAGAAGTACAGAAGTAAACGAATTAACCAAACAAGTAATTGCAGAATCAGTAGCAGAAGAGTATGCCAGCATAGGAATTACCAATAACCCTAGTAGTTTATACAATTCTGGAGAGAATTTTCAAGTAGGAGATAAACTTTATAAAACCAAAAAAGAAATGCCAACAATTGGTAGTTGGTATCATAGAATTGAAAGAAAAGCACAAGACAATAAAAACCAAGATTATCAATTCCATTATAGTTATCTTTTAAAAGTTATGAAACAATACATAAGAGAATACAACGGACAGATGGCATATTTCGATGGACAATCTACTTTTGAATTACTAGAAGGAGCACCATTTATTAACTTAGACATTTCTCAATTAGAAGAAAGATTTGCAAGACCACTAGCACAACAAATTTTACTTTCTTGGATTTGGGAAAAATATGTTAAGAAAAACAGTGAAGACAGAAAAAAAGCAAAAAAGAAAAGAGTACTAGTTGATGAAGCTTGGATGTTATTACCTTATCCAGAAGCGGTTGACTTTTTAAATACAATGGCAAGACGTGCCAGAAAAAGAAATGTTTCTTTGGCGATTATTTCACAAAGATTCCAAGACTTCTATGAAAAGCCAGAGGCACAAGCAGTTTTAACATCATCTGATACAAAATTGTTTTTAGCACAAGATAAGGCAGAAATTGAATATTTAAAAACAGTATTTAAATTAAGTGATGGAGAAGCTAGATTCTTAATTACCTGTTTAAAAGGAGAGGGATTACTAAAAGTAGGTTCTGATACAGCAATTTTACAAATAACACCGACAGCAAAAGAATTTGAATTTGTGGAAACAAACTTGAACAAATTAGTTCAAATGAGAAAAAGGACAGGAAATGCTTAAAACAAGGAGGAGAAAATGAAATTTTTTACGAAAAAATCAATGGCACAAAAGATAATCATAACATGTATCCTTTTGTTACTCGTCAATTTTAGTATAGCACCACTTGCTTCTTATGCAAAAGATGATGACTGGAGCTTGGGAGGCAGTATAGCAAAGGAATTTATCCAGATGGCAGCATGGTTTGGTGATGTTATCATGGGTGCTTTGAATAACTTTATGTTAGGTGCCAATACAGGATTTGGTGGAATGGGATCCGCTATGTTATCCAAAGACAACAACCCAAACTTAGAGAATTCAGAATCTTGGTTATATGCGGGGAATTCACCAATTGATGTAGAAATTCCAGAAGGAGAAATTGATACATCTTCTTTCTGGCCAGGTATTAAATATGAAATACCGAATATGCTATATTCACCAGAAAATATATTTGCTAATAATATTGCAGCATTAGATGTTAATTTCTTAAGAGCAAATGAATATGAATCTGTTTTTGTATCAGGAGATGGAGAATTTTCAAATGCAGCAGATAGAGCTTCGGAATCAGCAGCTACGAAATTAAGGAGCACCATAGCAGAATGGTATAATTCTTTTCGAAATATTGCTGTTGTAGGATTGTTATCAATTTTAATTTATCTAGGAATTAGAATTTTATTAGGTTCAACGGCATCAGATAAGGCAAAATATAAAGAAACACTTAGAGATTGGGTGGTAGCACTATGTTTGGTATTTGTCATTCATTTTATCATGTCAGGAATTTTAATGCTAACCGATCAAGTTACAAAATTGTTTGCTTCAGAAGTAAATGAAGGAATTGTGGTAAAAGTAGGAAGTGATACACCATTCCGAACTAATTTTATGGGACTGGTTCGTTTTAGAGCACAATCATCTCATGTAAGTGAAGTAGCAGCATATACTTTGATTTACATAGCTTTGGTGACTTATACAATTATGTTTACATTTATGTATTTTAGAAGATTTTTATATATGGCATTTTTTACCATGATTGCACCATTGGTTGCTATTACCTATCCGATTGACCGTGCTGGAGATGGTAAAGCACAAGCATTTAATATGTGGTTTAAAGAATATACAATGAATGCGGTAATCCAACCAATTCATTTGATTTTATATAGTGTATTTGTACAATCAGCCATTGATTTGGCAATCGATAATCCAATTTATGCATTAGTAGCAATTGGCTTTTTAACAAAGGCAGAAGGCTTTGTTAAGAAGATGTTTGGATTAACAAAAGCAGAAACACCAAGTGGATTTGGATCTTTTGCAGCAGGAGCATTGGGAATGAATGCTTTGAAGAAATTAGCAGGTGTAACAGGTGGAAAATCAGGAGGAAAAAATACGATAGGAGGAGAATCAAGCAAAGGAGAAGATTCTGGTAGTGTTTTCATTCCTCCTGCTTCACAAGGAGGATTAGAATCAATTACAGGAGCTAATAATAATCCTAATATAGGTGCTGGAGAACCACCACAACCTGGAATGCCAGGAGACAATGGATTAAATCCAGAACCATCAGGAGACAACGGACTAAATCCAGGACAGCCAGAAAATACTGGAATGGGAGGACAACAAGGGAATGGAGAAGGAAACCTAAATGATGATTCATGGCATTTACCACAACATCAAGAAGTGCCAGAGCAATCTTTATGGGAAGGAAGTATGAATCATATAAAAGATTCGGTTGCCAATTCAAAAGCAGGAAATTGGGCTAGGAATTCACAAAATGTACTAGCAAGAACGGGAAGAGGTGCTTATCATAAAACCAAAGCTTTATCAAATTCTTATGCTGGTAGAGTAGCCAAAAGAGGTCTTAAAGCAGGAGGAAAACAAGTATGGAAAATGGCTAAAAAAGCACCTAAATTTACTGCAAAAGTGGGAGGAGCACTTACTGGTGCTGTACTTGCTGGAGGTGCCATGTTAACAACAGGAGATCCTTCAAAAGTATTCCAAGGGGTAGCAGTAGGAATGGCAGCAGGTAGTGCAATTGGAGGAAATACTGCTAATGCAATAGGAAATGCAGGTGCTGGAGCTGTTAATACAATTCGTACCGCTAGAAATGTACTAGAAGAAGAAAAATATGGAATGGCAGGAGCAAGAGAATTAGAAAGAAAGAGACAAAATAAAAAAGCAAGAAGAGAATTCTTGAAAAATGATAAAGAAAAACGAAAATATAGAGACTTAGCAGGAAAGATGGGATACAATGGAGATGTAAAATCTTTAATGAAAGCAGCAGCTGATTACAAAGAAGCTGGTATTGCAGATGATTCTGTAATTCATGGAGCATTACAAGCAGAATATGCTCGAAATGGAACGGTAGAAGGAAATGGACATAAGAAATTTGTTGATATTGCATCTTATGCACAAGATGCAAACATTACAAGAAAAGATGTGGAAGACGAAAAAGCAAGAAAAACATTTGAAGGAAAAATTGCAACCAATGCTAAACTGAAAGGAAATGTTAATGCACAAAGAGAAGTGGCACAAACCATTGCTGAAATCTATGATGTAGGAGATTTATACCGTTCGGTATCAAACATCGGAAGGAACCCAACGCCAACACCAAGTAATCAACCAACGCCAACACCAAGTAATCGACCAAGACCAACACAAAATCCCAATACATCACATTAAATTAAATAAAAAAGGAAAATAGAAAATGCACAAATTATTAAGATATTATAGTCAAAATCGACTAAAAATATGGGCTATGATTTTAGCTACCATATTTATACTAGTAGTCATTCAAGTATTAAATAATATAGCAAAAGAAAATAGAGAAAAAGAGAAAGAAGGGAAAGAAACAACAGACAATGTTGTTTCTTATCAAAATGAAAGCAAAACCATTGTGACAAAAAATAAAGTGTCAGAAGTATACAAAGATGACTTTGGAAAAATAATTGATGAGTTTTATACCCATTGTATTAACCATGAGCCAGAAAAAGCATATCAATTATTGGCACCAGAAAGCAAAAAAATATTATACGAAACAGAAGAAAAGTTTGAAGAGCTATATTATAAAGAAAAATTTGAAGGAAATAAACAATATTCTTTCCAATCTTGGACACAATCTGCAGATGATATTTATGTGTATCAAGTAAAAATATATGACAACATGTTAGCAACGGGAAAGAAAGTGACCGAATATGTAGAAGACTATGTAACGATTGTGCCAGTAAAAACAGGATACCAGTTAAATATCAGTGGATATATTGGAAGAAAGCAGATAGGCAAAAGAAATAGTAATGATGCTATTTCAGCAGAGATTTCTGTTTGTGATACCTATATGGATCATCAAGTTTATACGGTTCGCCTAAAAAACAATACCGATCAAACCTGGATTTTAGATACGAGAAGAAAAACCAATACAACTTATATAGAAGAAGAAAATACTAATAAATACTATTCTTATTTATATGAGAAAGAAGAAGAAGAATTAATGTTAAATCCAAAAGAATCAAAAGAAATTCAGATAAAATTTAATGTTTCTTATCGTAATAATTTAAAGTTGAAAAAATTAAATTTTATGGATTTAGTAGAACAAAACGAATATGAAGAAAAGAATGATGAGGTAGAAGCTAAAACTTTAACAATTGATTTGTAAGTGGAAAAAGAGGTGAGAAGGTATGAAACAAGCACTTTTAGCAGTAAAGGGAGCAATGATAACAGCAGTAATAGCCGTTGTAAAAGTAGCACCATTTCTATTAATAATAACTGGACTTATAGGATTGGTTACTTTTAATGCATCAAGTGAAAGAACAGAGGCGAAAAATCAACCTGTCGAAATAAGAAAAATACTAGAAGTAGAAGAAATGAGGGAGTTAGTAGATATTAAAGAATCTCCTGATGGAAGTGGATATTATATAGAATTCAAAGAGAATTTTGGCTCAAAAGTAAGCGAAATTGTAGAAAAATCTAAGAAAAATGCAGGAGTACATAACTTATCTTTTGAATTTGATGAAGAATTTTTAAAGAAAATCATAAAAGCGGAATTAATCACCCAATATCCCAATTTAGGAGGAAATATCCCAGAAGGTAGTGATGGATTTCAAGGAGCAATTGATATAAGAAGAGTTACACCAGACAAAGAAATTGGTTCCATTGATGACAATCCAGGAGAAGGAGAAACAACCCATATCGAAAAGCCATCAGTAGATGATCCTGTGGACACAGAACTTGTTCCACAAGAAGAAAAAGTTAAAAAATGGCAAGATGGAGAAATTTTAAGAATTGAAGAAAATGCGATTGTATATGAACAAGCAGAATCTGTTTTAAATCCTGGATCAGATACTGGAAAGTGGGACAAAAAACACAAAGAATTAGAAAATGGAGCAATCTTAAATGAATATGAAGAAATCCCAGATGGAGCTAAAGTTACCTATTTGGGGACTTACAAAAAATCAGTGAATCCATTAACCAAAAGAACTTTTGTATTTATCTTAGTTGAATACGAAGGAAAACAAAAATATATTGATTCTACGAATGCGAAAACAACAGGAGAAGTGGACAATAGAAGAAAACCTAATAGTAGACCGAGTACAAGCGGAAACACAACCAATAAAAATACCAATTCGTCAAATACCTCTATCAATATAACTCATAATGTTACAGGAAATAATACCAATTCTAATAATAGTAGTTCGAATAGTAACACAAATTTTACCAATACCAATTCTGGTAATACAGATAGCAAGAATAATAGCTTAATTCATAATACAACCACCATTGATTCAGAAGAAAACACCAAAAGGGAAGTAACCTCTAGGGCAAAAGACGAGGAAGAAGAGGATAAGGTTGCAGGAGAAGGAGAAGATCGTCAATATGTTGTAGCCATAGCGGCTGGACACAATAATTCAGATGATACAGGAGCAAGCTATGGAAATTTAAAAGAAGAAGAACTAACCATAAAAACAGCAGAAAAAGTAGAAGAATTATTAAGACCTTATAACAATATAACGGTAGTACAAGTTGGTAGTACATCAAGTAATCCATCAGGGGTAACCATTAGTGATCGAACAGCATTGGCAAGACAAGCCAATCCAGACTTGTGTATCCAAATTCACTTTAATGCTGGAGGAGGAAGCGGAGTAGAAGCCATTTACAAAGCAGGAGATGATGTGTCACGTCAATTAGCAGAAATTTTGTCAGAATCAATGGCAAGTTCTATGGGATTGGAAAATAGAGGAGCTGGAAGTGATTTAGAAAAATGTGCGATTGGAAGTTTAAGCATAATTGAAAATCATGCAACTAGTGGTTTCCCATCTGTAGTAACAGAAGGAGGTTTTATTGATGGAGAACCAGATAGTAGTTTATTAGCTAGTGATGGAACAGAAAAATGTGCCAAAGGAATTGTAGATGGAATTTTAAAATATTTAAAAGAAGATCATAGTGGATACACATCAACAGAAGTAGAAGACCAAAAAGCACAATTTAGTGTTCGATCTAGAGTATATGACTTAAAATATGTAAAGCCAGAAGAAATGGAAGAACTAATTTACAAAAATGATAAAAGAGCATTAGAAGTTTACACATTAGATGAAAATGGAAAATTAATTACAGCCACTTGGAGATATGAAAATGGTTTACAAATCAAAAAAAATACACCAATGGACTTTAGTCTAGCATTAAAAAATTACATTATGCCATTTGAATATTTACTATATTTTTATATGAACAGTAACGAGACCGATTTTGTTATGAAATTAGCAGATTCTGTTGTCAAAGACACAGAAATGGTACTAGCTATTTTTGATACAGTTACAACCACACAAAATACAAGCACAAAAGAACAAAGAAAAGTTGCTTCCGATCCAGAATATTCTTTTGACTGGCGTCAAGCAGGAAGTTCCGTTTCTACAATCGAAACTTGTACTCCATCAATTGGTATTACCTATGCAGATGCTTGGTGTGCAAAATATTATAGAGAAAACAGCCTTAGTAGAAAAGCATTAGGTTGGGAAGAAGGCCAGACAGAATCGATGGTTACCATTAAAGGAACAGTAGAAACGACACAAAGTGTATCAAGTGGAGGAGAAACCCAAATTGTTAATGGGGCAACAGGATATACTGGAAAAAGAGACGAAGATGGTAATGCTATAACCTATACTTATGATATGTATGAAAGAAGTAACGTAAGAAAAAAAGATATGAAAATCAAATATGATATTCAAAAAGGACAAGTAGATCCAAAAGGCGAAAAGTTTGTAAAAGCTTACCAAGAAACAAAGATATATAATGAAATAAGAGACTTAGCCTTATTTGCACTTTTAGAAAATAATGAAAGAACAGCCAATCTAGCAGACTTAACAAGATATTTAATCTATAAAGCAACAGGAGTATCTTATAATGGTATTTTTGAATATGATTTTGAGGGAGAATTTAATCTTGATTCTTTGATGACCGTTGGTGGTGGCGGTGCTGGCGCTGGTGGATCGGGAATCTATGGTGGTTCGATTCAAGAAAAAGTATGGTTTGCTGTTATCAATGCTGGCTATAGTAAAGAAGCAGCAGCTGGTGTATTAGGAAATATTGAAGCAGAGTCAGGATTCAATGCAGGAATCGTAGAAGGTGGTTCTGGAATAGGATTTGGTTTATGTCAGTGGTCTTATGGTAGAAGGGAACAATTGGAAGCTTATGCGGCATCAAAAGGAAAAGATCCATCCGATGAAAATACGCAAATTGAATTCTTAATTGGTGAAATTACACCTGGTGGGGGCGCAAATGGATATGCAACCTATCAATTAATGTATTATGGAGGATATGGACCAAGTGATTGGGAAAATGCAATTAGTCCAGAAGATGCAGCAGTTGCTTTCTGTTGGAGTTTTGAAAGACCAGGAGTACCTAGAATGGACATAAGAACATTGGCAGCAAGGAAATATTATGATATGTTTGCTAACTTATCAGCACCATCAGGAACAGGAGATGGAAGCGGAGGAGCAATTATAGATGCCTGTGTTTCTGTTATGAATGACATGATGTCAAGAGGAGTTGTCTATTCACTAAGTAATCTAACTTGGGGAAATATAGACCAGGCAGGAACTCACCCTTATGCATGTTGTGCAACTTATGTATCAGTAGTATTATATAAAGCAGGAGCTTTAACAGCAGATCAAATCAATGCTTATAATTATAATTTTACAGGAGCTGGAGGAGTACCAGATATGTTAGCAGCAGCAGGTTGGACACAAATTCCTCATGATCAAATTCAGCCAGGCGATGTGATTAATGACTATGGAAATCATGTACTTATCTATGCTGGCGGAGATTTGGTATACGATCAAAATTGCGGGGTAATTAGTTCAGCTGGCGCACCAGCTATTGGAGGACCATATAATGCTTGGAGTGGCTATTATGGAAGTGGTAATGTCCAAGTTTGGAGAGCACCTTAAAGTGTATGGAAAGAAGGAGTTTTATGAAAAAATTGAAAATAATCATAGCGATTATGATTGTAATTATTATCCTTGTGATTACTGGTATTATCATTTTAAAATCAATCAATCCAGCAGATTTTGCGAAATCACAACAACTTGTAACACCAGGAGTTGAAGTAGAAAGACCTTTTGAGCAAAACGATAAATTAGAAAGAGTAGAATACAATGCCATTAATAGTTGTGTAACCAATTATATTCAAACATTAAATGTAAACAATTCAGCCTATTTTGGAAGAGGCGAAAATGGAGAGCCAATTAGTATTCTAACAGATCAAGAAAAGAATCAAAGGATCCTAAATTTGCTTAGCCAAGAATATATCGAGAAAAATAACATAACAAAAGATAATTTACAAAAACATATTGAAGTAAAAGAAGAACAACTATTCTTTGTACCAGTAAAAATAAAAGGACTTCATACAGGAAATGTGAAAACTTATGTGGTACAAGGAATAACAGAAGATATGAAATATCATTTGAAAGACGAAATTTGTTTGATTGTAACCATTGACTATACGAATAAAACTTATAGCATAGAAATTCCAAAAGAAGAATATGATAACATAACATCAGTAAAAGAAACAACTTCTATTGAAAAAAACGAAAACAATCAATATAAAACAGCGGTTGTAAATATGGAAAACATTGTTGTAGAATATTTTAATTTTTACAAAAGACTAGCATTAGCCAAACCAGAGTTAGCTTATCAATTCTTAGAAGAAGAATATAAACAAAAAAGATTTGGTAGTGAAGAAAACTTTGCTCAATATATTGAAAACAACAAAGAAGAAATTAAAAAAACAGCAATTAAACAATATTTAGTAAACAACCATGAAGGTTATGTAGAATATGTAGCAAGAGATGAAAATGGAAACTATTATATTTTTCATGAAAAAGAAGTATTAGATTTTACTTTTACATTAGATACTTATACCATTCCATCAGAAAAATTTAAAACAGAATACGATCAAGCAAATGATGTAAAAAAAGTGATGATGAACATTGATAAATGGGTGCAAATGTTAAATAACAGAGATTATACATCAGCTTATCAAGTACTAGATGAAGAGTTTAGAAATCAAAAATTTGGCTCAGCGGAAGAATTTGAAAAAATAATGAGAAAGAACTATCCACTTTATTATGAGATAGAATTTGGATTATCTAGCAATGAAAATAATACTTATATACAAGATATTATGCTAAGAGATCTTAAGAAAGAAGAAAATGGGTATCTTCAAACCAGTATCATGATGCAACTAAAAAACAATTATAATTTTGTTATGTCATTTGAAATAGAATAGAAAAAGAACCATAATTATTTGCACAATAATTATGGTTCTTTTTCTAACATTTATGATTTCCCAAAAAAGTCAACCAAAAAATGAATCAAGTCATTTTTCTGATACCAATCAGCAAAAAAACTTTTAACAAAAGGAAGTTGATACAAAAGAAAGAGGAAAAGTAAAACAACAAGGATGGAAACAAATCCTCTTATGTAATCTTTCAAAGACTTTTTGTAACGGATTCGATAGCCACGATTTTTTAAGTCTTGAATATAAGCATCGTAATAAGCTTGTTGTCTAGCTTGTTGCAATTGATTTTGATAAGCTATTTCTTGCCTACGTTTTAATTCTTCTTGATATAATTTTTCTTGTTGTAATTGTTCTTGTTTCCATCTATTTGATTCAAACGATGAAAAAGATGAATCGTTTTGTTGTGGCTTTTGAGAAAAATGATGAGATAAAAGATCTTCTAAACTTTTATCATAATTTTGTTTTTTTTCTGGATTTGATAAAACTTCATAAGCTTCATTAACTTTTTTTAAAATTTCTTCTGCTTGTTTTTTATTTTCTTCTGTTTGTAAATCGGGGTGATATTTTTTGGCTAAGGTTTTATAGGCTTTTTCAATTATTTCAGGAGATGCATTTTTATTGACTTGTAAAATATCATAATAATTTTGGTTCATAATTCAATCCTTTCAAAAAGAATATAACATAAAATAACAAATGTTGCAAGAAAAAGTAATTGGTTTATTTTTTTGTTATTTGTACAAAAGTTAACAAAAATTAAGTTAATGTAGTGTTACAATTGATGTGAAACAAAATAAATAAAAATTGAATAAGTGATTTAAATCATATATAATTGAGTTGCGAAACCATTATATAAAGGAGATTTAAATCACTTATGAATAATATTATAACAGAAAAGAAAGAA
>JAAVZN010000117.1 GCA_022791675.1 Clostridia bacterium | reverse complement strand
TATTCTGGTGCTACTTCGTCTACAAATTCCACCGCTGTAATTTGATTGCGATCAGCAAACCAAGGTGTGTCTATTGTTTCCGCATTATTATCACGTACAAATTCGATTCCTTGTACATTTCCATATACTTTTCCTCCACCATTTCGAGCCTTTTCTTCTGTGGTATAAAATCTCAAAGTATTGCCTTCTAATGATGTCCAGATTCCTGTTGGTTCTACAACTGGTTCTTCTGGCTGAATGGACTCCCAATCTTCTTCCAATCCTTTGAATTCTACTCCATCTTCTGTGACCCAATAAACCCAACCTTCTAACGTAATAACTTGTATGGTTATTTTTTCTGTATGAGGCAATTGTTTTATTTCTTTTGCCTCATGAAACATGAGATCCCTTCTGATTTCGTTTTCGTATTCATTCATATATTTTTGATTATCCCAGTTATTTAAGTTTCGATCTGGTTGTAATCCTAGTCCAATTACTTTTAATTCTTCCAAATATTGTGCTTTTTTTGTTTCTTCTTTGGCAATACTTGCTTTGTTTAGAATTCCATTTTGTCCTGTTAAAGTACTTATACTTATTCCTGCTAATAGCAACAAAACAATAATGGTAATAACTAAAGCAATTAAGGTAATACCTTTTCCATTTTGTTTTTCCATCTTTTCTCCTTCTTTCGTTTTTGTTTATTATATCTTTAAGCTTTTGGGATAACAATAAATAAAGGAGTTTTTTCTGGTCTATTGTTTTCATAATTTGTATTTCATAGAAATTCATTTTCTTAGATATAGATAAGTTGTAACTTTTCTAAAAAATTTATATTTTCTAAACCTCTTAAAAAACGCCCTAATGGACGTTTCTATATTGAAATTTATTTTAATTTTTTAATGTTGTCGTTGATGTTCCACAACCACCAAACATTCCCGCATTGTTCGTTGTCACCTTCCAATTAGTTCCAACATAAATAGTTTCAAGATTTGTACAATTGTGAAACAGATTAACCATATTTGTCACATTTCCCGTATTAAAACCTGATAAATCCAGTATTGTTAAAGATGTTGACTTACCAAACATGTGACACATAGTTATCACTTTACTTGTATCGAAACTCGATAGTTCTAATGTTTTTAAACTTTTACAATCAGAAAACATATATTCCATATTGGTTACATTATCTGTTTTAAAATTCTCTAAGTTTATATTGGTTAAATTAGTAAGATTCGCAAACATACTAGACATATTAATAACTTTTACACTATTAAAATTAGATACGTCTAGTGTTATTAAGCTACCACACCCAGCAAACATCTTCTCCATAGTGATTACATTTTCTACATTAAAGTTTGATAGATCTAACGTTATTAATTCTTTACAATCAAAAAACATAGTTGTCATATTGGTAACATTTTTGGTATCAAAATTGGATACATTTATTTGTGTTAGTTTGGAACAATTAGCAAACATCGAACGCATTGTAGTTACATTGCTGGTATCAAAATGGGATACGTCAAGTTCTGTTAAACTATTACACCCACTGAACAAAACTTCCATATTGGTTACTTTTCTGGTATCAAACATGGTTACATCTAAATTTGTTAAACTACTACAGTTTAAGAACATCCAACCCATATTTTCCACATTTCTAGTATCAAATCCTTTGGTATTGATTTCTTTTAAATTTCTACAATTTAAAAATAGTCCATACATA
>JAAVZN010000023.1 GCA_022791675.1 Clostridia bacterium | reverse complement strand
AGAATTTGAGAATATTGTAAAGAATAAAGATGAAAATGTAACATTTACTAAACAAGCATATATGCCAGAGATGATAGAAATATTAAAAATGAAATTATAAAGAGGTAGCAAAAATATTATGGAAAAACATGAATTAGTTGATATAAACGGAAATAAGACAGGTAAGATTCTAATACATGTAGAGGCTCGAGATTCTAACAATGTACCTGAAGGACATTATATAACTGTTGTAAGGGGAGTTATAAAAAATCAATCAAGTATTTTAGAATAAAAAAGGAGAAGTAAAATGATTAAAGTATTATTTGTATGTTTAGGAAACATTTGTCGATCACCAATGGCAGAATTTATATTAAAAGACATGATAAACAAAAGAGGAGAATCACAAAACTATGATATACAATCAAGAGCTACTAGCAATTATAACGAGATAGAAAAAGAAGGAATATATGGAGAAGCCAAGCAGATGCTAAAAAAAATGAACATACCTTTTACCGAACACCAGTCAAAACAGATAAGAAAAGAAGATTACGAAACTTATGACTATATATTAGCAATGGAAAAAAGAAATGTAGAAGACATAAAAAAAATTGTTGGAAGTGACAAAGAACACAAAATTTATCGATTATTGGACTTTACAGAACAACCAGGAGACATAGCAGATCCGTGGTATACAGGAGATTTTGATACAACCTATTATGACATAGTATATGGTTGTGAAAAATTTTTAGAATCTATTAATAGGTGAAAAAATGGAAGAGATAGAAAAGTTAAAAAAAATAACCAAACCAATCATACAATGGTATCAAGAAAACAAAAGAGAATTACCTTGGAGAAAAGAAAAAAATGCTTACCATATTTGGATTTCAGAAATTATGTTACAACAAACAAGAATTGAAGCAGTCAAACAATATTATGAGAGATTTTTAAAACAATTACCAACCATTCAAGATTTAGCGAAGATAGAAGAAAAAGAATTATTGAAATTATGGGAAGGATTAGGATATTATAACCGTGCTAGAAATCTAAAAAAGACAGCACAAATCATACAAGAACAATACCATGGACAAATGCCAAAAACTTATCAAGAACTAATCAAACTACCAGGAATAGGAGAATATACAGCAGGTGCAATTAGTTCCATTGCTTATAATGAAAAAGTACCAGCAGTAGATGGAAATGTACTTCGTGTTATCAGTAGAGTAGTAGGAAGTCAAAAAGATATTTTAGAAGCAAAAACCAAAAAAGAATGGATTGAAAAACTACAAAAGATGATGCCAGAGCAAGCTGGAGATTTCAATGAAGGATTGATGGAGCTTGGAGAAATCGTGTGCATTCCAAATGGTAAACCATGGTGCGAAACATGTCCCTTGCAAAAATTTTGTGTAGCAAATCATAAAAATTTAACAAATACAATACCTGTACGTAAGCAAAAAATAAAGAAGAAAAAAGAAAATATAACAGTAATTTTATTAGAAAATAAGAAAAAAATAGCCATTAGAAAAAGAAGTCAAACAGGATTACTAGCCAATATGTATGAATTTCCTAATATCAATAAAAAAATGACAAAACAAGAAATAGAAAAGCTACTAGAAGAATGGAAAGTAAATTCGAACAATCAAACCATAGAAAAAATAGGAACACATCATCATGTTTTTTCACACATCGAATGGAACATGATAGGGTATAAAGTACAAGTAACAACAACAAACAAAGAATTGATATGGGTAACAAAACAAGAAATCTTAGAAAAATACCCAATTCCAGGAGCATTTATTCCTTTTCGAGAAAAAATCTTGTAAAGGAAACAAAAATAGTGTATAATACAAGAAGAAATGGAGTGGTATCGAAGTGGTCATAACGAGCTACACTGGAACTGTAGTAGTCGAGAGATCGGCCCGTGGGTTCGAATCCCACTCACTCCGCCAGATCAATTAATACAAAAAGGAAAGCAAATAAAATGAAAATTGGATTTACCATTGGAAAATTTGCCCCATTGCATAAAGGTCATCAATACTTAATTGAAAAAGGGCTAGAAGAGATGGACAAGTTTTATATTGTGATCTATGAAACAGAGGTAACAAAACTTCCAATAGAAACAAGAGCAAATTGGATTCGACAAATGTATCCAAAAGCGAACATTATTTATGCCAAAAATCCACCAAAACAATATGGATTAGACGAGGAGAGCATTAAAATACAAACCAATTATTTGAAAGAAAAAATAAAAGGAATAGAAGTAACGCATTTTTACAATAGTGAACCTTATGGAAAATTTGTAGCCAGAGATTTAAAAATTCAAGAAGTACAAGTAGATAGAAAAAGAAAAAAATATCCAATTAGCGCAACAGCCATTCGAAAAGAAATAGAAAAAAACGAAAAGTACATAGAAAAAATTGTATATAAAGATATGAAAGAAGCCTAGAGAAAAACTTAAGAAAAATTTTGGATAAAATTAAGAAAAAATCAATAGAATTTATAAAAAGAGTATGTTAAAATAACAGGGATTAAGGAAGTAGATTCCTTAGGTCTCTATTTTTTTTGATTTGAAATTAGCAAATTTATTTATGAAGGATATCTTAAAAAATAGAATTTAGTATAAAAAGAAAGGGGAAAAGTAAAATGGGAAAGACCATTTTAAAATGTGAAAACTTAAATAAAAAATTTGGAAAAAAGCAAATTCTAAAAAATGTTTCCTTTGAAATGCAAGAAGGAGATATTTTAGGATTTATCGGACCAAATGGAGCAGGAAAAACAACAACAATTAAGCTAATATTAGGGCTTCAAAATATAACAGAAGGAAAAGTTCGTATCAATGATTTTGATGTTGAAAAACAATTTACAAAAGCCATAAAAAAAGTAGGAGCCATTGTAGAAAATCCAGATTTATATATGTATTTATCAGGAAATGAGAATTTAAGATTAATTGCTAATTTATACCAAGGAATTGATCAAACAAGGATTAATGAGGTCGTTCGATTAGTAAAATTAGAAAACAGAATTCATGACAAAGTTTCTAAATATTCTTTAGGTATGAGACAAAGATTAGGAATTGCACAAGCAATTTTACATAGACCAAACCTATTAATATTAGACGAACCAACCAATGGATTAGATCCAGAAGGAATCAAAGAAATGAGAGAGCTGTTAATTGATTTAGCACAAAAAGAAAAAATGGCGATATTAATTTCAAGTCACAATCTAGCTGAACTAGATAACTTTTGTAATAAAGTATGTATTATCAAAAATGGTCAGATCATTGAAACAAGTGATTTATCAAGAATAAAAAAAGAAGCAGGAAAGAATTTTAAATTATTGGAAGTAGAAGATAGTAAAAAAGTTCAAAAACTATTTCCAGAAGCCATTATAATAAATAAAAATCAAATTAAAATACAGTTAGAAAAAGAGCAAATTCCAGAACTTATTCAAAAATTAGTAGAAAATCAAATTAAAATATATGAAGTAAAAACAGAAGAAAAATCTTTGGAACAAGCATTTTTCGAAAAGACAGGAGGGAATGTCATTGAATAGATTAATAAAAAATGAACTAACTAAAATTTTTAAAAAGAAGAATCTTTATATTACTTTGATGGTGATTTTGGCTTTTGTTATTTTAACCAATTGTATTTATAAATTTTTCTATCATACAGGAAGTTATGATGAATATACGGATAAATACATTGAATATGCCAAAGAAGAATTAGTTAAATTGGATCCAAACAAACCAAGTGATACCAAAATGTATATTGAAATGAAAACACAAATAGATGTATATGATTTGAGCCAAAAGTATGAAAAAAACAGTTGGCAAAGAAGCGTTTTATCTGCACAAGTATCAAGCTATGTCAACCAAAAAAATACTTATTTATATGGAGAAAATAAAGATCCAGAAAAAGTGACTGAAATAGAAAAAGAACTTAATGAAATTATTGAAAAATTAGATAGGGGAGATTGGAAATACTTTGCTCAAAAAGAATTCGAACAAGCAAAAACAACATGTCGAGAATTAGAAGAACAAAAAGCAAAAACAGAGGATAAACAAGAATTGCAATCGTTAGAAATAGCAATCAAAAATGCTAAAATCGATCAAGAAGTAGCTGAAATTCGAATTAGTAAAGATATTATATATGGAAATGATTTTAGAAATACGGCATTAGGAAGCTATCAAGCAGAATCAAAAAATATTATTAACATGGAAAGTGAAATACAAGAACTTGACTACAAAGGAAAACAAACATACAATAAAAGTTTAGAAAAACGAGAAATTAGTCAATATATTTTAGAAAACAATGTTGACATTAACAAAACAAATGATTTAAGAGGGATTTTGAAAGATATCTTTAGTGAATACGGTTTATTTATAATTGTTATGATTGTTATGATAGCAGGAACAATTGTAAGTGAGGAATTTAATAAAGGAACCATTAAATTATTATTAGTGAAACCATATACGAGGAACAAAATATTGTTTGCTAAGTTTGCTACTGTTTTAATCATGATAATGTTTTCGATTTTTGCAGTAGTAGCTATGGAAATAATCGTAGGAGGCGTTATTTTCGGATTAGATAGTTTATCTGTGCCAATATTGCAATACAATTTTACAACTGGAAACTTAGAAACTTTAAATGTGTTTGAATTTTTAGGAATTCAAATTTTAACACAACTTCCAAAAATGATTTTATTAGCAACACTTGCATTTGCTTGTAGCACATTGTTTACCAATAGTGCTGTGGCAATTGCATTACCATTGCTAGGATTTATGTCAGCAGATACGATCAATTTGTTAGTAATACAATTTAAAGTACAATTTATGAGGATTTTTGTAAGTATGAATTGGAACTTTGAAGAATATTTATATGGAAATTTACCAAAAATGGAAGGTATGACTTTTGGATTTTCTGTTGTAATATGCCTATTGTATTGGGTAGTTATGTTCATACCAACGTTTATAGCTTTTCAAAAGAAAAATATAAAAAATATTTGATGCTAGTGTGGGATTTAGAAAATCCCATGCTAATTTGTTTTTATCTCCTTGTTGAAAAAGGGAGAAAAATGTTGTATAATGGAGGCATAAATTTAATAAGGGGGAATTTTATAATGGAAGCAAAAATTATTGGTGATACTTTACCAGCAGTTATATGCAAACTAAAAAAAGGAGAATCTATCTTAACAGAAAATGGTGGCATGAGCTGGATGGATCATGGAATAGAAATGAAAACTACAACCAATGGTGGAATAATGAAAGGAATTGGAAGAGCTTTTGCAGGGGAATCACTTTTTATGAATGTTTATACAGCAGAACAAGATGATGTAGAAATTGGTTTTTCTTCTTGTTTTCCAGGGAAAATTTTAGAATATGATTTAAAAGAAGGAGAAACGATTATTGCTCAAAAACGTGCATTTCTTTGTTCCGAAAATACAGTGGATATTGCTATGCAATTTCGTAAAAAATTAGGAGCTGGATTTTTTGGAGGAGAAGGCTTTATTATGCAAAAAATAACAGGACCTGGAAAAGTATTTTTAGAAATAGATGGTTCTGTGGTAAAAAAAGAATTACAAGCAGGAGAAAAGTTAAAAGTTGACAATGGTTACGTAGCTGCTATGACAAAAGATGTAAATCTAAATATTGAAACCGTAAAAGGTGTAAAAAATATTGTATTTGGAGGAGAAGGATTATTTTTGACAACCTTAGAAGGACCAGGAACGGTATGGCTACAAACAATGCCAATTTCTAAATTATCAAGTTTATTGTATATGGGAACAGCAAGATAAGAAAAAAAGCACTTTTGTGAAAGCAAAGGTGTATTTTTTTATGTGATAGGTATACAATTAGGAAAAAAAGTAATATAATGAAGAAGTAATAGCAATAATTTTTTTAGCTGTCATCTAAGCAAAACAATAAAAAAGAATCAATAGGAAGGGGATAATAATGAAAGTAATTTTAGTAAATGGAAGTCCAAATGAGAAAGGGTGTACTTATACAGCTTTGAAAGAAGTAGAGGAAAGTTTAAAACAAAACGGAATTCAAACAGAAATATTTTGGATCGGAAATAAACCAATATCTGGTTGTATCGGTTGTGGAAGTTGCTTAAAAACAGGGAAATGCTTTATCCAAGATAACGTAAATGAGTTTTTAGCTAAGGTGCCTGAAACAGATGGATTTGTTTTTGGAACACCAGTTCATTTTGCAGCAAGCTCTGGAATGCTTTCTTCTTTTATGGATCGTGCCTTTTATGGTAGAAGAAACTTATTTAGTCATAAAGTAGCATCAGCAATTGCTAGTTGTAGAAGAGGAGGAGCAACGGCTACATTAGATGAAGTAAATAAATATTTTGGAATTAGTAATATGCCTATTGTTTCTTCTCAATATTGGAATATGGTACATGGTAGTAAGCCAGAAGATGTGTTAAAAGACGAAGAAGGAATGCAAACAATGAGAACATTGGGAAACAATATGGCTTGGCTGTTGAAATCAATTGAGGCAGGAAAAAAAGCAGGTCTTGCTTTACCAAAGAATGAGCCAATTATTGCTACTAATTTTATTCGATCATAATTTGAAACTTGCGAAATCTAAAAAATAAAGATATAATAGAAGAAAAATAAAAGGGGAGAAAAATGAAACCATTACAAAAGCAAATAATCAAAGTAATATTATTGACTAGTAGTTTAATTTTTATGATGATTGATGGGAGAACTGTGCAAGCAACGATAGACTTAAATACAATGCAAGAACAGTTATCACAATATACACAAGATATGGATATGAACCAAATGACGAAACAAGATATTTTGAAAGTGTATGATGAACTAAGCAAACAATATTCCCCAGAAGATATTGCCGATCTTTTAGATGAGAATGCAGAAAAATTAGAAGCACAAGGAATAAGTAAAAGTATCATAGAAATAGGAAGTAATTTTATTAGAACAACAGATGAAAAAAGCATAAGAAACATGATAGAAAATGACATTGATTTAGAAGAGATCAAAGAAAAAGTAGAAAAAGGTTATACACCAGAACAAATAGTAAGTAGTATGGTAAAAGAAATGCCAAACAACAAAAAAGTAGAAATGACTACAAAGTTTTTGTTAGCCAATAAAATGATAAAAATGGTCATAATAGTAGCAATTATTTTATTTGTTTATCAAACGTTTCTTCGTTGGAAGATTTACAACAAAGCGGGGAAACATGGATTTTTTGCTATCATTCCTTTTGCTAGACAAATTGTCATGTATCAAGTTTGTGGATTATCACCATGGCTTATGCTTTTTTGGTTCATACCAGTACTAGGTTGGTTTGTGATGTTAGTTGTAGCTATTATGAAACGATTTTGTCTGGCAAAAGAATTTGGAAGAGGAAGTTTATTTGGATTTGGATTATTATTTTTTCCACCTATTTTCCAAAGTATCCTAGCTTTTCATTCTAAGATTCAAAAGAGCCAAGAGGAAGTGGAAATAAAATGAATAGAAGCGGAAAAATAGGTATTTTTGATTCAGGAATAGGTGGTGTAACAGTACTTAGTGAAATAATAAAAATATTACCAAATGAGAATTGTATTTATTATAGTGATTCGAAAAATAATCCTTATGGAGATAAAACAGATGAAGAAATTATACAATTATGTGATAATATTGTCCAGTATCTTATAAAAGAGGATTGTAAAGTTATTGTAATAGCATGTAATACAGCAAGTGCTAAAGCGGTAAATTTTTTAAGAGAAAAATATACTCAAATTCCATTTGTTGCCATTGAACCCGCTTACAAAATGGTGCATGATTTTGCTTATAGTAAGCCAACTTTGGTAATGGCAACGAAAGGAACGATGGAAAGTGAAAAATTTAATTGCTTATTAAAGAAATATGATAATCATCAAACTTTTTTGTTGCCTTGTATGGGACTAGCTGATAAAATAGAGAGAGGAGACAAAGAGGAAATAAAAAGCTATTTGGAAAATACGATTGGGTTATATAAAAACAAAGTAGAAAATGTAGTATTAGGTTGTACGCATTATCCTCTTATACAAAAGGAAATTCAAGAAGTTTTGGGGCAAGTTCAATTTTTTAATGGAGCATCTAATTTAGCAAAACGCTTGAAGGATATTTTAACCAATAATGGTTTATTAAATAATGGAGAGGGTAAAATATTATTCGAGGATTCTCAAAATTTAAAAGAAAAAGAGAAGAGATTTTTTATGATTTTAGAAAGGTTAGGTGGTACCAATGAAAAATAAAGGAGAAAAGGGATCGGTTACGTTATTCGTTGTGGGAGTATGTTTAATTATTATTATGCTGTTGATGTTTTTTGTTATGAATGTAGAGAATAAAAAACAGGCACAAAATCGTGAGATTAATAAAATAACGAAGAATTATGAACAAAATGAACAGGATATGGAAAAAGTGTATTCTAGGATAGTAAAATAAATATTATGTAAAAAAAAGACAACTAAAAATACTTTATATGATTGTCAGCATCAAAAATGAAAGATATAATAAGTAAAAAACACGAAAGAAGGAAAGATAATGCAAAAAAACAAAAGAGACCAAAAAGGAATTACACTAATAGCGCTAATAATAACCATTATTATTTTACTTATTTTAGCAGGAATTAGTATTGCTACACTAACAGGAAATAATGGAGTTTTAAACAAAGCAAATCAAGCAGGAGAAGAAACTAAAAAGAAAGAATATGAAGAAATCTTAAAAGTGATAGCAAATGGATTAAGATCAGATAAGGTTACGAATCAATGGGATCATAAAACATACTTAGATGAGATAGAAAAAGAAATAAAAAAAGAAGAAACATTTAGACAAGCAGAGGTCACAAGAAAAAATGCTGAAACCATAGAAATTGTTACAGTTGAGAAATATATCTATAAAGTTACAGAAAATGAAATAAAATACTTAAAACAAAAAGATGAAAATTTAATAGCAACAGGATTGATTGGTGCTATACAGGAAATTAGTGAGAATGGTTATCATGAGGTAGCAGTAAATGGAGTGAGTTACAAGATACATTTGTATTATTTTGAAGAGGATCAAGACTGGTCAGGAGAGCATATTTTTGGTGATGAAAATGATGTGGGTTCAGAATCTGAAGAAGCAACTAGAATGGTCGTCGTAAAAGTAGATGGAGACTTAACACTTCAAGCAGAAGCGATAGTAAAACCTTATCATACAGCTTATGGAGGACCAAAAGGATTTTTTGTATATTGCACAGGAACTTTAACGAATAATAGTGGATACATTATTAATAATGTTGGTGCAAAAGCGACAGGGGAGAATATCTATTTATGGGAAAATAAAGATGGATCGTATGAGACGGTTCCAGCTGTTGGAGCAATTGGAGGTGCTAAATATTCTGCACCCAATAGTATTTATAGCAATGGATACTGGTATTATTCAGGAACAAGTGGAACCGATAGAATGACTGGCGGAGGAGGTTCTGGTGGTGGGCTATCAGCTGGGATAAGTGGTGCTGGCTCAACAGGAACATCTTATTCAGGAGGTACTGGCGGTGGTGGTGGATTCAACCATGTTAGTGCGAGTGACGGAGCAGAAAATGGAGGTGCAGGAGGAAATGGAAATGCAAAATCATTTTATACTTGGGGGGTCGGCGGAGGTGCTGGAAACCCTGGAGGTTCAGGTATGTCAAATGCAGGACCAGGAAGTAATGGAACAGGAGGATTATTAATTATTTATGCTAATACCATTATAAATAATGGTACAATTCATGCCGATGGTTCAGTTGGTGGCTGGGCTTACCGAGCAGGAGGCGGAGGCTCTGGTGGAGGAAGCGTTAATATATTTTATAGAAAAGAATCAACACTGGGAACCATTACCGCTAATGCTGGAGCAGGAGGTGCTGGAACAAGAGGCGGTGGAGAAACAACAAGAGGTGGTCTAGGAGGTGCTGGAACAGTCACAAAAGGAAGTGTAGAAACAGGAGATTTTGTTGTAGCAGTAGAATAAAAAAGAAGCTAAGATATTCTATTATGATAGATAATATCTTAGTTTTTTTTCAATGAATTATAAATATTTTTTTAATTGTTCCACTGTATTTTCTTGAAACTGTACAAATTCTGTCAAAATATTTTTAACAGGTTGTTCTGTATTAGGATTATGGTTTAGAAGCTTAACTCCTTTTATAATTCCCATGTTAGTACCTTGAATCATCATTTCAGCAATTTTAGAAGTACTTTTATCTTCCATCGTATTAAATTCTACACTGAACCAACCCATTGCTTTTTGCATCGGATTGAGTTCTTTTGGAAAATCATTATAATGGCTCAATTCTTGATTAACTTTATTTAGAATATCATTATATTGATCGTATTGAAATTTTAGAGCTTTTTTAAAATCATCTTCTTGAACTTTTTCAGAAACGTTAGAAATCGAATCCATACCCATTTTGATTCCTTTATTAATTTCATTTAAAATATAACCAGGGCTTTCCATTTAAAAACCTCCTCTATAAACTATATTTTTAATATAACCAAAAAAAAGAAAAATATTCCTTTCGTTTATAGGATAATCTCTCTATCTTTGAAGGGCGTTTTTTTAATCTGTTCACAAAAAATTCACAAAAAAATTAGCACTTAGTATTGACAAGTGCTAAAAACGGGTATAATATATAAAAGGTTAGCAATCAAACTACAAGAGTGCTAAAAGAGGTGAAAAAGTTGTTAGATGAAAGAAAAAAGAAAGTTTTACAAGCTATTGTAGAAGAATATATCAACACAGCAGAGCCAGTAAGCTCTAATTCCATTACACAAAATTATGGGTTAGCATGTAGTAGTGCAACCATTCGAAATGAAATGTCAGAATTAGAAAAAGGTGGTTTTTTAGACAAAACACATACATCAAGTGGAAGAATACCATCAGCAAAAGGATATAGATACTATGTAGACGAACTATTAAATGATAATGATATTAGTAGAGAAGAAATTAAATACATTAGCTCAAAATTAGAAACAAAAGTAAATGAAATTGAAGATTTAACTAAAATAACAGCAAACACCATATCAGAGATAACTCATTATACAACTGTTTCAATAGGACCTAAAACGAACACACAACAAATTGAAGAAATCAAATTCGTATTATTAGGAACCAGAATGATGATGGCAGTTATTCTAACAGATTCTGGATTAGTCAAAGAAACCATTATTAAATTTGACGAAGACATTAACGAAAAACAAGTACAAACAATGAATTATATGTTTAACAACAAACTAAAACATCAACCAATTGAAACCATTGATCGACCATTAGAAGAATATTTATATGACGAAATGACATACAGTGTCAATGTAATCAAACCAATCATTGAACAAATCAAGAAAGTATTAGAAGAAGAAAACAAAATTTATTTAGAAGGAACGAATAAATCATTTGACCTACCAGAATTTAATAGTTTAGAAGTAGCCAAAAACTTTATTAATATATTAGATACCAAAGAACTAGTTGCAGATATGTTAAACACAGGATTTGCAGAAGATATCAATGTCTATATTGGAGAAGAAAATGAAAAGCAAGAATTAAAAGACTTTAGTGTAGTTACTTTTAAACATCAGGTCAATGGAAAAGATTTAGGAACCATTGGTATTATTGGACCGAAAAGAATGGATTACTCAAAAGTAATTTCTGTTATGAAATACATTAATAAAAAGTTAAAAGAAATGAATGATACTTGAAAAACAATTATGGTAAAATGGTAAAACAAAAAAATAGAAAAGAAGAAATGAAAATTAAAAAATCTCTTATTTACTTTTTTATAAAATGAATTTAAACAAAGTAAAAGAGAGGAAAAGAAAGGAAGAAAGTAAAATGGCAGAAAATGAAAAGGAAAATTTAAAAGAAAATTTGGAAGAAAACTTAGTAGAAAACCAAAGCCAAACAGTAGAAACCAATTGTAAAGACATGGTACCAAAGCAAGATTATGAAGAATTAGAAGACCGTTATAAAAGAATTTTAGCAGAATTTGAAAATTATAAAAAAAGAAGCAGTAAAGAAAGAGAAGGATTGTACAATTCAATTCTTTCTGATGTAGTAGAAGTCATTCTTCCAGTTGTAGACAACTTAGAAAATGCTGTAAAAATTGAAACACAAGACGAAGAATACAAAAAAGGAATTGAACTGCTATTAAAACAATTCAAAGATGTTCTTGCTTCTAAGGGAGTAGAAGAAATCAAAACAATAGGAGAAACTTTTGATCCAGAACTTCATGAAGCAGTAAGTAGTGTTCAAGATGGAAACTTGGGGGAAAAAGAAATTGCAGAAGAATATCGAAAAGGTTACAAAATAGGAAACAAAGTAATTAGACATTCAATGGTAGTAGTAGCCAATTAAAAAGTTATTTAATTTTGATGTTTTTTGGGACGGGGTCAAAAAAAATCACTTTGTATATATATTTTTTGTGTGATGTTTTTTTTCCCCGTCCCAAAAAAAATCAAAAATAAATAAATTT
>JAAVZN010000022.1 GCA_022791675.1 Clostridia bacterium | reverse complement strand
ATAAAGGTGTATGACGAAGAATTATTTTTAAAATTATATAAATAAAATTATTAAAAGAAACTACATGGAAAACGGAAATAAGTTTAAAAAACTGACTTTAGTTGGTTTATTTGTTATGCAAATTTTTATAATTTTGAAGATATAATTAAAGACTTATTTCCGTTTTTTCATTTAAAAACTAGAAATAAGTCTGACAAATATACTATTTTAAGATTATACTGCATTAACTATAAAAATTTACAGCAAAAAATCAAAAAGTACCAAAAATCAAAAAATAACATGTAAAAAGCCCAATATACCAAAAACAATAAAAGAAATATTAGAAACTACATCAATAAAACCTTGTTTTAAATGAGTACCAATTAGTCTGCCACAAACAATAGCAATCAAATTACTGAGAACCATACCACAAACAGAACCAAGAATCAAAGGAAACTTAGAATGAGGATACTCAAAACCAAGGCTCAAAGAAGCCAAAAAAGTTTTATCTCCAATCTCTCCAACCAAAATGCAGAAAGCAACCATAAAAACACAATTCAATTTTAAAGAACAAAACTTTTGTAAAAAATTAGATTTATGAGAAAGTTTGTGATTGTTGGAAGCCTTAGAAGGATTGGAACAAACATTCTTAGGTAAAAACCCCCATATACCAAATAACACAAAAGAAGTATAAGTAAAAACTTTCAAATAAAATTGAAAAGAATCACTAGAAAAATAAGCTACATTGCTACCGAACAAAATAGCAAAACCATGACTCAAAAAAGTACCAATTGCTACCCCCAATAAAATATACTTAATTCGATTTTTGGTAGAAAAAGACAAAACAAGAAGTTGTGTTTTATCTCCTAATTCAGAAAAAAACACAAGAGTAAAAGTAATCAAAAAAGGGTAAAACCATTCCATAACAACACACTCCTAATCAATAAATATGCACAATAGAAAAATATATGTGCAATTGGGGACGGTTCTTTTTGCACATTTTTGTGCTTTTTGGGACACATCTTCTAACAATTTAAAATGAGACATTGTGAATTTTTTGTGAAACGCTTTACAAGAAAAAAAGAAAGTGATAACATGTTAGGGATTAAACGATTAGAAGAGAAATAAAGGAGGAATTTTTTGTGATAGAGGTAAAAAATGTTACAAAAAAGTATGGGAAAGCAATAGCTGTTGATAACATCAGCTTTACCATTCAAGAAGGTGAAATCATAGGATTGCTTGGACCAAATGGTGCGGGAAAGAGTACAACTATGAATATGATAACAGGTTTTATTGAACAAACAGAACGGAGAAATAATTGTAGATGGATATGATATGGCGAAAAAACCAAAAAAAGCCAAGAAAGAAATAGGATATATGCCAGAAGGTGTCCCATTATATACAGATTTAACAGTAAAAGAATTTATAACTTATATGGCAGAAATCAAACAAGTTGATAAAAAAACGAAAAAAGAAAAAGTAGAAGAAATCATAGAACAAACAGGTTTAAAAGATGTTCAGAAAAAATTAATTAAAAACTTATCAAGAGGATATAAACAAAGAGTTAGTATGGCAGGTGCATTGGTAGGAAATCCAAAAATATTAATCTTAGATGAACCAACCGTAGGATTAGATCCAAAACAAATTACGGAAATTAGAAATCTTATTAAAGAATTAGGAAAAACCCATACCGTTATCTTAAGTTCTCACATTCTATCAGAAGTTAGCCAAATTTGTAACAAAGTAATCATCATTAATAAAGGAAAAATTATAGCAATTGATACGCCAGAGAACTTAGAAAATAAAGTGACGAATAACAATAGTATTTATGTTACAGTAGAAGATACAGAAGATAAAATGAAAACAGTAAAAGATAAAATAAAAGATATTGAAAAAATTGAATTAGTGACAGAAAATGAAGATGGAACAAAACAATATGTCATTCAAGCAAAAGGAGAAGTGGATTTGAGGAAAACGATCTTCTCAGAATTAGCCAAAGAAAATATCACAATATTTGAAATGAAAAAGGCAGATACAACCTTAGAAGATGCCTTTATGAAATTAATTGAAGGAGGAGAAGAATAAAATGAGAGCCATATTGAAAAAAGAATTAAAAAGTTATTTTCTATCTCCAATAGGATATGTAGTAATAGGAATATTTTTATTATGTTTTAGTTTGTTTTTTTATTTAACAGTACTTTCAACAGGAACAGTAGATCTAGGAGCTTTGTATTATTATACTGCATTATATGGATTAATCATTATTGTACCAATTTTAACGATGAGAATGTTTGCAGAAGAAAGAAAAAATGGAACAGAGCAATTACTATTGACAGCACCAATTAGTATATTCAAAATAGTAATGGGGAAATTATTAGCAGGATTAAGTGTAATTATAATTACTTTACTCATATCATTCCTATTTTTTGGTATTGTTTCATTTTTTGGACAACCAAGTATCTATTCTGTGTTGGTTGCCATGTTAGGATTTATTTTAATTAGTATTGCTACTTTATCAGTAGGAATGTTTGCTTCTAGTTTAACGGAAAATCAGATTATAGCAGGAATCATAACAGTTGCATTTCTAATTCTCTCTTTATTTATGACAGATATTAGTAGCATATTTTCAGGATTTACATTAATCAATTTTTACATTAGTTTTGCACAAGGGGTAATATCCCTAGAAAATGTGATTAGTTTACTATTATTTGGTTTGATATTTATTAGCTTAACAATGCTTGTTATGCAAAGAAGAAAAATGGTTAAATAGGAGGATAAGAAGTGAAAAAATTTTTTAATAAAATAGGAAATATTTTAAAGAAAAAATGGCTAATCAATGGAAGTAAAACCATTTTATTAGTATTGATCATAATTGCAATTTATATTGGTATTAATATTTTATTACAAAATATAGTATTACCAGAAATTGATTGTACAGAAAGTAAAATATATTCTTTATCACAAGAAACAAAAGATAAATTAGGAAATGTAGACAAAGAAATTACGATTACGCTAATTAATTACAGTAATAACACAACAGTTATCAGTTTTGTAGAAAGATATGTAGAATTGAACAATCACATTAAAATAGAAAAAATAGATGATCTATCTGCAAGAGCAGACTTAATGCAAACATATTCACTAAATCCAACAGATAGCTTGATCATTGTAAAATCAGGTGAAAATGAAAAAACATTAACTGAAATGGACTTATATACTTATGATTATACAACAGGGGATCAAATTAATATTACAGAAGAAGCGATAACCAATGCTATTGTAGCGGTTACAACAGAAGAAAAATCAAAAGTATATTTTATGAGTAATCATACCATGTATACAACCCAATATTTTGGTACCATTATACAAGCAATGGAAAACGAAGCAAATGAAGTAGAGACGTTAGATATATTAGCAAAAGGAGGAATCCCAGAAGATTGTGATTGTTTAATTATTACAACATTAAAAGAAGATTTAACAGAACAAGAAAGAGATAAAATCATTGAATATATCAAAAATGGTGGAGAAATCCTATTACTATGTGGAGCAAATGTTACGAATGTAGATTTAACTAATTTTCAAAAAGTATTAGATGAATATGGAATTACGATTGAAAAAGGGGTCATATTTGAAGGGAATTCAGCTAATATGGTAGCTGGTTATCCAGACTTTATCATAGAAGAAGCACAAAGCACAAGTTTAACACAAAAATTAAATATGACGATGAATTTTTGCTTAGTAGATGCTGCTAAAATTACTTTCCAAGAAGAAAAGTTAGAAGAATTAGGCGTTCAGCAAGAAACTTTAGCAACCACAACAGAGCAAGCTTTTGTAAGAACAAACTTAAATCAAACGTCACCAACTAGAACTGCGATAGACGGAGAACCAGAAGCTTGTATTGTTGCAGGTATAGTAACGAAAACAATAGAAGAAGGAAAAACATCAAAATTAATTATTTATGCAAATGAATTATTTGCAATGGATATGCAAGTTCAAATCAATGGTTATACTATGTCAACAGTAGATTTATACAACAATAAAGATCTGATCTTAAATTCAGTAGCATACTTAAATGAAAGAGAAGACACGATAACAATTAGAAAAGACTATAATACCGTTAGATATACAGTAACAGAGCAACAAAATATCATAATCATGTCAATCATCTTTACTTTACCAGTTATTATTATCGTTGTAGGAATTATGATTTGGCAAATTAGAAGAAGAAAAAGATAATTAAAATGAATAATTACCAAAAAACTCCATAAAATAATATGGGGTTTTTTCAATGAAAAATATTTTAAAAGTTGTATTTGTAATTATTGGAACTATGATAGGAGCAGGATTTGCGTCTGGGCAAGAAATGTATCTATTTTTCTTTTCGTATGGAATCGAAGGAATGATAGGTCTGATTATTTCTAGTCTGATTATGGGATATGTTATTGAAAAAACGTTTCGAATAGTAAATAAATATGGAACCAATAACTATAAAGAATTTTTAGAGATAGTAATTAAGAAAAATGGAAAAATAAAGTCAATCATGAACTTTGTAATCAATGGATTTATATTAATTACATTTTTTATTATGATAGCAGGATTTGGAGCTTATTTTGAACAAGAATTAGGAATGAATAGCTTAATAGGTAGTAGTCTATTAGCGATTATGACATTTATTATTTTTATGACAAGTATGAAAGGTGTGGTGAAAGCAAATGAATTATTAGTACCAATCCTAATCTTATTTTTGGTAATCATTGGAGGAATTAATTTAAAAGAAATTCATTTTTGGGAATTCGGAAAATATATAATTAGGACCAATCCTTCTAGTTTCTTATTAAGTGCTATTTTATATAGTAGTTACAATAGTATTTTACTAATTCCTGTGTTGTTAACCATGAAAGATTACATTCAAAATAAAAAACAAATTATAAAAATTGCAACCATTAGTACAAGTATCATTATTTTGTTATCGATCATTGTGTTTTTATTATTAGTAAGAGTAGATGTAGAGATTTCTAACTTAGAAATGCCAGCTGTTTATGTTGTATCTAATATGTTTAAACTATTAAAATATATCTATGGATTCATCATTTTGGGTTCGATCTTCACAACAACCATTTCTTTAGGAGCAAGTTTTTTACAAAATACAACGAAAAACAAAAAAAGTTATACACAAGTTGCGGTTATCATCTGCATAACTTCTGTCTTAATTTCTAAAATTGGTTTTTCTAATTTAGTCAGTTCTTTGTATCCGATCTTTGGTTATTTAGGACTGTTTCAAATTTTAAAATTGATTACAACAAAGATACAAATAAAACAATAATAACTTTATAGTAAAATAAAACAATTAATTGTTTTTAGGTGGCAAATATTCAATAATATCACCTATTTCACAATTAATTGTTTTACAGATTCTAGCTAATAAATTTAAATCAACTTTTTGCATATCATTTCTACAATATTTTAATAATTGACCATAATGGATTTGAGCGTTACGTGATAAACTAGAACGGCTAATATTATGGCTTTTCAAAAATTCATCTAATCGCAAATTAACTTGTCCCCAATCTTCCATCTACCTACTCCTACCTTGAAACTTAAAAAATCTTATCATGAAAAAAACATTACGACAACTTAGTGATAACATACTATGTTTATGCATACATATTTTTTCCATTTTGATTGACAAATGAAATTAGTTAATATAATATGACATAGAAGAAATAAACTAACTAAAAGTTAGAAAAACTAAAAGGCTAATAGTTAGAACGAATAGGTTTTAGGTTAATTCATGAAATTTACGATTGGAAGTTATTGACAAAAAACAAGATATCATATAATATGTAAATAAAATAATAGTATTATAAATAGGAGAAATCGAATGAAAAAAAGAGTAGAAAAAGGAATTACTTTAATAGCATTAGTCATTACTATTATTGTTTTGTTAATACTAGCAAGTGTAACAATTAGTGTTTTATGGGGCGAAAATGGTATGATAACCAAGGCACAAGAGGCAAATTTTAAAACAGAAATAGCCAAAATAGATGAGAGATTTAAAATTTATTTAGGCGAAAAAAAGTTGCAAGATCAAGAATTTGAAAAAGGAACCTTGAATGCAGGAGAAACTTCTCTATTTTATAATACTAAGAAAGAATCGGAAACAGGTAGTATTTATACTGTGTTATCTGGCATGGAGAAAAAGATAGTAAAAGATTTCGAAATTATAAAAGGAGAAATATTTTATTTTACGCAAAATAAAAAAGAAGCACAATGGGCATTAGAAATGGGACTAAAAACAAATCCTTATGAAATTATAGATGGTGTATTAATTTCTTCAGATAAGAATTTATTTCTAATGGATGAAGGAACAGGAACCATTACCATACCAGAAAGAGTAAAAGAAGTAGGAGAAGGAACTTTTGCGAAACTAGAAGGAATGAAAAAAATCATTATTCCACCTACCTGCAAAAAAATTAATGCAAATGCTTTTAATGGAAATGATACATTAGAAGAAGTTGTGATTTTATCAGATGGAAATAAAGGTTTAGAAACAATTGCTAGTTATGCATTTAAAGATTGTGTTCATTTGAAAACAATCTCTATGCCTAATACAGTAAAAGAATTAGGTTACGGTGTTTTTTGGAATTGTAGTGCGTTAGTGAATGTACAATTATCTAATCAAATAGAAGTTTTATATAGTCATTTATTTGCTAACTGTGTTGCTTTAAGAGAAATTAAGATACCAGATGGAATAAAAGAAATAGGAGGATTTTTATTTCAAGGAGCTACTAGTTTAACTAAAATTTCGCTTCCTAGAACGTTAGAAAAAATAGATAGTAATTGTTTTTATGATGCAACATCTTCTTTAGAAGATATCAATTTAAGTTCAGAAAATCAACATTTTATCGTTGAAAATGGAATTCTATTATTAAAAAATAAAACGCAAATGTATGTTATAACAAAACAAGCGATTCAAGGAAATACTTTTACTGTACCAAATGGAATTACCTATATTGGTTCAGGAGTGTTGATGCCTTTTTGGAACATAAAAAAAGTAATGATACCAGAAAGTGTAAATGAAATCGATGCAGGATTTTTTCCTTGGTCAATCGAAGAAATAGAAATTAGTCAGAGTAATCCAAATTATTTATCCATTAATCAACAAATTCTTAGTAAAGATAAAAAAATCTTATATTTTTGTTATTCACAAGCACAAACTATAACATTAGAAGAAGGAATAGAAGAGTTAAAAGGGGCAGCAGTAGAAAAATGTAATAATGTAAATACGCTCAATTTTCCAAGTACTCTAAAAAAATTGGAATCACATTCTTTAAAAGGAATATATCATGTTAAAAATATAAAACTTGGTAAAAATGTAGAAGAAATAAATGGTGAGACGTTTCAGTATAATTTTGGATTACAAGATATAGAAATCGATTCACAGAATCCCAATTTTATGAGTGAAAATGGAGCTATTTATACCAAAGATAAAACAAAAATAATAGCTTTTGTAAATAATGTTGTAACAAGATTTGAAATCCCAGAAGGAGTAAAAGAAATTGGTGATACTGCTTTCTCATGTAGACAACAATTAAAAGAGATCGTTCTTCCACAAACACTAAAAATAATAGGATATGCTGCTTTTCTTTCTTGTAGAGATTTAACCAGGATAGAAATTCCTAATAGCGTGGAAAAGATGGGTGATTGGGGAGTTTTTTCTGAGTGTTCCAATTTAAAAGAAATTATTATAGATAAAGAGCCGAATAGCTTGGCTGGTTCACCATGGGACTGTATTTACGGAAATAGAGCAGTAAAATGGCTAAGATAAAACGTAACAATTTAGTTATAAATGGAAGTTTAAGCAAGTAAAAAATAACAGAAGTTTTTTACTTGCTTTTTTATTGTCTATATAGTAGAATAATAACAAAGAAAAAACAAGGAGAAAAATCCATGGAAGATAACTGGAAAGAGGGAATAAAAGAAAAAATTAAACAACCAAAAACAATCTTGATCCTTATTTTAATTGGGGTCATAGGAATAGCTATGTTAGTGTTAACAATCATCTATTATAACAACATAGAAATAAGAGAATGGATTGACAAAAACATATTTCAAAAAGAAATTATGCAAGACAATGTAAGTACCATTGAATTAAAAGAAAGTGAAACATCAAATATTTATGCTTTTAACAGATACATTGGAGTATTGAATAAGAACAAATTTAAAATTTATGGAACAACAGGAAATGAAGAAAAAACACTAGAAGTAGAAATTTCGAATCCAATTTTTGACTCAACCAACCGATTTTTAGTAATGGCTGAAAAAAAAGGGAAAAAATTATATCTGTTAACCGATAAAGAAATTACATGGGAAGCACAAATAGAAGGGAATATATCACAGGTACATGTAAATAAAAATGGGTATGTGGCAGTTGTGATATCAGATACCAGTTACAAAACGGTTATAACTATGTATAACCCAGAAGGAAAAGAAATGTTTAAAACCTATCTTTCGTCTACCAGAACAGCAGATGCTACCATATCAAATGATAACAAACATTTAGCGATTGCAGAAGTAGATACCTCTGGAACAATGATACAATCAAACATAAAAATAATTTCCATTGATAAAGCCAGTTCAGATCCAACCAATTCATTAGAAAATACTTATCAAGGAGAAGCAGGAAAATTAATAACCAACATCAAATATCAAGACAAAAATAAATTAGTCTGTATGTATACAGATTGTATTCATATTATAGAAGACAATCAAGACAATATGTTAATTAAAAATGAAAATAAAAAAGTGATTTTTCAATCCATTGAATTAACCAATCATGCCATCGAAATAGAAGAAAGATCATCGGGATTATTTACAGCAGATTCAGTTGTTAATATGGTAGATACAGAAAACAAAGGGAAAAAAGAATATACAGTAAATAGTGTTACAAAAGAGATTTATACTTATGGAGATGTGATAGCATTAAACTTGGGAACAGAAGTAGAATTTATCAATACAAGTGGTTGGTTAGTGAAACGTTACTTAGCCAAACAAGAAATTACCAATATTGTAGTATCCAATCATATAGCTGGAATTATTTATCGAGATAGAATTGAAATTATTAATTTATAGGGAGGAAGAGGAAAATGGGATTTATCATTGATTTAATCATTATTGCAATTGTAGCATTATCAACTTTTTTAGCATATAAAAAAGGCTTGGTAAAATTAGCCATTGGTTTGTGTGCTTTTGTAATATCCATCGTTATAACTTTTATTTTATATCAGCCAATTTCTAATTTAGTAATCAATGTAACAGGAATTGATGAAGCAATTGAAAATGCAATTTATGAAAATGTAAATAATGTAATGCAAGAAAATAGCGGAGAAGAAGAATTAACCAATCAGATGATAGAATCAGCTAAAAATAACATGTTACCACAAACAGCACGAACATTAGCAATTAACATTGTAAAGGGAAGTGTTATGATTATTTTATTAATAGGAACTAGAATTGCATTAAAATTTATAAGCATACTTGCAGATGCTATAGCAAAATTACCAATTATCGATCAATTAAATAAAACAGGTGGTATGATTTATGGCGTTTTAAGAGGAATTTTAATTGTTTATGTGGCACTTTTGATCTTAGGTGTATCAGAACAGATCAACCCAAATCAAAAAATAAATACAATGATGCAACAATCATTTCTCGGAAAAACAATGTATGAAAATAATATTTTAAATGTGTTTTTTTAGTGAATTTTATTGATTTTTTAAAGCAACTTTGCTATACTAGTGCCATGAAAAATTAGGAGTGAAATATTTTGGAAAAGAAACAAATGAACAAAAAAGACATAAAAAATAGTAAGAATAATAACAAAAGTAGTAATACAAAGAAAAAAAGAAAAAAGAAAACTTGGAAAAAAATTGTATTTGTAACATTTCTACTTTTATTAATAGCAGGAGGCATATTTGCTTACCGTGTTCATAAAAACGGTGGGGGAATGACAGGAATGTTAGCAACAATGGTAGGACATGACGAAAATACCAAAAAAAACTTAGGCGAATTTAAAGTGCTTTTATTAGGAATTAGTACAGACGAAGAAAACTCAGAATTAACAGATACCATCATAGTAGCTTCCTATAATCCCAATACACAAAAAGCAACGTTACTATCCATACCAAGAGACACTTATACAGGGAAAAATACAGCAAGAGCTACAGCTTATGAAAAAATAAATGCCTTATATAGTAGAAAACATAGACCAGATGAGACTCTTTCAGCTGTAAATGAAATTACTGGATTAAACATAGAATATTATATTGTAATCAAAAATGAAGCCTTAATCAAATTAGTTGATGTAATCGGAGGAGTTACATTCAATGTTCCAATTGATATGAATTATGATGATACATCACAAGATTTACACATTCACTTAAAAAAAGGAGAACAAAAATTAGATGGAGATAAGGCAGAGCAATTAGTACGTTTTAGACATAACAACAATGGAACATCTTATCCAGCCGAATATGGAGATAATGACTTAGGAAGAATGAGAACACAAAGAGAATTTATATTACAAGTTATTAAACAAACAGCAAAACCAGAAAATATATTCAAATTAGGTCAAATTTTAGATGTTGCCAAAGACAATGTAATCACAAATGTAGATTTTAATGTAGCAAAAGACTATATTCCTTATGCAGTAGAATTTAATACAGAAAACATGTTAACAGAAACATTGCCAGGTGATGTACCAAGCTTAAACAAAACAAATTATGTTAGTATTTTTGTTCATGACAAAGCAAAAACCAAAGCATTAGTACAAGAATTATTTTTTGATCGAGATATAGAAGAAATAGAAGAAGAAACCACAACAGGTGAAGAAACTACCATTAGTAATCGCAAAGAAGATATTAGCATAGAAGTATTAAATGGTAGTGGTAGCAATAGCAATTTGCAGAAAGTAGTAAATCAATTGCAAGGAGCTGGATTCAAAGTTACAAGAACAGGAAGTACCAATACAACAACAAAAACTACAATTATCAATAAAAAGAATGTAAATGAAACCTTACTAAAAAATATGAAAGATGTAATTGGTGCAGGTTCTATAGAAACAAGTGAATCAAGTTCAAGTAAAGTAGATGTAACCATTATAATAGGAAAAGATTATTAAAAGGCAGATTTTATCTGCCTTAATAACCCCTAAATTCATATACATTTGTTTTTTTCTTATGAAAAAAGATCCAATAAATTAAAATTAAAATCAATATACCAGCACTTATTTCAATAATATAAGTTAACATTTTTGACTTTTTAACAGCATGGGAAGCAATTAAATTAGTTCTATATTCTATACCATCAATTGAATAAGAAGCAATTCCTAAAATATCACCTTGTTCAATTGGTGCTTGAATTTTATCGTTTAGTTTTATATCTAAAATATACTGATCTTCTGAAAGAGAATGATTGACTAAAGCCTGGATAGAAGTATCAGCTAATAATTCTAAGTTTTTGGTATCCTTAGTAGCATTTTTTATTTGAAGAGTGGAAACAACATCATGTTGATTTAATAAACTTTTTATAGAATAATTTTGATAAGCATATTCCAATAAAGTTTTTGTTTCAGAAAATCTAGTAGAAATACCATTCATTGTTTTACCACCCAAAATAACACAAATTAATTCTAAGTCATTTTGATAACTACAAGAAACAAGACAATCTCCAGCTTGTGAAGTATAACCAGTTTTACCACAAGTTAAATGAGGATAATAAGAATCGGTATTTGGTATGATCAAGGCGTTGGTGGAAATATATTTTCTTGGACCATGTCGATTGGTAGCAGGAATGGCACAAGAAGCTTGTCCAGCTAATTTTCTAAAATCTTCATTGGTAATGCAATATTTCATCATGATGGCTAAATCTTGAGCCGTTGTGTAATGATTTTCATCGTGCATACCAAAAGCATTTGTAAAATGTGTATTGGTTAAACCTAATTCGTGTACTTTTGTGTTCATCATGGAAACAAAACTTTCAACAGAACCACCAATATGTTCTGCTAATGCATTAGCAGAATCATTAGCTGAATGAACCAGTAAAAGTTGCAATAATTGTTCAACTGTTAATTCTTCACCTACTTGTAAAGAAGCAGAAGAATAACCATCTGGAATTGACATGATAGTATCATAACTAACAGTTACTTTATCATTTAAATTACAATGTTCTAATGCTAAAATAGCAGTTATAATTTTAGTGGTGCTTGCTGGATACATTTTTTCTGTTGCATTTTTGCTATATAATACTTTTCCTGTCTTGTTATCAATTAAAATTCCAGCTTGTGATACTAGTTTGGGTTCTTCTGATTGAGCAAAAACAAAGGAAAAATTGATTGACAAAAGAAGCAATATAAGAAAAAGTATGCTTATTTTTTTATGGATTAATAATTGTTTCATTTTCATTCTCCTTACTTTATGTGTCTATCATATCCTATTTTTTCAGATTTTTCAAGAAAATTAAAGATAAAAATAAAAAGGAGGTTTTGGTATGTATAATTTTAATAAAAAGCAAAAAATTATATTAGGAATACTAATAACAATTGTAATAGCATTTATTTGTTACTATGTATATGCAAAAGAAGAGGAAAGTATGACGGAATTCGATTTACAAGATAACATGGAAGCAAGCGAAATTCAATCAAATGAGGAAACTAAGCAACAAGAAGAAAAATATAGTGATGACCGAATTGTGATTCATGTTTCTGGAGCTGTAAACAAAGAAGGAATTGTAGAATTAAAAGTAAACAGCAGAATTTCAGATGCGATTGATCAGGCAGGTGGAATAAGAGAAGATGCTTCCATAGAAGAGATTAATTTAGCTTACAAATTAGAAGATGGCATGAAAATTCATATTCCAACCAAACAAGAAAAACAGCAAAAAGAAATAACAAATCAAACCAATATTTCAGAGGTAACAACGACTAGTGGGATAATGGAGAGCAATAAGACAGAAGAAAAGACAGAAAGAAAAGGAACAACCAAAGTTAATATTAATACAGCTACACAAACTCAATTAGAAACTTTACCAGGAATAGGACCTTCTACTGCAATAAAAATAATGACATATCGAAAAGAGAAGGGAAAGTTTAGCAAAATTGAAGAGATAAAAGAAGTCAATGGTATTGGGGATAGTAAGTACGACAAAATAAAAGATTTCATCTGTATTTAATAAAATTGTTACTTTTGTTTGGCTAAAAAATGAATAGTATTTTTGATTAATGCAATTTCATTATTGGTTAATTTATTGAAATCACTTGAGATATCTTCGATGAATGAATGAAATCTATTTTCAACAGCAGGATTTAATAAAATACCACTTGGTATATCTAAGGCTTGACAAAGATCTAAAAAAATTAAGACATTTGGAACCTTATTACCAATTTCAATGTTATAAAGATAATTAGGTGAAATTCCACTTTTTTCAGCCAAAGTTTCTCTGGTATATTTGCATTTTTTGCGAGAAATATGAATTTGTTCTCCTATTTTTTTCATTCTTTCTGTTTTTTCTTTTTTCTCGTCCATAAAATCCTCCTTAACTAGATTATACTATCTATTATAGTATTAACTTATTAATGCTAAAATAAACAATAGAAACAAAAGTGGACAAAAAACAACACAATAGTATTGACAAATTGTTTCGAAAGAATTAAAATAAGATTAACTTTATATCAAAAGATATATAAAATTGAGAAAACAAAGGAGGATTTTTTTATGACAAGAAGAAAAATTAGCATTAGTTTAGGAATTATGATTACTTTTATGTTATTATTTACAACAAAAGTAAATGCAACAGAAAGTTTTTCAACAAGTGATGGAATTGTAGTTAATAAAATAGTCGAGGGAATCAATGGAGATATTGAATTAAAACTTACTAATATTCCATTAAAATCAGATGGAGGATATGAATGGGCAATTGCTACAACCAAAGCAAAAGAAGAAGTAAGCAAATGGCATGGGTTAAATGACTTTAATGAAATTAACCAAACGGCTCAGATTAATTTGCTAGTATCAGAAAAAGATATTTTAAATATATTAAGAACAACCAATACAGCATACCTTTATATAAAAGATATAAAAGAAGATAAATTCCTTATAGACGCTTTGCAATTAGATTTAACTTTGCCACCTTATCATACTTTTGACTTGCTTGAAGAGAGAGGGACATATTATTTTATAGGAGGAAATGGCAGTAGTGTAGATAAATGGAAAGGAGCAGTTTATAATATAAAAAATGTATACTACAAATTTGTTAAAGTAACAGATGAAAATATTATTCTTAAATATAATGAAGCAATTGATAATAAAACTTCAATAGAAGATATTTTTAATATTACAGAAAACGATATTGCAACATTAACAGATTGGCAAAAATGCATAGCTTTTACTACTTCAATTCCTTATACAGAAATTGAGTCAGAGAGGTTACCAACAGATGGTGGATTGTATATTTTATATATGAAGGCAAAAGATACAGATAGTAAAACAGTATATGGATACAAAACTTGGCCATCTGGATTGAAAAAAGTGGAAATAGGAAATAATACAGGGACAGGAAATAATGAGAATTCAGAGAAACCAGGAAATACTGGAAACAGTGGAGGTTCTGGGACACAAGGAGGAACATTAGAAAATGGAGGAAAGAGTAATACCATCAAAAATAATGATCCTACCATAGCAAAACAAATATTGCCTAATACAGGAATTGCTACAATGATTATTTTTGTTATAACAATGGTAGGAAGTATTGGAATAGTATTCTATATTAAATATAAAAAGATACCATTAAAATAATTATAATAACAATCCTTATTATCAATAATATGATTTTATTTCTTTCTGTTAAAGGAGTGTAAGAATGGAAATAGAAGAAACACTTGTAGAAAAGTCTATGAGTGTTTTTTCTTGACAAATAAGAGGACTTGTAGTAAAATGTTAGCGAAGACTAACAAAAGGAGAGGAACATGAAATTAACAAATTCGCAAGAAGAATATTTAAAAACAATATACTTGCTAGAAAAAAATAATCAAAAAGTTAGAGTAACCGATATTGCTTGTAAATTAGAAATTACAAAACCAAGTGTAAACAAGGCAATTAATTTATTGAAAGACATGAAACTGATTCATTATCAAACTTATGGTAATATTACGCTAACAAAACAAGGTGAAAGTTATGCTATTGAAGTGATAAAAAGGCAAGATATATTAATGATGTTTTTGGTAGAAGTTTTAGGTGTTGATAAAGTACAAGCAGAAAAAGAAGCAATTGCAATGAAATATGCTATATCAGAGCAAACTACCAAAAAAATAAATCAATATATTACTGAAATTATGAATTTAGGAAATCTCGATTGTAGTTATGATGAAAGTAATGAGAAATGTAGAAATTGCATTAAAATAAAAGCAAAAAATAGAATGAAAAAGGAGGAATAAATGTGCTACTAGAACTAAAAGATATTACATTTGAAAGAGAAAATAAGAAAATATTAGATCGTATTAATTTGAAACTAGAAATAGGAAAATTTATTGCCATTACTGGTCCAAATGGATCTGGAAAGTCAACATTAGTAAAAATTATAATGGGAATTGAAAGACCAGATTCAGGAAAAATTATTTTTGATGGAAAAGATATTACAGACTTAAATATTAATGAGAGAGCTAACTTAGGGATTGGTTTTGCTTTTCAACAACCTGTAAAATTTAAAGGGATAACAGTTTACGATTTATTAAAAATAGCAGGAAAAAAAGATATGACGAAAATGGAAGCATGTGAAATATTATCCAAAGTTGGATTATGTGCAAAAGAATATGTTGATCGAGAGGTAAATGGTTCTTTATCAGGAGGAGAGATAAAAAGGATTGAAATTGCAACAGTTGCTCTTAGAAAAGCTAAATTGACAATATTTGATGAGCCAGAAGCAGGAATTGATTTGTGGAGTTTTAGCAATTTGATTGATGTATTTGAAAAAATGGGAGAGCTGATCAAAGGGACTACTCTAATTATATCTCATCAAGAAAGAATTTTAAGGATAGCAGATGAGGTTATTTTGATGAAGGCAGGAAAGATTGAGAAAATGGGAGAGGGAAAAGAAATTTTAAATCAAACATTTGCGAAGACAGAATGTTACAAAATGAAAGGAGGGAAATATGAACGAAAAGATAAATCAAATTGATAAAGAACTTCTAAATGAGGTATCTAATATAGATAATTTAACAAAAGGTGCATATAACATAAGAAAAAATGGAGAAGGAATCGAAAGAAAAGGAACGGAAAATGTAGATATTATTACGAAAACGGATAAACCAGGAATTGATATTCATGTTAAGGAAAATGCAAAATTTGAATGGATTCATATTCCAGTTATTATAACAGAAAGTGGATTGAATGATTTGGTTTATAATGATTTTTATATTGGAAAAAATGCCAATGTGGTGATTATCGCAGGGTGTGGGATTCACAATGATCATCATCATGATTCTAGACATGATGGAATTCATCGATTTTTCTTAGAAGAAGGTGCTAAAGTAAAATATATAGAGAAGCATTATGGGGAAGGAAAAGGCAATGGAAAAAGAATTTTAAATCCTATTACAGAAGTTTATTTAAAAGATGGAAGCAGTATGGAAATAGAGAGTAGTCAAATTAAAGGAGTGGATTCTACAATAAGGGAGACAAAGGGTGAATTAGGCGCTAATACAAATTTTGTGGTTTCTGAAAAGATAATGACTGCTGGAAAACAGCTTGCTAAAACTGTTTTTGATGTTCAATTAAAGGGAGAGAATGCTAGTACTCATGTTACTTCTAGATCGGTGGCAACAGAAGAGTCGAAACAAGTTTTTGTGTCAAAAATTTATGGTAATAGTAAGTGTTTTGCTCATAGTGAATGTGATGCAATTATAAAAGATCAGGCAAGGGTAACTGCAACGCCAGAGATTACAGCTAATAATGTGGAAGCGAATTTGATTCATGAGGCTGCAATTGGTAAGATTGCGGGGGAACAATTGATTAAGTTAATGACTTTGGGACTTTCTGAGAAAGAAGCGGAAGAAGAGATTATTAATGGATTTTTAAAGTGATTTTATTTTCAAGATTGTAAATTGTAAGAATGAAGAATGGACAGATAAGTTTTTGTTCATTCTTTTTTTGTTTTTATTGTTAAATTTTAGTTTTGTGAATATTTTTATTTCTGTTTCATATACTATTGATAAGGGTGTTTTTTATATTGTTATTGGACTTTTTTAACAGATATGCTCAAATTGCTTGACAAGTTCTTTTTCTTGTAGTACAATAAATATTGTTAATTATTTTTTATATCGCGGAGTGGAACAGTTGGCAGCTCGTTGGGCTCATAAACAGAGTAGCACCGAAGAATTGCTAAAGTTCAAAACCGTTGATAACACACCAAAACATTGAAAATTATATATTTTGCTCTAACCTTTAATAAAACTTTTAAGATGATTAAAACTTAATAAAAATGATTAAAATTTAAATCATAAAGGGACATTAAAGGGACAAAAAAAGCACAATATTTAATGAAACATCGCGGAGTGGAGCAGTTGGCAGCTCGTTGGGCTCATAACCCAAAGGTCGGTAGTTCGAGTCTACCCTCCGCAACCAATTCGGAAGTTTTTACTTAAAGGGATGTCCCTTTAAATGTAATTTTTAATACAGAGATT
>JAAVZN010000021.1 GCA_022791675.1 Clostridia bacterium | reverse complement strand
TTTCAAAGTACATATTTACATTATTTAACAGTTTTAAAAAATCAATTTTGAAACTGTTATTAGTCATGCAAATTTTTATTTATATAAAATTATTAAAAAATTTTTAATAATCCTATTGACAATTAATAGTTAGTCTTTTATATTTTAGTAAGGACAAGTTTTATTATTTACTTGTCCTTACTAATTTGACAAATAAAATAAAAATATAATATTAGAATAAAGGGTTACTTTTTACAAGTACTACGTGATAGATCATTATTTAAAATTACATTTTCAATTTTCTATTTTGTAATTATTATCTTATGTTTGTGGTACGACTTGTGTACCTGAAACAATTACGTTGAACGTGTAATTGGCAATGTCTTTTGCATTTTGTGTATCAATTTTATCATTATTAGCAATTTCACTTTCTGTTGTTCCTGTTTCATAGTTCCATTTCCAATCAATTGTTAATGTTCTTGTTTTGTCTTCATCATTTGCATGAATGGTTCCTGATAAATTAGCTTGCAATTCATCAATTGAACTGTATTCTTGATTGTTGTAGACAAATTTTAAATTGGTTGGTTTGGTACTTTCGTTTTCGAATTTAATACTATAATTGATTCCTACATCTGAACCTGTCCCATCTACTATTATGTTAAAGCTTCCTTGGGTTCCTGGTGCAATTTTATGGTCCACTAATGTTTCATTGTCACAAGTAGAATTTAATTTAATTTCTTGTACTTGCTCTTGTTGTCCATTTACTTTAAAACTCCATGTTGCAACTTCTGCTATTCCATTCCCTCTTACTTCTGACACATATTTTGAATAACTGTGTCCTCCTATAAATGCTAGTACGATCGTTGATAAAATAGCTACTATCAGTATTATTTTTTTCTTTTTACTCAATAAGCATTCCTCCTTTTCTGTTTCTTTTTTTGTTTGGATTTTTTTTCGATAAAATATACGAATTAAAATTTCTTGATTCAAGATAGAAATTTGAAAATGTAATATCATTATAATTCCATTTTTTGGATTTGTCAACAATTTTCCATCGCAATTTTCGACATTTTCCGCATTTTCCTAATCTTAACCATATTAGAGTAAGGAAAAATTTTCCTATCTTATAAAAATAAGCTCTAGACTTATTTCTAAATCTAAAGCTTTTTACTTTTCTAAATTTTCGCAACACTGTTGCGAAAATTCAAAACTAATCTTTTTCTTCTTTTATGTTAATATATTTATTATATCAAATGCAATTAAATTTTGTAACATTTTAGATTACTTTAGAAAAAAGAATGGTATATGAACTCTACTTTTAGAAGTATCGTTCCATACACCACTCTTTTTATTCTACCATAGAAAACACAACGTCAGAAATATATGCCTGACACCCACCAACGCCATCATTTCCATCGATTTGTAAGACAATGCTAGAAAGAGAATCCGCATCTATTGGTATTTCTAAACGACGTAATACAAAATTTCCTACTCCTGTGTTTTTCACTGTAGGGGTATTGTGAATTGCTAAAGATCCATCTTTGCCATAAACATTGATATGACCTGTACTAGTTCCATCTCCATCGCCTTGCAGTCTAAAATCTACACTAATTTTATTTGGTTTTAAAACTTTAAAAAGAATATTTAAGTCAAATTCAAACCAGCCACTCCAATATCCCCAAGCATAAGACCAGCCACCTGCTCCAAAATTCCAATTAGCAAAACTTTTCCTTTCACTATTGAGCCAACGTGATGAAATTCCAAAATCCTGAAGAGCAATATTGGCATTACTTAAAAATGGAAAAATGCTAAAAGTTTTTACATTACCTATTTGTCCATTGCTTTCCATTTGAAAATATTCTTCTTTTACTTTAAGAACAAGTGGAAAGCTGTTTTCATTTAAATCAGAAGGAACTCCTTGTATATTTTCAATTATGCTTAAATCATTTTTTAAATTCTCATAATTTATTGTCCCATCTTGGTTTTTGTTTTTTTCTATCGCTGTGATTATTTCCCCCTTGGCTCCAACCACTCCAAAAATAATAGTTCTACTTCCAATGGTTACTTCTCCATAATCTTCAATCAGCTTTTTTTCCTCTTTTGTTATGAGTTCTTCCTTTTCTAAGTCTTCTAACAAGCTTACTAAATTCCCTGCACTTGTTCCCCCCACAATAGTATCTGTTGTTTGGTTGGCCTTCCATAGATTTTTTCTTTCTTCTACTGTTGCTCCTCTATTTTCTATTTTTGACATATTGGCTTTATTCAATATTCCATTATTTCCTGTTAAACTTACCATACTAATCCCTGCTAATATTAACAATATTATAATTGTAATAATTAAAGCAATTAATGTTATTCCTTTTGTATCTTTTGTTCTCATTTTTTCCCCTTTTTCTCTTTTTTTATTCATTCTAATCTTTCTATTATTTTACGTCAATATCTTTCCAATAAACATTTTGCTTTCTATTTTCTTGACTTTTCCATATTTTTACATTATAATGTTGTCATATTTTCTATCTTATTTTAAATTCTATGATTTCCCTAAACTTAAATTAAATATAGAAAGGAGACAATTTATTGCCATCAAAAACAAAAAAAATATTTACACTTTTATTTTTTATTCTTATTTTTACTCTATTATTTCACAAAACTTTTGCTAAATATGTAATTGAAACAATTGATACTGTAGCCAAAATAGACATCGATCGATGTCCACCTAATATTGAATTAATCGATGCTATTTCTTCTAACATCGACTATCCTACTTACGCTAATCAAACACATACCATCACAATTCATTTAAAATTAACGGAAAAGAATATTATCCGAAACAACTTATCTAGCAATACGATAAAAATTGCAGTAGGAAATCGTTACTCCATAAACGACCAGGATATCATTCCTGTTACCTTCAAAAATTTTTCTCTCATTTCCGATCATGTTACCGAAAAAATTTATGAACTTTCCTTTACTCATACAACTGGAAATGGTTCTCTTGCCATTATCATTCCAGAAGGATTAGTAGAAGATAAGTCACGGTTTAATCAATGAAAAAAAGATTCTTATTCCTGAAATTGCTATTGATAATACACCACCTCGTGTTACTTTTGAAGAAATTGTTAATGATGATGGTACTTCAAAAGCACAAATTAGATTAAATGAACTAGTAAGACCAATCGATGGTTGGGAAACAGCACCTTCTCGTTTACGAATTTCCAAAAATTTCACAAATCCAATCACTTATGCTTTACCTATTACCGACTTAGCTCAAAATTCTTCCGAAGCCTTAATTGATATAAAAAATGCTACTCATATCATATTAGAATATGGTACATATGATGTTCATAGTAACATGACATTAGTAAGTAGTGGCCAAATAGCTTCTCCCAACACAATTTCATCTCATTCTATTTGTAAAACAGAAGCTCTTATGATACGATTTGCTGGAAATGTGCCTGTTAATTCCTTACAAGGAAGAAGTTATGTTCATACTTATTGGGGACAAGGTGCTCGTTCCATTTGTTTATATTCTGAACTCCCTTATGATCATGGTTATAATCCAACTACCAATAACTCTTGGTGGAATGTTGGATCTCATAATTCACTTTATTACCATCAAAAGCTTTTTACACAATTCGGAGGTCATGGTGTCAATTTAGCTGGTCGAACAGCAAATAATTCTAATTTAAAAATTCCTAGTGAAATTGCCGAACAATATTTATTTGGTATTTCTAGTATTCAATTCAAACTACAAAATAGCACCGATTTTTCTATTATTTATCAGTGCTATGTCAATGGTATTGGTTGGTTAAAAGCTTCTTCTGATGGAGAAGAAAACTGTTACCAATATGACAAACCAATTTCTTCACTTCGTATTAATCTTGTTCCTATAAGTGAAAAACAACGTTTTATTGATTATTGGAACCGTGCTATTTAAAATGGCTCCCTTTGTTTCTCATTTTTTATTAACTCCAATGATTCCACCCAAAATTCCAAACAGCATTCCAATGATTATCATTATAACGCTCTGCATTTCTAATCCAAATTCCCAATTTAAAAGGCTTGATGTTAAATAGATCGCAAATATGTAAATACCACCTATTAACGCTCCATTTAATAGTCCATTTTTTCTAATTTTTATATTTCCTATTGAACTCCCTATTAAAATACTAATTGCTGTTATCACAATAATAACTGGATTAATTATGGTTTCACTTATTTTCGTATAAGTTAATAAACTTGCAAAAATTACTAATAATAAAAAAGTCGTAAGTAGTGCTATTCCTACTCCTTTTGCTATATTGGTTATGGTGTTTTCCATTACCTCACTCCTTTTCTTTTTATTTCATTTATATGTAAGTCTTAAAAAAATAGAACTTCTATCTTTTAAAAGAGAAGCCAAAAAGGTTTCTCTTTCTTTTTATTCTATATTCCTATCAAATCTATTTTTTCATATTACCTTAGATTATTGTTTCATTAGTTTTTCAAATGAGTTCGCATTATTCTATCTTTATCTTGGCAAAATAAAAATAACAGATAATTTCTTCTTACCTGTTATTTATGGCTGGGCTGGCTAGATTCGAACTAGCGCATGGTAGAGTCAAAGTCTACTGCCTTACCGCTTGGCTACAGCCCAATATTATTTAATTTTTAATCACGAAAAAGTGTTTCTTACCAGCAATTCGCTATCGCTCTTGCATATTGATGCTGTAATTCACACTGCTCAAACAGCCTCAACAGCTTGGCTACAGCCCAATATTTATAAATTATAAATGGGGTGGAAGATGGGACTCGAACCCACGATCTCCAGTGCCACAAACTGGCGCGTTAACCAGCTACGCCACATCCACCGTTATAATGTGTTACACACTTCTTCATAAACACATTATTTATTTTACCCTATCTTTACCCCATTTGTCAACTATTTTTATGGAAAAAATCCATATTTTTTTATTATTGACCTAAAGTACTTGGATCTAATCCATATTGTTTATACATCCAAGTCATATAATCAAATGGTTCCAATGTTTCTGGTAATCCATAATCCTCTCCAAAAGTTTCCACCTTTAATGATGTAATTTTAGGAGGATTTACTGGGGTACTCACTTCTGAATTCCCAGTTTGCTCAGCATCATCACTTGCTTTTACTTCTACTTCTTCTATTTTATGAACAATCTCCAAACCTTCTATTACTTTTCCAAAAGCTGTATAATAACCATTTAATGCAGTGTTCTCTTTTGTCATAATAAAAAATTGTGAACTTCCAGAATTATAGGACTTCTCTGCTAAACTTGGAGAATAACTAGTATAGTCTCCTCTTGCCATACCAAGAACTCCTTCTTCAAATTTTAATTTATTTTGCACACCATTTGAAATAAACTCTCCCTTTATTGTGTAAGCTGTCTGATCACCATCATCTTTCAAATCAGCTATTGTAGCAGAACCTTGTCCAGTTCCCTCTTTATCTCCACCTTGTATCATAAAATCTTTTACAATTCTGTGGAATGTTAATCCATCATAAAATCCTCTATTAGCAAGTGTTATAAAATTTGCTACTGTTTGAGGTGCAAATTCTGGATACAATTCAATTTTAATTGTTCCAAAATTTTCAACTTCTAAAGTTGCAATCGGATTTTTTACCTCCATCGTTGCTTTTCTATAATAACCGTAAGCTAATCCCGCTATTAATACTATTACCAAAATTAACGCAATTATCCATAAAATATTTTTTGTTTTCATTTTTCATTTCTCCTTTTCTTTTCCATTCTTATAAATTAAGTAAAATCTTTATCATGATTACTTAAAACACAAACTGATCTTGCATTCTCTTCAAAGATTGTTTAATCGTTCTTGCTCTTACTTCCCCAATCCCATCTACATCATCTAGGCTATCTATATCAGCTACTAATATGTGTTGGAAAGATTTGAAAGAACCAATTAAATTTTCTACTATGTTAGATGGCATTCTTGGTATTTTATTTAAAATACGGTAACCTTTTGTATAAACACCTACTTCGTCATAATTATCAAAATTCTCATATCCTAATAACTTAGCTATCGTATTTTCATTTGATAATTCTTCATATCCTAATAATTCTAATTTTTCAAGTATTTTTTCTGGAGCCTGCTTTTTCTTAGAAACAACCATATAATCTTTTATAATTAATAATTCTTCTTTTTCCAGTCCCCCAATTAATTCCTCTAATTGCATCTCTACTAGTCTTCCATCACTACCTAGCTCATAAATTTGATTCTGTATTTCTTCTACAATTCTCATTACCATTTCTGCTCTTTGTATGGCTACTAGTACATTTTCAAGTGTTACAATGTCATTAAACTCATATTCATTCAATAAATTTAATTTATTATCAAATACTTTTTTATACTTCTCTAGTGTCTGTATTGCTTGATTTGCTTTATTTAATACTACATCTGTATCTTCTAACACATATCTATCATTTCCTTTAAATACTGTTATGATACTTCTTCTTTGTGAAATACTAATGACCAGTTCTCCTGTTTGTTTTGCTGTCCTTTCTGCAGTTCTATGTCTTGTACCAGTTTCTAATGTTGCAATTTCTCTTGCTGGAATTAACTGTGCATTAGCATAAAGAATTTTCTTTAAATCTCCACTTAAAACAATTGCACCGTCCATTTTTGCTAATTCATATAATTTCGCTGAAGAATATTCCTCATTTATAGTAAATCCTCCATCTACTACCTCTTTTATAATTTGATTGTTATCTGTTATAAGCAACAATGCACCTGTTTTTGCTCTTAATATATTTTCTAATCCATCTCTAATCGGAGTACCAGGAGCAATTAATTTCAAAATTTCTGTAATATTATCTTCTTTTCGTTTTCTCAAAATTACTCTCCCTTCTTTCCTTGTTGGCTTTCTATATTTTTTGTATTATTTTAAAGCTTTTTTCATTGCTTCATTTACATTACCAACACCTATTATATCTAATTTATATTTATCTTTCAAGTCTTTTTTATTACTTTCTGGAATTATACAAGATTTAAATCCTAATCGTTCTGCTTCTTTTAATCTTTTTTCGATTAAATTAATTCTTCTAACCTCTCCCGTTAAGCCAACTTCTCCCATAATTACCATATCTTTTGGAATCGGATTATTTTTAAAACTAGAAGCTGTTGCCATAATAATTCCTAAATCAATAGAAGGTTCATTAATTTTCAATCCTCCAACTACATTCATATAAACATCTTGAGAACCTAACATGAGTCCTGCCTTTTTTTCTAAAACGGCAATCAATAATGCCAATCGATTATAATCAATACCATTGGCAGTTCTTTTTGGATAGCCAAAAATTGTTTGTGAAGTCAGCGCTTGTAGCTCCACTAAAATAGGTCTTGTTCCTTCCATACTTGAAACAATACACGAACCAGATGGATTATCTTCTCGCTCAGAAATCAAAATATCAGATGGATTCGTAATTTCGCACATGCCTTCTTCTCTCATTTCAAACATACCAATTTCATTGGTTGATCCAAATCTATTTTTAACACCTCTTAAAATTCGATACGAAAAATATCTTTCCCCTTCTAAGTACAAAACAGTATCTACCATGTGTTCTAAAACTCTTGGTCCTGCAATATTTCCTTCTTTTGTAACATGTCCTATAATAATCGTTGTAATAGCCCTAGATTTACATACTCTCATTACTTGTGATGTAATTTCTCTTACTTGACTTACACTTCCAGCAGCGGCAGACAACTCTTCTGAATACATTGTTTGAATTGAATCGATAATAACTAATTTAGGATTCATTTCTATAATTGCTTGGTTCACTACCTCAATATCGGTTTCTCCTAAAAACAAAATATCTTCATTTTTAATATTCAATCGATCTGCTCTCATTTTAATTTGTTCAGCTGACTCTTCTCCAGAAACATATAAAACTTTTCCTTCTCCTACTACTTTATCACAAATCTGAAGAATTAAGGTAGACTTTCCAATTCCTGGTTCTCCCCCAAGCAAAACCAAAGATCCCTTAACCAATCCTCCTCCCAAAACATTATCTAATTCTCCAAATCCTGTTGAAGTTCGAATCGTTTCTTTTGCCTCATAAGAACTAAGTTTTTGCGGAACATTATTTTTCAAATCTTTTGCTTTCAAACCACTTCCTTTACTTTCTACTATTTTCTGTTCAAAAAAACTGTTCCAACTATTACAAGCTGGGCATTTACCAAGCCATTTAGCAGATTCATTTCCACACTCATTACAAACAAAAATTGTTTTACTTTTCGACATTGTGCAATTGGGGACGGTTCTTTTTGCACATTTTTGTGCAATTAGGGACACATCTCCTTCCTCCTTTTCTTTGTTATTTTTCTTCTTTCATTGCCATTTCAACCATTCTTTTCGTTAATCCTGTTAGCCTTGCAATTTGTGCCTTTGATATTTTTTCTGCACACTTTGCTTTTTTCAAGTATTCTTTTCGCATTTGTGGGTTGTATTGTACTATTTCTTGAATATTTTTTAATTCTAATATTTCTGATAAATATCGTTTTGCTTGCTCATCAGTTAATTTTTCAATCATTTCATATTCAATGTATTCTTTTATGTTTTCTTCTTTTTCATTTTTCTTATGAAATTCAACAAAATCATGAATTGCTGTTTTCTTATTTTCTGAAAATAACTCTAATATTTGAGTTCCATCTATCATTTTACTCCTATTCACATATTCTTGATAACTACTCCAATGATATTCTTCCATTTTAGAAATTCCAATTTTTGATGGATTTTGATGGACATAACGACATACATTTTTCAAATAATTTTTGGTTTCAACATTTTTACTTAAAAATCTATCTTGAAATAAATGTCCTACTCTTTCATATTTTTTATTCCAAAAAGAAACATAGCTCACCGTTAAACTTTGTAATGCTTTGAAAGATTATCCTTTTTATCATAAATAACGAAATGAATGTGATTTGGCATTAAGCAATAAGCATATAATTCATATTGATATTTTTCTTTTGTATTACAAATTTCTTTTATCATTTTACAATAATCTTGTTTCTCTAAAAATATATCTTGTTTTGCATTTCCTCTTAAAATTACATGATATATTTTTGTTGTGCTTACTTTTCTTGCTACTCGGGGCATTTTATCACCTTTACCTTTCTATTTTGTTCCTTTTACCCCTTACTCTATCAAAACAAAAAAAGTATAGCATATTTTTCTGTTCTATGCTATACTTTTTCGATTTATTTCTAAATTTTCACAATTAAGACTTATTTACTTCTTTTTTCTATTTCTAAAATGTTTTTAGATGTGTCCCAAAAACCACCAAAATGTGCAAAAAGAACCGTCCCCAACTGCACATATATTAGTTTTTACTTCTAAAAGATACTTCTTGGAATAAGAAATCATGTACTTTTTCCCATGTAATTTCTTGATGTAAAAATTCGTTTATCTCATCTTCTACTTTTTGTTGATATGGTGTTAATTCTACTTTTATTTCTTTGTTCCAATCTATGTCTTGTAGCCAGAATGCCTTAAATTTGTTCCAAAGACCTGCTTTTGCTGGCAAGTTATTACCATTTCCTGCTTGTCTTATTGTTCCTGCATTTTCTTGTATTGCTTGTTCGTCATTTCCCATGTTTCCTAATTCAACTCCTCCAAAAACACCTGACACATTGTTTACTTCACCTAAATCTGCCATTTTTATTTCCTCCTTCGTGATTTTAATTATTTCATTGTTTTAGTTATACTATATATTTTATGATTGTGCAAGTGTTTTGATGGATTTTAATATTAAATGTTTGTTACGTATTCATTACAGCTTTGTTACATTTTTACATTTCTACCAATATATGGTCATCAAAACTTTCTATACATCTACATTTTATCATTTGATTCTGTAAGTTTTTTTGTTCTTTTACTTTTGCAATTGCCATAATATAATTCTGAGTATGTCCATAATAATAGCCATCTTTTTCTTCTTCCCATAAAATTTCCACTTCTCTTTCTTTATACTTTTCATGGTATTGTTTTTGATTTTGGTTGGACAGTTCTATTAATTTTTGACTTCTTTCTTCTTTTGTTTTCCCTTCGATTTGTTCTTTCATTTCACTAGCTTTTGTCCCTTTTCTTGGTGAATATTTAAATATATGCATTTTATAAAACTTAATATCCTCTAAAAATTGATTGGTAGTTTCAAATTCTTTTTCATTTTCTCCGAGGAAATCCAACAATAATATCGGTTGTTAAAATGACATCTTGATATGCTTTTCTTAGTCTTTCTACAATTTGTTTGAATTCTACTGTAGTATATCTTCGATTCATTCTTTTTAAGGTTTCATCACTTCCACTTTGTAAAGATAAGTGAAAATGATGACATATTTTTTCTAGTTTTACTAATCTTTCTATAAATTCTTGTGTCATTAAAAGTGGTTCAATGGATCCTAATCGAATTCTTTGTATTCCATCTATTTTATTAATTTCTTCTAATAAATCAATTAACTCATATTGTTCTTGGAAGTCTTTTCCATAAGATGCAATATGAATTCCTGTTATTACTACTTCTTTTATTCCTTTTTGAACATTTTTTTCAATCTCTGTTATGATATTTTCTGGTTTTCTACTTCGTACTCTTCCTCGTGCATAAGGTATGATACAATAAGAACAAAAGCGATCACACCCATCTTGTATTTTTATAACAGCTCTTGTCTTTTCGGTATAACTAATCTGTCCTAATTCGACATAGTCTCTTTGTTTCATAATATCTTCCCTGTAGTTTTGTCTTTTGCTTTCTTGCCTGTATTTTTCTACTCTTTCTACAATGTCTTTTTTTTCATTATTTCCTAGTGCAATATCTATTTCTTCCATTGTTTCTATTTCTTCTTTTGCAACTTGCACATAACACCCACAGGCTACTACGATAGCTTCTGCATTTTTTTCTTTTACTCTTCTTAGCATCTGTCTAGATTTTCTATCTGACATATTTGTAACAGTACAAGTATTAATGATATATATATCCGCTTTTTGTGTAGGTTCCACTATTTGGTAGTTATTTTCTATAAATTGCTGTGCCATGGCATTGGTTTCATATTGATTTACTTTACAACCTAGCGTAATAAATGCAACTTTTTTCATTTTTTCATTTCTCCTTTTCCTTTTATTATGACATATTTACTTTTTAATTTCAAGTAATTTGCATTTATGTTAATTTTGTGTTACAATACATGTGTTGTAAACTTTCTTATATCCTTTTTGTTTTACTTTACGATATAAGACAATTCTATAATAAAAAAGGAGGATTTATATGATGTGGTTACTAAAAAACAAACACAAAAGCATACACATTGAACTTTGTGGTGCAATCGGAAAAATGAAGGAAGGCTTTTTCCATGCTATTCCTGTTTTTGTTTGCTACGAAGAAACAAAAACCTACTATCAAGGAACGGAAATTAGTAATCTTAAAAAAATCGATTTAAGAAGATTGGTTTTATTCAATTCTTCTGATTCAGAAATCGGAAAAGAATATTTTTTTCCATTGAAAAATTTCCCATATGACAATACTTATATGGGGCTGGGAGAAAATTCATCAAGCATTATTTTCTCAAACAGTTTTTTTGGTATTGGAATAACAGTACATGACAATCGGTTCGAACATTGTCTTGTCATCGCTCCCACTCCTGTGACAGACGATATGCTTGAAGAAGCATTTAATCGTTTGGAATCATGTTAGTAACCAAAAAACAGGTGTCTTAATAAGGCACCTGCTTTTCATTCGTTTCTTTTATTGTAATGCGTCCAAATTATCTAATGCTTTTCCTGTTCCTAAAGCCACACAAGAAACTGTATCTTGTGCAATCATTACATTAATTCCTAATTTTTCTTGTAATAATTTATCTAGTCCATCAACCAAACAACCTCCACCTGTCATATAAATTCCTTTATCACTAATATCGGCTGCTAACTCTGGTGGTGTCTTTTCCAAAACAGAATGTACTGCATCGACGATCATCATTGCTGGTTCAATCAGAGCTTCTAGCATTTCACTAGAATGAACCGTTACGGTTTTAGGAAGTCCTGTTATTAGATCTCTTCCTCTAATATCCATTTCTGCATCTTGTATTTTAGGATAAACACAACCAATATTTACTTTTAAATCTTCTGCTGTCCTTTCTCCTATCATAATATTATGTTTTTTCTTGATATATTTTACAATTGCTTCATCTAGCTTGTCCCCTGCTACTTTTAAAGAGGTATTAACAACCGATCCGCCCAAAGATATTACAGCAATATCAGTCGTTCCTCCACCAATATCTACAACCATATTACCAGATGGTTTAGAAATATCGATTCCTGCCCCAATTGCTGCTGCAATTGGTTCCTCTATTAAATATACTTTTCTTGCTCCCGCTTGTGAAGCTGCATCAATTACTGCTTTTTTTTCTACTTCTGTTACTTGTGAAGGAATACATATCATAATTCTTGGTGCAAAAAGAAATTTTCCACAAACTTTATTAATGAAATGTTTTAACATTTTTTCTGTTACTGTATAGTCAGATATAACACCATCTCTTAAAGGTCTTGTTGCTACAATATTTCCTGGTGTTCTTCCGAAGCATTCTTCTTGCTTCTTGTCCTACTGCCAATACTTCTCCTGTGTTATTATCTACTGCTACAACAGATGGTTCTCTTAGTACAATGCCTTTACCTTTTACATAGGCAATTACCGTTGCAGTCCCTAAATCGATCCCAATATCTTGTCCTAACCCAAATTTAAACATTTCTCTCTTCCCTTCTCATTTTGTTTCTCTTTTATTACAAATTAATTACAATTATATTACAACCTTTGTAATTTATCAAGGCTTTTGATTGAATTTTTTATATTTTTATATTATAATATCTTTAAAGTATTAAAATCTATTTTACACCTATCAAAAACATAATACTTTTTATAAAAGGAGGTTCTTATGAATCATTTTCAATTCGTTTCTCAAAATGAGCAAGACACTAAAAATTTTGCCCGTTCCCTTGCCTCTATTCTTCAAAAAAAAGATGTTCTTATTCTTACTGGAGACTTAGGTTCTGGAAAAACAAAATTTACAGAAGGAATTTTAAGTTATTTTGGATTACAAAATGAAATTTCCAGCCCTACTTTTACGATTGTAAACGAATATCAAAAAAATGATATCTCTATTTATCATTTTGACGTATATCGTTTAGAAAATTCTTCTGAATTTTGCGATATAGGTGGCGAAGAATATTTAGAAAATGGAATTTGTATCATTGAATGGGGAGAACTAATCTTAGACATTTTACCTGAAAATTATCTTCATATTACCTTCTCTAAAGATACTAACAATGACACAATAAGAAAACTAAGTATAGATACAAATTCAAAGAAATGGGAGGATTATTTTGAAACTATTAAGTATTGATACCGCCAGTGATATATGTGGTATTTCCATTTTAGAAAATGAACATTTAATTTGTCAATTAGATCAAAATACAGGACGAACACACTCTGAAAATTTAATGCCAATGATTGAACAAGCTTTTCTACAAAGTAATTTAACAATAGATGACATCGATTTTCTAGTTTGCGACATCGGTCCAGGTTCTTTTACTGGAATTCGAATTGGTATTGCAACTGCCAAAGGATTTCAAGATAGTTTATCAATTCCTTGTATTGGCATTAGTTCTTTAGAAGTTTTAGCCTATACCATTCCAACCGATGGTTTTATCATAAGTCTTTTAGACTGTAAAAATGATCATTGCTATTTTGCCTTATACGAACGAAAAAATAATCATTATACGGAAATACTTGCACCTTCTACTGATACCATCGAAAATGCTTTAAAAATTTGCAAGCAAACTCTATCAAATTCTTTTGTTACCTTTGTTGGAGATGGCTCTATTATCTACCAAGATAATATCTCACAAATTTTTCAAAATTTTGCTTTCTCAACACCTGAAAAAAACTTATTAAATTCATATTCTTTGGGATTAGCTGGATTAGACAAATTTAAGAAGAAAAAGTACCACGATGTTTTACCTCTTTACTTAAAAAAGCCTCAAGCACAAAAGCAACTAGAAGAAAAATCAAAAGAGGTTAAAATCATGATTATGAATGCTACTGATTTAGAATGTATCTCTGATATCTTACTTTCTGATTTTGATGATTTTTGGAATGCTAATATTTTCAAAAAAGAGTTAGAATCTGAAAATTCTAGCTATCTTGTTGCTAAACTTAATGATGAAATTGTTGGCTTTGCTGGCATTAAAATTCTACTAGAAGATGCTGATATTATGAATATTGTCATAAAAAAGAATTTTCGTAATCAAGGGATTGGAACTTTATTGTTAAAAAATCTAATTAACTTAGCAAATGAAAATCATTTAAAATCTCTTTCTTTAGAAGTTATGGAAGAAAATTTTTCAGCCATTCACTTATACAAAAAATTGGGATTTGAACAGGTCGGAAAACGAAAAAAATATTATCAAGACAAAGATGCTATTATTATGAAAAAACTTTTCTAATTTAAAAGTCAAGGTTAAGATAACCTTGACTTTCTGTTACTCATACCATTCCAATTCCCAGTCTGCTAAAATAACTGTATCTCCTTCACATACTCCCATTTCTTTGAGCTTCTGTTCAATTCCCATATTTTTCAAACTTTTTTGAAGATAATACATTGACTCATTATCTTCAATATTAACTCTTCCCATTAGTCTTTCTACTGCTTTTCCAGAAACAATAAATACACCATCTTCTTCTTTGATTGTCCACTGATCCTGTTTTTCCTCTAATGTATAAACTGCCTTATCTTCTATTTCAACCAATTCCTCTTTTGGTAAATTCTTTAAATGCTTAGAAACACGATCCATTAATTCTTGGATTCCTTCACCAGTTGCACCTGATATTTGATACATTTCCAAATTCTCTTTTTGCGCTAATTCTTTTACTTCTTTAAGGAGCTTCTCATCTTGTATTACATCAATTTTATTAGCCACAATCAATTGTTTTCTTGTGGATAACTTTTCACTATATTTTTTCAATTCTTGATTAATTGCATAAAAATCTTCTATTGGATTTCTACCTTCTTGTCCTGATACATCTAAAAAATGCAACAATAATCGAGTTCTTTCTACATGTCTTAAAAATTGGATTCCGAAGTCCAATACCTTCACTAGCGCCTTCTATAATTCCTGGAATATCTGCTATAACAAATCCATTTCCATCTTTTGTCTTAACAACACCCAAATTTGGTTCTAACGTGGTAAAATGATAATTAGCAATTTTAGGCTTAGCATCTGTTACCGCTTTTAAAAATGTAGATTTTCCCACATTAGGAAACCCTAGTAATCCCACATCTGCCAATAACTTTAATTCCAATATAATTTCCTTTTCTTCCCCTTTTTCTCCATCTTCTGCAAAACGAGGAGCCTGTCTAGTAGCAGTTTTAAAATGTGAATTTCCTCTTCCTCCACGGCCACCTTTTAAAACCAACTCTACCTGGTTTGGTTCCGACAAATCAGCAACAACCTTTCCTGTTTCCGCATCTTTAATAACTGTTCCAATTGGTACTTTAATGTACAAATCTTCTCCATACTTCCCATTGCAATGGCTTCCAGTTCCATTTTCTCCATTCATTGCCTTAAACTTTCTATTATAACGAAAATCAATCAAAGTATTTTTATCTTTATCCACTTGGAAATAGATATTTCCTCCATTTCCACCATCGCCACCATCTGGGCCCCCTGCTGCAACATACTTTTCTCTACGAAAAGTAACTGCACCATTTCCTCCATCTCCTGACTTTATTACTATTTTTGTATAATCTGTAAACATACCGTTTCTCCTTTTGATGTTTTTTGGGACGGGGTCAAAAAACACCTCTTTTTTTGTCTATTCTTTTTCTTCTTTATTCCTATTTATCTTTTTATGAATGGTGTTTTTTGACCCCGTCCCAAAAAACATCATTCAAAATAATCTAATTTCATGGCTTGTTTTACTTTTTTCATCGTTTGTTTGGCTACTTCTTGTGCTTTTTTTGTTCCTTCTTTCAAAATTTGTTCTACTTCTTCTGGGTGTGATTCGTAATAGGCTCGTTTTTCTCTTATTGGTCGCAATTCTTCTATGATATTTTGTGCTAATTGCCTTTTACACACTACACAACCTCTTTTTCCTGCTTTGCATTCTTCACATATTTTTTTGACATCTTCTTCCTTGCTAAATAGATTATGATAATAAGCCACCATACATATATCAGGATTTCCTAAATCGTCTTTTTTTATACGATTCGGATCTGTTACCGCACTCATTACTTTTTTAGTAATTTCTTCTTCACTATCTGACAAATAGATAGCATTTCCTAATGATTTTCCCATTTTTTCGTTTCCATCTAATCCTTTGATTCTCTTTCCACTAGATAATACTGCCTCTGGTTCAACCAGTACATCTCCATAGATATGATTAAATTTTCTTACAATTTCTCTACATTGTTCTATTAATGGTAATTGATCTTCTCCTACTGGTATAATCTGCCCTTCAAATGCTGTAATGTCTCCTGCTTGACTTACTGGATATCCCAAAAATCCATAAGTTACACTTTCTCCAAATAGTTCCTTTTTTTGTGCAATTTCTGTTTTTACAGTTGGGTTTCTTTCTAATCGAGCTATGGTTACTAAATTAGAATAAAATACCGTTAATTCTGCTATTTCAGGTATCATAGATTGAATGTATATCGTTGTTTTTTTAGGGTCAATTCCTACTGATAAATAATCCATTGCTACTTCTCTTACATTTTTTCTTACTTTTTCTGGATTGTTAAAATTGTCTGTTAATGCCTGTACATCTGCAATTAATATATATGGATCATATTCTCCACTTTCTTGTAATTCTACTCTCTTTTTCAAAGAACCAAAATAATGACCTATGTGTAATTTTCCTGTTGGCCTATCTCCAGTTAAGATTCTCTTTTTCTCCATTTTGTTTCTCTCCTTCCTTCTCTGTTTTCATTGTTCCTATTTTATCACATTTTTTTGTTTTTGTATAGAAATTTTATAACGATTTGCTTTTTAGCTTGTAAACTCTTCATTCCATTATAAAAGTTGATATATAAAATATATCAACTGATTTGCAATAACCTTTCTTCAAATTCTTCTTGTTTATCTTCTAGCTTACTAATTCGGTATTCAAAATTTTTTTGTTGTATTTTTATTTTCTTTATGTCTTTCAACATTTCTGTTTGTATTTCTAGCCCTTTGTCTATTTTTCTTTCTAGCCTATTATCTCTTTCTTCTAAAAAAATCACAATTTCTCTTAATTCTTGTGCTATTTCTTTGCTTTGTTGACTATCTCTTTTTTCCATATCTTCTCTCAATTCTGTTTTGGTCTCTTCTAACTTTTGATTTACAACTTCCATTAATTCTATTTTCGATTTTTCTAACTTTTCGTCCATCACTTCTAATAATTCTGTCTTTGTTTCTTCTAATTTTTCGTCCATTACTTCTAATAATTCTGTCTTTGTTTCTTCTAGTTTTTCGTCCATTACTTCTAATAGATCTGTCTTCGTTTCTTCTAGTTTTTTGTCCATTATTTCTAATAATTCTGTCTTCGTTTCTTCTAGTTTTTTGTCCATTACTTCTAGTAATTCTTCTTTCATGTCTTGCATTTCTTCACGCAGTTCTTGCTTCATATCTCGCATTTCTTCACGCAGTTCTTGCTTCATATCTTGCATTTCTTCACGCAGTTCTTGCTTGATGCCTTGCATTTCTCCTCGTAGTTCTTGCTTCATATCTTGCATCTCTTCATGTAGTTCTACTTTTATCTCCTGTACTTCTTTTTTAACTCCTTTAATTTCCTCAAGGATTGTTTCTAATATCTGTTGTTCCATTCTCTCACCTCCATTAAAAAAATGATACAATAAAAGAAGCATGTTGTCAACCCTATAAGTAAAATTTTATTATAAAATCAACAACATTGCTTCTTCCTATAAAATATTTCTTCCTACAATCCTAGTTCTCCTCCCGAATGCTCCTCTTTTTCTAATTCTTGTTTTTGCCTCTTTCTTCTTATTTGCTCACATTCATAATCAATCCATTGCTTTTCTTCTTCTGTCACTCCTTTTATGGTATTATTTTGGGCTCTTTGCTTTCTTGTTCTAAACCATAAATCAATATAAGCTAGCTCATCTTTTTCTTCGATTTCTCCTAGTCTTTTTAATATTCCAGCAACTGCTTGTGTCCAATGTTTTAATCTTTTTGCTATTTTTTGTTTTCCTTTATTCAGATTATCATTCCTTTTTTGTACCCATGATTCCATATAACCTTCTTGTTGCATTTTTTCTATCTCTTCATCATCATCTTCCTCATAAGTAACATATTCAATATATTTCCCATCATTTTCTTCTTGCGTTATTTCATATTCTGGAATATGGGCATATTTTGCCCTTTCTTCTCTTGAATATCGAATCAGACTTCCTTTTATTACTAATTTTTTCTCTCCTGTCTTTCCTTCTGTTTTCCTCAGTTCCTCTACTTTTTGTCTAATATCTTGCTTTAAGTCTCTTTCTTCTTCCTCTTTTCTTTCTTCATTATGCTCCTCCAATTTGATAGAATCATTATTCAATTCAATAAATCGATAATATTGTAAATATAATGGTTCTACACCTTGGACAATAGCCTCTACTATTTCTTCTTCTTTTGTTTTCCTTTCTTTCCCAGTTTGATCATATATCAGTAAATCATTTTCATAAACAAAATAGATGATTCCTTCTAATAGATCGTCAACATCGTCAATCCCATGAAAAAAAAATCTTCTATAATCTTCCTTATTAATCTTATACATTCCAATTCTACTTCCTTTTCATTTACTCGAAATTTATCTTTTTCGCAATAATATACTCTGGTCTGTTTCTGGTCTCATCATAGATGCGTGCTATATACTCTGAAATAATCCAAATGGAAAGTAATTGTACTCCACTAAAAAGAGTAATTGCCACCATTATTGATGTCCAACCTGGTGTTAACTGATTTAAGTTGAATAAATATGAAATAAGCGAATAAACTAAAATCCCAATGGACAAAATAATTGTTAAAATACCTAATCCACCCACAATTTTTAATGGTTTTGTGGAAAAACTTATGATCCCATCTGATGCTAATTTCCACATTTTTTTAAAAGGATATTTTGTTTTTCCTGCATATCTTTCTTGTCTTTCATATAAATAAGCTTTTTGTCTAAATCCTACCCAACTAAATAGACCTCTTAAAAACTTATTATGCTCTGGCATAGCATTAACAACATCTATTACTTTTCTATCAACTAGTCGAAAATCACCAGTATCTTTTGGTATTTCTACATCGGATAAAGCATTCAATGTACGATAAAACATTTTAGCTGTTAAGAGTTTAAAGGCTGATTCTCCTTTTCTTGCTTTTCGCTGTCCATAAATCACTTCATTTCCTTGCTCCCACAAAGCAATCATTTCTGGTAATAATTCTGGTGGATCTTGAAGATCGGCATCAATAATAATTACAGCATCTCCCGTTGCATACTGTATTCCTGCTGTCACTGCTGATTGATGTCCAAAATTTCTAGCAAAAGATAAAACTTTTACTTTTGGATTCTCCTTTGCTATTTGCGTTAGTAGATCCATTGTATGATCACTTGAACCATCATCAATTAATAACATTTCATAGTCATATTGATTTAACGCTTCCATTACTTTTTTTATTCTCAAATAAGAAGTCTTGGCAACTTCTTCTTCATTATACATAGGAATAATAATTGATATCTTTTTCATGTAATCCCTTCCCTTTATGCCTCTTTTTTCTTAAAAATAATTAATTTACTAAATAAATAATTTACAATTACAACCATAATTTGTGTTACAATTTTAGAGAATATATCATTGATATGGAACACTTTAACCATTAAGGCAAACGTACCCACATCACATAAAATTCCAGATATCACTCTTGCTAAGAAAAAGGATAACATTTCAGCAAAAAATGCCTTTTTGGTTTCTGTCTTGCTTTCAAATACAAATATTTTATTGGTAACATAAGCAAATAGTACCGCACAAATCCAAGATAAGCCACTACTAACAACTTCTTCCATTCCACAAATTCTAGCAAAAATGTAATAAGATACAAAATTAACAATCGTTCCTAATGCACCAAACACCAAATAGTTAATGACTTCTTTATAAGCAAAATATAAACCTTTTACTGTTTTCCAATCTATGTTACTTAAGTCAACTTGATTCCATTTTATTTTTTCTGTTTCTTGCTTTTTCATCTGAAGATTCCTTTCTTTCTCATTTTGCCATAAAGTTCTGCCTCAAATCAACCTTATTTTACATTTCAAATAATTCTCCCAATGGTCTTTCTTCATTAATACGTTTAATGGTTTCAGCAAATAGTGGTGCAATTGATAGTACTGTTATGTTGTCTATTCTTTTTTCTTCTGGCACAGGAACTGTATTGGTTACTACCATTTCCTTAATTCCTGAATGTTTAATTCTTTCAATTGCTGGACCTGATAAAATCCCATGTGTTCCACCTGCATAGATATTTTTAGCTCCAAATTTCTGCAAAACTTTTACGGTTTCCATCATAGAACCTGCTGTTGCAATTTCATCATCAAATATAATGGCATTTTTGTCTTTTACATCTCCGATGATTGTTCCTGCAATTGCTCTATCATCATTCGCATCTCTTCTTTTATCTACCAAAGCAATCGGACAGTTAAAAAACTCAGAATACTTATAGGCTTTTTTAGAACTTCCTGCATCTGTTGCTACAATTACCATATCTTCTAAATTTTTAGCTTTAAAATAATCCTCTAATAGATATTCTGCTGTTAATCGATCACAATTAATATTAAAATAAGCTTGTATAGCAGGATTATGCAAATCGCAAGTCATTACTCTAGTCGCTCCAGCTGCTTCTAATAATTGTGCCATTAATTTTGCAGTTACTGGTACACGTGGTTGATCTTTTTTATCCGATCTAGAATATGGAAAATAAGGCAATATAACATTTACGTTTTTAGCCGATGCTCTTTTTATGGCATCAATCGTAATTAATAATTCCATAATCCTTTCATTTACTGGTGGTTGTGTTGTTTGTACAATATACACATCTTTTTGTCTTACGGTTTCTAAAACTTGTACAAAGTTATTATCATTTGAAAATTTTTGATGGTTTATTTTCCCCATCTCTACGCCTAAATAATCACATATTTCTCGAGTGAACTCTTCTGCTGTTGGACAAGCAAATATTTTAATATTATTCATCTTTATCCATTCCTTTCTATCAAAATTCAACATTATCATATCATAAAACGCAAAAAAATACAATGCTTTTTGTGTCGCATTGGGGACGTTTCCTATTGGACATTTTTGTCGCATTGGGGACAGTTCTTTCCTTGCACCTTCCCCTTATAATTTTCTTGCTTTTTAGCGTAAC
>JAAVZN010000020.1 GCA_022791675.1 Clostridia bacterium | reverse complement strand
TTTTATGCGGGTACTTCTTCTTGTAATTGCATAATAAAACATTTTAAAATATTTAAAGTCTCATCGTTTAACTCTAAATAATGTGTCATATCTTCTTTTTGAACTTCTTGTAAATTCTCAATGTTTTTGTGTGTTTGATTTATATTATTTTGAAGATGTATCAAATTTTTATTTTCATTGCCTAAATAATTTTGTATATCTTTTTGTTGAATTTTCTGCAATTCATCTTTTTTCTGTTTAGAAGATATATGAATGTAGTATTTTTGAGTTGTTTCATATTCAGTATGTCCCATTAAAGGAGCTAATACTTCAGGAAGCTTCCAACCGATTCTTTTTATAGTTACTTTATTAAAAATAGAATTAGTTTTATAAGCATTTTACACTATTAATAGGCTGTAAAATTCGACAAATCAAGTAAAATATGGTATAATAAAAGTAACTTTTATGAGATATACAGAAGAAAAAGGAGGGGATTAGTATGAAAAAGAAAATAGTAACAATTTTATTCATACTTTTAATTATTGGATTAGTTGTATTCCTTGCCAATACAACTAGAAAAATCATAATTATAAAAGATTTACAAAATAAAGTTTCGGAATGTGAAAAGAAAGAAAATATTTATACAAAAGTAGATGGAGAAAGTGCAATAGCTGAAAAATTTATAAAAGATGGTGTTGAGAAAGATGTTATAAAAAAGAGAGATAATACAGTAACAATGATTCAAGTGATAAAAGAACATGAAAGAAGAATGTATGTAATAGCAGGAGAACAAAAAACATTAACCATATCGAAAGAAGAAAAAAATGATTTAGCTCCAACAAAGGTAGTTAGTTTTGTTGACACAGTTACTTGGAAAGAACTGTTACATGATAGTATAGTATCCAAAATATATACTGAAAAAGTAGATGGATATGAGTGTTATGTAATAGATAGTATGAAAAATACAAATGCTACATATAGTGAAGGAACTATCTCGCTAAAAATGTATTTGAATAAAGAAACTGGATTAGCAGTAAAAGTGATTGAAACCATAAAAGATGAAAATGGATCAATGAAAGAAAATGTAACTACATATAATCAAAAGTTTGATATTATTACTGATGAAGATATGATAGAACCTAATATTCAAGAATTTACAATTCAAGAAAATTAACCAATAAAAACGGTAAATTTAACATTTATATAGGATTAGAAAATTACAAAAATAGTTTAATAGTAGATAGATAATTACTTGTAATTATCTATCTTTGTGTTATTATAATATCATATAAAAAGTAAAAGAATAAATCAAGTACTAAATCAATTTGTAGAATAAATAGGCATATAATAATTTGCAGATAATGAAATAAAAAAACATTAAGAGAGTTTTACAAGAACTCTCTCTTTGAACTAGAAGGTAATTGAATCGATGAACTATTTTAACAAGTTACAAATATTAGATCATCTCTAGTAAGCTAAAAATGAAATGATAGAACCATCAATAGCAGATTCAAACTTATCAGATATTTTTTACCATTACAATTTTGCGCAACAGTAACATCGTGTTCACTGGTTGCAAAAGAACTAGTTGAATAACCAGCACCAGCATTGGTGTAATAGATTATCATTTTAACAGGATTATCATTTTCAAAATAATTATAATTTAGTAGTTACATTTTTTTGTCCTGTAAAAAGATAATCATTATTTGTTTTTAGTTGCCTTCGTTTTTTTAAAATAAATCTATTAAAATATCAAAAAGAAAATTTTATTGATTATATGTATTATGCAGATGTTCTACGAGATAATGTGGAATTTTACGAAAATATACAATATTGAATAGTAAAAGAAACATCAAAATTGAGACTAAAAAATAATGATTTAAAAGTTGCCTAAAGTGTAAAAGAAAAGAATTAAATTATAAAACCTATCTATTTTAGAGTGTTTTTTTGTTTTAAGCAATATAATAATATAAAAATCACTTAATTTCTTCTTGTCGACAAACTTCGACTTACTTTTTTGTTTTCTATTTTTTTACTATATACTTTATTTGCAAAATCCACATCAAATCCAATTTTTTTCTTCATACTACCCCTCTACAATCATTATATTTATATGATTGTATCACTCTCTAAAATATATTTCAATATATAGGAACATACAAAAAATAAACCTAAAATACTAATTTGACTATCTTTAAATTCTAGGTTTACAAATTTCTATTAAAATACGCAAATTTTGACAAAAAAAGCAACAAAACGTTGTATAATATAATTGTGATTGTATATCTAAATAGATTGACTATTATAGGTCAAAATTACTAATTTGAAAATAACAAAATATGGCAATAAAAAAGGACTAACATTAGTCTTGGTAACATAAAGCACATAAAACTCTAAAATTAATATAAAAAATAAATGGGGAATAGCGAAATTAGCACCCATTTATTACCTAAAAACATAACTTAAAATAATTCTAAATAATTTTTTCTAATTTATTTTAATTTATAATAAATTTTTGTTTAGCTCTCAAAACTATTGCAATATTAAGAAAAATCGTGTATAATCAATAAATATAAGGAATTAAGAAAACGAAGACATATACAGAGTCATATCTCTTGTAATGCGGGGGTCCTCAGTTCGAATCTGAGAAGTGGCTCCATATAAGGTCAGTAGTTTTGAGAGAGCTCTTAATTATTGGCTTTCATTTTTTATTTGAGATATAAAATGAAAATGTATAGAAGATCATAAATGCAAAATCTGTATGTGTAGATAAGAATACACATACTTTTTTCATAGAAAAAGAGGTAAAAAAATGGAAAGAATAGCTATCGTTACAGGAGCTTCTAAAGGGATTGGAAGAGAAATAGCAAAACAATTAGCCAAAAATAAAATAAAAGTAATTGCGAACTACAATCAATCAGAAAAAGAAGCATTAGAATTAAAAAAAGAATTAGAACAAGAAAATATTACAATTGAAATTATGAAAGCAGATGTATCAAAAAGAGAACAAGTTAAAAAAATGGTACAAAATGTTCTAGGTAAATATAAAAAAATAAATATTTTAGTAAATAATGCAGGTATTAGTGAATACAAAATGTTTAGAGATGAAACAGATGAAGATTGGAATCGTGTTATAAATACTAATTTATATTCTGCATTTGCCATGACACAAGAAGTAATACCGAATATGGTACAAAATCAAGAAGGTTGTATCATTAATATATCTTCAATATGGGGATTAACAGGAGCATCTTTAGAAGTATTATATTCTATATCAAAAGCAGGAATGAATGGAATGACAAAAGCATTGGCAAAAGAACTAGGACCTTCTAATATTCGAGTCAATGCAATTGCTCCTGGAGCGATTGATACAGATATGAATGCTAATTTAACCAAAAAAGAATGGAATCAATTACAAGAAGAAACTCCACTTGGTAAAATTGGAATGCCAGAGGATATTGCTAAATGTGTGAAATGGCTTGTTGAAGATAATTTTACAACGGGACAAATTATATCTATTAATGGTGGTTGGGTAATTACTTAAAACAAAAACAAAAAACGACTTTTTAGTCGTTTTTTTGTTTTTAGTTGTTTTCATTGTTTTTTAATTTTCTTTTATAATTTCCAGAAATAATTTTTGGAAGGTATGTGATGATCTTATAAACTGCTAGACGAACTTTTTTACTCCATAGATAAGAACGTCTTAATTTTCTAGCAGAACCTAAAGCTACTGGTTCATCTTCTAAAACTAATAATTCGTTTTGAACTTTTTCTAATGGAAAAATATAATTTTGACCATCATTATTATCCCAACAATCTTCTCCATTGTTAAAACAGAAATTAAAAGTTTCACCTTCTCCTAATTCTATTTCTGCTTGAAATCCTAAATCTGTTTTTTCCATTTTTATATCATTAACATTTTCCCAATTTAATCCAAAACCATAATGAATAGAAACTTCTTCTGAGTTATCTTGAAAAAGTTTTCCAGTATAAGATATTTTTACTTTGCTATTTTCTACTAATTTATCAGTATTGAAAAAAATATTTTTTGTTAGCTCCATTCTTTTTCTCTCCTTATTTATCTTTTGCTAGGAACATTATAATATTAATTTTTACAATGTTCAAGTATTTTTGCAAAAAAAGTTAAAAAAAATTAAAGAATTTGTCAAAACATAGTTTTAAGGAATTCGAAATAGAATGAAAAAAGCTTAAAAAAGAAAAGTTTTTTGATAAGAGAAAAGGAAATATACAATTTAAAATAGAATAAATTATAGATAGATAGTTGTAAAAAAAAGTACTTTATGATAAGATTTAATTAGAATAATAAAAAGGGGAAGGCAATATGAAAGGATTAGTAAAAGAAAATTCGGAGGAAGAAAAAATGAAGAAACAAGAGGAAAAAGAAGACTCAAAAAAAGAGCTTGCAAACAAAGAGAAAAAGAATTCAAAAGTGGAAGATAAGAAATTTGAAAAAGTACAACAAAATCCAAAAGAAGTAAAAAAAACAGTAGAAAATATGGGAGAAGGAAAAAAGAGAAGATGGATTATACCACTTGTAATAACAGCTATTTTGTTAGTTGGAGTTATGCTGTTTTCAACTATTTTTGCACTGATGAATATTAACCATGAAAAAATAATTAGTGGAGTTTGTATTTCTGGAATTGATGTTTCAGGCTTGACAAAGGAAGAAGCAAAAGCAAAAATAACAGAAATATATCAACCCAAAATAGACAAGGAAATAACGCTCCAATACGAAGAATATGAAACAACTTTAAATCCAACACTAATGGAAGTGAATTATGAAATAGAGAAGGCAGTAGAAGAAGCTTTTTTTACAGGAAGAAGTGGAAATATATTTGCTAATAATTATAAAATTTTATTTACTTTAATTAACAAACAAGATATTTTAGTTAATATGATTTTTAATGAAGAAGTAACAAAACAAACAATTGAAGACTTTGGAATAAATTTGCCAGGAGGATTAATTGAATCCAGTTATGCGATAGAAGAAAATGAATTAATTATCACCAAAGGAAAAGCGGGAGTAGTCATTGATACCAACAAATTATTAGAACAAACAAAAGAAAATTTGAATGATATAAATACCAAAGAAGAATGTTTGTCAATACCAGTAATACAAAAAGAACCAGAGCCAATAGACATAGATAAAATTCACGAAGAAGTATACAAGGAAGCAAAAGATGCGTATTATACAAAAAATCCATTTACTATCTATCCAGAAGTAGAGGGGATAGATTTTGATGTAGAAGTCGCAAGAGCGTTATTACAAGAAGAAAAAGAAGAATATGTCATTCAACTAACCATAACAAAACCTAAAATTACGATTGATAAAATCGGATCAGAAGCATTTCCAGATCAATTGGCAACCTATAAAACAAAATATGATGTCAGTGATGTAGATAGGACTACTAATTTAGAAATTGCATGTCAAAAAATTAATGGAAAAGTAATATTAGCAGGAGAAACATTTTCTTATAATAAAACATTAGGTCCTAGAACAGTAGCAGCAGGATACCGCAATGGAAAAATTTATTCAGGAGGAGAAGTTATTGATGGCATTGGCGGAGGAATTTGTCAAATATCATCTACCTTATATAATGCTGTTTTATTATCTAATTTAGAAATTGTAGAGAGAAGGAACCATCAATTTGTAACTTCTTATGTACCAGCAGGAATGGACGCAACTGTTGTTTACGGGGCAACTGATTTTCAATTTAAAAATACAAGAAAATATCCTGTTAGAATTGTAGCAAGTGCTAAAAATGGAATTGCGACAGTATCTATGTATGGTATTAAAGAAGAGACAGAATATACATTTAGTTTCAAAACAAAAACAGTAGCAACAATTCCATTTACAACAAAATATGAGGAAGATAGTTCTTTACCAGCAGGAACAGAAAAAGTAAAACAAAAAGGAACCAATGGATTAAAAACAGAAACTTATATGACAAAAATGCTAAATGGAAAACCAGTATCAACAATTTTACTTTCAAGAGATACGTATGACGCAATGGCAAGAATTGTAATCAAAGGAACCAATGGAAGTGTGGAACCTTCATTGCCTACACCAGAGATACCACCAGAACAACAAACGACAACAGAATCTACTAAGCCAACGACACCAACCAACCCAATTACACCTACTACACCACCTGATTCGACAACTCCAGAAAAACAACCAACAGATGGAACGACAAATTAAAGTAAAGTCCTTAGGCTTTTTCTAGGGACTTTTTTGATTTGTGTGTTAAAGGAACTTAATAAGACCTCTTGACAAGAAGAAAAAAAGATACTATAATTAGTAAAGTTTCAATTTTATAGATGCGTTATTAGCTCAGTTGGTAGAGCAGCGGACTCTTAATCCGAAGGTCCAGGGTTCGACCCCCTGATGGCGCACCAAAGGATAACAACTTACGAATCGATAAAGACGGTAAGTTGTTTTTTGTATGTAAAAAATTTTTGTGAAAAGGAAATAAGTTTGATGAAAAATAAAATGAAGAATTAAGCATAAAACTCTAAAAACCTGAACCCCTAGCATAAAATTGAAAATGTAAACAAAAAGACAAGGAAAAATAAAAAGATTGTAAAAAAAAGAGGAATTAGAAAATCCCTAGAAAGAAAGGGATTTATTTTTTTGGTTAGAAAAAATGATGTATTGAAGAAAAATAGAATTACAGTATAATAAATAATAGAAACAAAAAAACAAGAAAGACGGTGAAAGAGCAGTGAAGTTGTGGAAAAAAAGTATATTCATGTTACTATCAATATTGGTAAGTATGGTATTGTTAACATTGATCCTAGAGTATACAAGCACCTTATCTGCAAGTTCAGAAAATGAAACAACCTTGGATTTAACGAACTTTCAAGCAGGAATTCCAGTAGAACATACCCATATTTGGGAAACCAAATACGATAATTTTAATCATTGGCAACAATGTAAAATTTGTCATATAACAACAAGTAAAACGGCGCACAAATTAGAAAGTAATGGTGGAAGTAAAACATTGTGTGAAAACGGTTATTATAATACTGCTTATCGAGAAGTATGTAATTGTGGTTTTCAGTCCAGTCCACAAGTTATATTGCATGGTAGATATGAAAATTATGTAACAAGTCAAAGATTAAATTATGGAAATATGGGTGGAGTGAAATTATCTGATATTAAGCAAATTACCTATCAAGAGTTTCGATCCATAAATTATCCAGCAACACCAGGAGGACAAAGTTATACTTGGTCCGATCCAGATGGTGATGGATATGGTTGGGTTTTTATGGGAGGTCCTATCTTAGGAGATTCTTATGGAACCAAAGGTACCATTCAAACCATACTTGGTTCAGAAGGAGACTGTGGTAGACATCATGCTTTTGATGAATTATTTGCTTTAACAAGATACATTAGTGGAGATGCAACTCCAACATTAGCAGAATTTATTGCTTACTTACCAGCTAAAAATACCATTCCAACCACACACCTATTATATGGCTATAAAGAAAAATACCAAAAAGTAAGTAATGCACAATTTCAACAATTAGTTGCTGAATGTAAAGGATATAATGCAAAAACCTCTGTTTGGGGAGATAATACAATGAGAATATGGCATAGTGGACATTATAGCCCTGGAGCGGGAATTTATAGTGATGCCAGATGTTATGATTCCAGTAATAATCATCTAGTAAGTTATTCAGATGGGATTAAAACACACTGTGATATATGTGGATCAAATTATACAGGAAACGAAGAATACGAAGCACCTTATTGGTATAGATGTAATGTTTCTTATCAAATAAAAGAAGGGCAAACAATAACCTGTGGAGGACATACTTTTTTAGGAAAAGGAAAAGTGACATTGGGAACCATTTATGATACTTTTACGAAGAAAAATGGTGTAGTAACGAGAACAGGTGTAACAGTAAGAACCGCATCAGGTTTTACAGCGACTGTACCAACAGGTTCTTGGGTAATTCCTAAATCAGATAAAGCAGTGATAAGAGATTATTCTTATAATGGTCAAGTTAAATTTACAAATAACAAAACAGGTTCTGAATTAATAGAAAGAATCATAAGTTGTGGAGCCATGTATCCTCTAATTGATGATATCGTTCCAACTGTATATGGATATGGTAACAATGTTACCAATAACGGATATTGGAAAGTAACTGGAAATGGTACAGCAAGTAACCCATCAACCCAAGCAAGTGTAACAGTAACGTTTAAAGATCCACAACAATACACCAATAACCAATTACAAGTTAGGGTGTATGATTCAGATAGGACAACACTTTTGCCACAAGGAAATGGGGGAACGTATGTCCCATTAACAAAAGTAGCAGGAACGAGTGGAGATAATACGCTGTGGCAAGGAAATATTAATATTTTAACCGAAATAAAAGGAAGTAAAAATATTTATATTCAAGCTGTTGATGCAACTGGAAATGCCTCTACACTTATACCAATGCAAATAACATATTTGGATAGTAAAGCTCCTAATTTAACAGCTTCTGTTAATATAGATCAAAATACTTGGGCCAAAACAAAGATGGTAACAGCAACAGCAACCGATGCTTTTGATATTGTCAATATCGGTTTGGATAAAAATGATATGAAAAGGATTCCTCTTGAGAATAATGCTCACAAAAGAATTTACCAGATGGTAGGAGATGTCTATGATCCAAAAACAATAACCATTTATGCAAATGATGGGGTGGGAAATGTATCAACCAAAGATGTGACTTTGAATAAAATTGATAATACAAGACCAACCATAACAAATATTGCACAAAGTTTAAGTAGTAATAGAAAAACAACCACAATTACCATAACAGCGAATGATATTAACACACAATTACGAAAAGAAGGTTCTGGAATTGTAGGTTATCAAATTACAACAACCAATCAAGAACCAACAGGAAATTATCAGGCAAGTAACCAATTTATATTGGATAAAAATGGTACCTATTATGTATGGGTAAAAGACCGAGTGGGAAATATAACTTCTCAAACCATACAAGTGGTAAACATAGAAATAGACATAGATGGAAGCATTACTTGGGAAGACCAAGAGAATCGATATCAATCTAGAAGAGAAAATAAGATATCAATTTATAGAAAAACTGCAAATTCAGAAGAAGAACTAGTTGAAGAATTAAGGATTCCAATCGAACAGGAAAATTATCACTTACAAACAAGAGAATGTAACGATCAAGGAGAAAAATATGAATTTATCATAAGACATGAAGAGATACCAGGATATGAGACAATGATGGAAGGCAGAGATATTTTTCATACATTAATTGAACCAAGTTATACAGCAGAACTGGAAATTGATACGGTTGATGGTTATGAAGATTTATACCTAAAAAATACAAAAGTAAAAATACAAGGAAATGTGAAACAAGAAGAAAATAGAGAATTAGTAGGTATTCATAGTGCAGTCGCTACCATAGAAATTGATCCTAATATTGCACTGCAAGAAGATAGTATAAGGATTCGTTACCAAGGAATAGAACAACCTTACACCATACAAGACAATAGGATAGTAGTAGAAATAGAAGAAACCAAAAGTCAAGATGTGCTAGAAGTGTATATGGAAGGAGTTTTAGCAGGAATTGCAAATTATCACAGCGAAATTAATTTACAAGGAAAATTAAAAGATTATCGAGGATTTAAAACCGATGTAGTTTTAGGACAAGTGGTTCGACAAGAAAAAGAATTTGTCGTAGAAAATCAATTACCAGAAGCAAAGATACAAATCATAAAACAAGATAGTATAACAAAAGAAACGTTAAAAGATGCGGAATTTACTTTATATGAATGGAATGGGGAAACGTATCAAGAAGTAGAAAAGATAATAGATGAAAATGCAGATGGAATATATGAATCGAAGGATTATAGATGGAATGCAATCACACAAGGAAAATATCAAATCAAAGAAACAAAATTACCACAATATCATACAGATTTAAAATTCCAAATGGAATATACGTTAAATCAAATTTTGCCAGAAAATTATACGGTAACACCAGATTATCAAAACGAAGAATATACCATAAAATATGAAGTAAGAAAGCCAGATGGACATGAGGAAGAAAACCAAATTGTAGATAATGAACCTTGGAAAGTAAAGATTGAAATTGAAAATATTGACCAAGAAACCAAAAAAGAAATCCAAAATCAGGCGGAATTTGGACTATATGAATGGAATGAAATAAGTGGACAATACGAAGAATGTGGAACCAAAATAGAAAGACAAAGAGACAAAAAATATAGAACGAATTGGATTTATTATACCAAAGAAAATCAAGGAAAATATAGAATCATACAAACCAAAGCACCAGAAGGATATTATGGAGATTACGAAGGAGAAGAAAAAAGAAATTATGATATCAATCTAATTGACTGGATTCAAAAGGAAGGCGAAAATGAAGGAAATGTTATCATAAAAAATGCAGAGAAATTTGAAAATAAAAGAGTAAAAGCAACACAGAATTTACAAATAATCGATCGAGAAACAAAAGGAAAAGCACAAGCAGATGCAACTTTAGAAGGTGCAGTTTATGGAATTTATGCACAAAGACCAATCTATCATGCAGATGGTATGACAAGCAATTATGAAGAAAATGGATTATTGTATCAGAAACGTGAATTAGTAGCAACCATTCAAACCAATGAAGAAGGGAAGAATTTGTGGGAAGACCTAGAATGTGGAATCTATTATATCAAAATGATACAACCACCAACTGGTTATCGTTTAGATGAACAAGAATATAGAATTGAAATCAACTACCAAGGGGAAGAACTAGAACATATTAACCAAGATAAAACGATTGAAATTCAAGTAAAAAAACAAGCCATACAAATACAAAAAATAAAAGAAGATGCAAGCTTATTAGAAGGAGCAGGATTTTCTATCTATCAAATCAGTGAATTGGGAATTGTAAAACAAGGAAAAATAGAAAGAAAGACAGAAAATACTTATGAATTAAAAGATGAAGAAGCTAAAAAAGATCCGAATTTAACCAAAAAAGCAAATGCAGATGGAAGCTATCAAATCGAAGTTTTAATAGATTATTATTATAGAATTCGACCAAGAGAAGAAGAAAAGATAGAAGAATTACCAGGAGATGAAAAGGTTTATCACCCATATCGATGGGAAGAAGAAAAATATGTGATGAATTATGAAAAAACACCAGAAGGAGAAGAAATAAGGGAACTGATAACCGATGAAGATGGATACATAGAAAGTCCAAAATTAGCTTATGGAGAATACATCGTAGTAGAAACGAGTGTGCCAAGAGAACAACAAGTAGCAGAAGGATTTGCTGTACAAATAAAAGAACATAATGAGGTAGCACAAAAATTAAGAATTATTATAGATGAAAACTTTAGAAGTAGACTAAAAATATATGTAAAAGATGCAACAACAGATGAAATAATCAAAGACAAAAAGTCAGAATATGTAATATTAGATGCTAAAACCAAAGAATTACAAACTTGTATATCATGGTCACCAGAAAAAGGATATGTGAAATATGGAACAAGAGAAGAGCCTTTTGTAGTAGGAGAAGATGGAATTTTAGTAACCCCAATGAAACTGGAGATAGGAGAATATATCTTAGAACAAATAAAAGCACCAGAAGGATATAGCAGAAATTGGAAAGAAGAGGAAGGCGAAGAAAAAGAGAAAAAACAAGAAAACATAACTTTTCACATAAAGAGTAATACCGCATACTATGTCGATGAACAAACAGGAGAAAATGTTACTGTAGTAAACCAAAACAATGAACCAACGAAAGTACAAATAGAAACGATTGACCAAGAAACGAGAGAGCCAGTAACAGGAATTACGCTACAGATCCAAAATGAAGAAGGAAAAACAGTGATAGAAGTAAACGAAGTAGAAGGACAAAAAGGAAAATATGAAATACAAAGATTACCAGTAGGGAAGTATAAGATAGTAGAAACGAAAATACCTTATGAAAAAGGGTATGTAGAAAAACAAGAAAAAGAACTCCAAGTAGAAGAAACAAAAGAATGGCAGAAAGTAATAATGGAACAAGAATTAAGTAAGATTAAGATTGAAATAAAAGACCAAGAAACCAAACAAAATTTATTTAGTAAACAAATTCAAATCATAGATACAAAGAATAAGAAAGTAATAGCAAGTACAGAAAGTGCAGGAGGAGAAATAAAAAGAATTGAAAAAGGAAAAGATGGATATTACATAAAGGGATTACCAGTAGGAGAATATGAAATAGAAACAGTAGTGCTAGATGGATATAAACAAATCGAAACCCAAAGTTTGAAAATAGAAGATACCAAGAATTTACAAACACAGCAAATAGAAAATAGAAAACTAAAATTTGCAATGGAAGTGAACAAAAAAATTGAAGAGATAAGAGTGAATGGAAGAAAATTAAGTAAAGAAGCGTTAAAAGTAGAAGTAAAAACAAAAGACATCAAAACAGAAAACATCGAAATCCAATATGTAATAGAAGTAGTAAACAAAGGAGAATTAGAAGGAACAATTGGAACAATTATAGATAAAATACCAGCAGGATTAGAATATGTAGAAAAAGAAAAAGGAATCTGGGAAGTAGAAGGTTCTATTGCAAAATGTAAGATCTATGAAGATAAAAAATTGGCAACAGGAGAAAAGCAGGAAGTAAGAATTACCTTAAGATGGAAGAACAGTGAAATTAATTTTGGAGAGAAAAAGAATGTAGCGACATTATCAGGAAGTAGTAACGAATTTGGTTATCCAAATCAAGGCTCAAATGATAGTAAAACGACAGAAATACAAGCAACAGCGAGCATG
>JAAVZN010000019.1 GCA_022791675.1 Clostridia bacterium | reverse complement strand
GAACAAATATTTGCAAAAGTTTTTTTATAAAATTGCTTGATTTTTATAAAATAATTTGATTGATATTTGTATCAATCGTTATGAGAGCCGAAAAAGTTGTAGATAACTACGCCAACGGCACCAAGTCATTCTTATCCGAACCCAAGATAAGAAAAAACATTAAAGTAATATCAGTTAAATTGATATTACTCTTTTATTTTAAGAATTCCTTTAAAGGAGATAACGTATGGATAAATTAGAGATTTACGTATAATAATGATAGAAGATGAACGACCACAGTAATGTGGCGTGTCGCTAAATATTGTTTAAAAAATTTTTAAATACATCTCTAACAACCAAGCAGAGATGTGTTTTTTTCGTTGTCTAATTTTCTTATTGTAACAAAAAGTGCCACAAATAAGGCAACAGCGACAACAGTTACCATTGCAAGTTCTATAAATAGTATGTATATAAAAGTCAAGCTAATTACGAAATTTTGTTTTGTATTTACTATAACCATATTCTGAAAAATAAAGTTTCAGATTTGTTAAGTTGTATCTCACCAAGATGGTCTTATACGAACTCAGTATCAGATAAAAAAGAAAACATCTCATTCATTTTAATGTATTTTGAGATGTTTTTATTATTATATTAATATTTAGCTTTACTTATTGAATCTTTTTTTGGTCTTCACAATCCTAATTTTATTTTCAACTATTCCAAATAAAAACTAATTTGTTTTGTATCTCTCGAATTTGGTCCAATAAAAGCTCGAAACTCACCACTTTCTATTTCATATTCTAATCTTTCATTCCAAAACTTTAATAGATCCAGTGTTATTTCAAAAGTAACTACTTTTTCTTCAAAAGGTTTAAAATACACTTTTTTAAATCCCTTTAACTCTTTTACTGGTCTTACGACACTTGCTACAACATCTTGAATATACAGTTGTATTACCTCTTTTCCTGATATCTCACTATGATTTTTCACATTAACAGACACAGTTATAGGATTTGTTTTACTTATTTTATGACTGCTAATCCTCAAATTTGAATACTCAAAATTACAATAAGATAGCCCATAGCCAAAAGGATAATAGCTTTCTGTTGGTATGTCTTGATAGCGAGATACAAAACGAATATTTTTGTTATGTGGTCTTCCTGTATGATAGTGATTATAATAAATGGGACATTGACCTGTAGCTTGTGGAAAACTCATTGTCAATTTTCCAGATGGATTTACTTCGCCAAAAAGTACATCTGCAATTGCATTCGCCCCTTCTGTTCCAGGAAACCATACTTCGACTAAAGCATCTGTTTTTTCTGCTATTTCTTTTAAAGCCAATGGTCTACCATTAAACAAAACGGTAATTATTTTTTTATTGCACTTGGTAAGCTCTTTTAACAAATTCTGCTGTGGAATAGAAATCTCAATATTAGCCCTTGAACATGCTTCTCCACTTTGCTTATAATGTTCACCTATTGCTAATACAATAACATCAGCTTGTTTCGCAACTTTTATAGCCTCTTGTATGGCTTCCTTTTCTTTTTGTTCTTCTTTTTCTATCAGTATAGGATTCTCTCCCTCTGCTATTAAAATTTGGTTGATTTCCTTTTGCCTTAAAATCTCACTTCCTCTTGCATACAAAACATTTTCTTTCCCTATTTTTTCTTCCAAAACTTCTTTTAAAGTTTGGATTTTAGCTTTATCAGAAAACATTGACCACGAACCAAGTATCGCGATGTTATCCCCATAAGGTCCAATTAAAGCAATCTTATTGTTTTTGTTTAATGGTAACGTCTGTTTTTCGTTTTTCAATAATACTAAAGTATCTGAGGCTGTCTCTCTAGCTACTTGTAAATTCTGCTTGCTTCGTAAAATTTTCTCTTCCATTTCTTTGTTGGTATTCCCATAAGGATTTTCAAATAAACCCAACTTATTTTTTAATGTTAGAACTCTCCAAACAGATTGATCAATAATTTCTTCTGGAACTTTCCCTTCTTGTACTAACTCTTTTAAATAATTAGCATAAACATCAGACATCATATCAATATCTACTCCAGCCATTATAGCTTTGTATGCAGATTCTTTCTTATCTTTACACACTCCATGGTTCACTGTTTCTGCAATTGCTGAATAGTCTGAAATAATAACTCCTTTAAATCCTAGTTCTTTTCTTAAAACATCTTTTAAGAGCCATTGATTTACACTTACTGGCACACCATTAATAATATTAAATGATGTCATAATCATTTCTGCTCCTTGTTCAATAGCTTCTCGATAAGCTGGCAAGTAATATTGTCTCAATTCCCTTTCTGACATATCTACCGTATTGTAATCTCTTCCACCTTCTACCGCTCCATATCCAGCAAAATGTTTCACACAAGCTACGGCATTCCCCATTTTGGAAATATCTTTCCCTTGATACGCTTGTACCATTGTTTTTGCATATACTTCGCCTAAATAAGGATCTTCTCCTCCCATTGATTCCATCACTCTTCCCCATCTTGCATCTCTCACTAAATCTACCATTGGCGAAAAATTCACATTCGTTCCTGCCACATTTGCTTCTTGAATTGATACTCTAGTTGCTATATGAATGTTTTGTAAATCCCATGAACAGCCTTGTGCAATAGGGATAGGAAAGACCGTTCGATATCCGTTAATAATATCTGCCATAAATAATAATGGTATTTTTAATCTACTTTTTGATAAATACTGTTGTTGTAACTTTCTAACATTTTGACTTCCTACTACGTTTAAAATGGATCCCACTTTATTCAACATTTCATTTGATAAATCTAAATTTTCTATTGGTCCTGTTACTGTATTTTCCTCATTTTTTAATACTTTTCCCGTCACTTGAATTAATTGCCCTATTTTTTCTTCTAAAGTCATTTCTTTTAATAGTTCTTGTAACTTTTGTTGTCTCATACTCTTTCGGCCTCCTTACTTTTCGGCATGATATGTAATTCTTTTAGACCTTTTTGAATCCATTCGTTTTTCATAAAATATTTCCAAATGAGACCCGTCAAATAATTTTCAATCATAATCATAGAAATCCCTTTGTCAATTCCTATGCATTCTTTGGCATACCATGGTTTTCCATAGTCTAAGTTATAGGCATCTTTTAATCCATATTTTCCCCATAATTTAGGAAAATGATTGTAATAATATTCTAAAGCTTCCATGGAAAGTTCTGGCGTAAATACAATGGAGCCTGCTACTCCACTTGGCGAAACAGTACCATCATTTCCTTTTAATTCACTCAAAGCTGGCATAGCACCAAACTCCCCAGAATATCCTTTCGGTCCAACACAAGCAGTCAATCCCCATGAATTTTCATGAAATGTTTTGAATTTTTCACTATTTTCTATACAGTATTCTCGATTAGCCAATGTTGCTTTTACTGAATTTCTGAACCAATCAATTTGATTTTGATCTTCTCTGTTTCTAAAATCAATCCACGCATGTGAATACTGATAAGTAAATAATGTCCCACAATAAGTATATAGGATATTTTTTATCTCTTTATAGTCTGTTACTGGTTTCTTAAAATCGTCATACATCGTTGCTTGAACTGGAAAAGTTGGTGATGCTACTCCTAAAACATATAACATCAGTTGCTCAGCATACATATCCCAATGACCAAAAAATCCCTTTTCTGGTGTATATCCCATATAAAATTGATTGGTTCTTTCATTTCGATACCAATTCCAATTGACATTTTTGTATAATTGATTTGCTTTTTCTTTTACTTTTCCTTTAAAATACTCCCCCACTAAAATGGCACCACAAATAAATATGCCTGTATCAATAATAGAAACTTCACAATTCCATTCTCTTTTTGCTGTTTCCATATTTACAAAGTGATAAAAAAATCCATTCTCTCCTTCTACATGATTCATGATCGTATCTAGCGTTTTATTGGCTCTTTCATAAGCCTTCGGAAAACTAATCCATTTTCTTTCTACCCCAATTACCAAAGCTCCTAATCCATATCCTACTGATGCGATACTAGCAATTTCTGGTGCTAAAATACTTTTATCACGAATGAGTCCATACCCTTTACTTTTTGGATTATCGTTGGCTTCTTTTATAAAAAATTTGTATGCTCCTTTTAATTCTTTCTTTAATAAGTTTTTTCCTTTACATTTTATAATTCTCATGTTTCCACCTCATTTTAATTATAAGATGTGGAAATTAAGAATGCAATGGTGCTTTTTTCCAATGTTATTGTCTTTTCCATTCCATAACATATTCTTTTTCTCCGTGTTTTTTCATCTATTTTAATTTCTTTATTTTTAAATCCCATTGCAACATAAAATAGTGTGGCATTAACATTTTTTTCATAAACATTTAAGGTTAATTTCTGATATCTTTCTTTACAATAATTTACAAGTCGCCTTCCAATCCCTCTTCTTAAAGAATCTTGTCGTATGAATAATGCTCCTACAAATCCATTGTTTACTATACTAATGAAGCCTTTGATTTCTTCGTTTTCTTCATATACAAAGGTATCGGACTTAGCTAAATATTTATTTTTTACTTCATTAAAATTTTCTAGCCAATAGTCTTTTTCAATGAAATGATGTGCTTTAAAGTTTCCTTTTACCCATATTGTCATAACTTTTGTGGTATCTTCTTCTTTCCATTTCCTTATCATTGGTACCTCCTTACTTTTTATGAGTAGTATAGCTTAAATTTGTAAATTTTTCAATTCTTTTTTAGCTTTTCTTTTTTCATTTGTTCTTCCATTTTTTCTAACTCTAGCTGTGATAATTCTTTAACTGAATAGTAGTCTCCATAGCTAATACATGCTATGATTCGTTTTAAAAAAGTTACATATTTTTCTTCGCTTATCATATTTTTACATTCCTTTATTTTTAAATTTTCTACACTACCAGAATATGTTTTATTTTTTCGGTAACACTAACAGTGATACTTTCTTTTTATCTATAATATCACTTTTAACTTGTAAATTCAAGTATTTTACAAAATTTTAGTGCCATTAAATTTCACAACTGTTACAGTTTTAATGTGTTCAACATTTTGATCCATCTTGTTATACTAATATTAATACTTTGGATTGTATGGAGGGATATGATGAGTTCAGTTTCAAAATCTGATATTGATAAAAATTTCGGTAAAATCTTACGCGAGTTTCGTGTAAAAAATAAATTGACTCAAGAACAATTATCTGAAAAACTAGGAATTTCATTAAAATATATTTCTAGAATTGAAAATGGAAATAATGGAGTAAAAACACAAACTTTAATTAATTATATGAATATTTTAGGGATTAATCCTAATACCATTTATGCATCACTTATCACAAATGAAAAAGTTGCTAAAAACGTAGAAATTTCTGAAAAGCTTTGTGCTCTTCCTGATGATAAAAAGGATTTTATTGTTGCTATCATTGATTTGTTACAAAACTTAAAATAAGTAAAATACCAAAAGATTTCTCTTTTGGTTCTTTTTTTGCACTTTTATTTGCAAATCAACATAATTATTATATACTTTTATGTGTTACTATTGTAATTTCATATTTAGGAGGTAAAACTATGGCAACTGTAGAAAATTTATGTCTTGCTATTCTCAATACATTAAAAAAGAGCGAGAAACAGCGAAAATGGTTTTTGCAATTTTTATCGACAAAGTATATTCCGCTTCGAAAGTAAAAACCAACGTAAAAATATGTGAAGGTTATCTATTAGTTGAAAACTTTAATTTACCAAAACCTTCTATTAGCATAAAATGCCATTCTTTTCTCAAAGTTTTAATGAAAAAACACCGTATTGAGGAATACTTTGAAAAAGGAGAATATATAGGAATTCGAATTTTTCATTCTCAGCCATAAAAATTATCCTAAAAAACACAGATCGTTATTTTGATCTGTGTTTTTTTGTTTTTATTCTTTCCAAAATGCTTTATAGGTTTGATAAGCAGAATAAATATCATATTTACTAGTTACTTCATAAGGAGCATGCATACACAAGACTGGTACACCACAATCAATTACATCAGTGCCTTTATTAGCTAAAATGTAAGCAATGGTTCCTCCTCCTCCCATATCAACTTTTCCTAATTCGGTTAATTGATAACGAATTTCATTTTTTTCTAAAACATTTCTAACCCAAGCTACATATTCTGCATTGGCATCAGAAGCACCTGATTTTCCTCTTGCCCCTGTATATTTTACTAAAGCGATTCCTTTTCCCAAAAATCCTGCATTTGTTTTATCAGAAACAGAGCTATATATTGGATCATAACCTGCATCTACATCAGAGGACAGCATTTTAGAAAAACAAAATACTTGATTCAATAAATTAGGACGATTGATTTGTAGTTTGTTTAATATTTCTGAGATAAAGAAATCAAACATTTGTGATTCCATTCCGGTATTCCCCATGCTACCAATTTCCTCTTTATCGGATAATATACAAACTGCCGTATGTTTTACATTTTCCAATTCCATCATAGCTTTAAGAGATGTATAGCTACAAACTTTATCATCTTGCCCATATCCAGCTACCATACTCTCATCAAATCCCAAACTTCTTGCTCGGAAAGCTGGCACTAATTCTAATTCAGAACTAGTAAAGTCCACTTCTGTAATACCATATTTTTGATTCAAAATATTTAAAATATTTAATTTGACTTTTTCTGTTATTTTTTTATCTTGGTATGGAATACTACCAATTAATAAATTCAAGTCTTCTCCTTCGATTCCATTTTTTAGTTTTTTCTCCATCTGTTCTTGTGCTAAATGTGGTAATAAATCCGTAATCGTAAAAATTGGATCTTCTTCATTTTCTCCAATATTAACCTCTATTTTTTCCCCATCTGCTTTTACCATAACGCCATGAATACTCAATGGAATTGTTGTCCATTGATATTTTTTAATTCCACCATAATAATGTGTTTTAAAATAAGCAAATCCTGTATCTTCATACAATGGATTTGGTTTTAAATCTAATCTTGGTGAATCTACATGAGAACCTATGATATGCATACCATTTTCTATGCTATCTTCTCCAATAATTGCTAGGTACATACTTTTTTCTCGATTGACAAAATATACCTTATCCCCTGGTTTTAATGTTTTGAATGTTATGATGTCTCTATACCCATTTGAATCCGCTAACTTTCTAGCTTGCTTAATAAACTCCCTTTCTGTTTTTGCTACATTTAAAAAATCCATATACTCTTTAGATAATTTAAAAATTTCTTGTTTTTGGCTTTCATCTACATGATCCCAACCATTTTCTTTTTGGTTAAAAAGTTTTTCTTTTAGTTCTTCTCCCATTCTTCATCTTCCTTTCTTAAAGGGATTAGAGGGACGTTCCTTAAAATCCCTGCTTAATTCTTTTTTGCTATTTTATCATAACTATATTTATTTTTCCAGTTTTTTTATAATTTATTCCTAAAAATTGGTTATACTAATTTTAGGAGGTACAAAATGAATTCTTTATGGTTAGATTCTAATAAAAAAGAAAACACCTTTCCTTCTCTCTCTCAAGATATAGAAACAGATGTCTGTATTATTGGTGGTGGAATTTTTGGAATCACTTGTGCTTACTATTTAAGTAACTTAGGTTTTGATATAACAGTTCTAGAAAAAGATTCCATTGGCGAAAAAGCAACTGCGCATACAACAGCAAAAATTACAAGTCAGCATAATTTATTTTATGATTATTTAATACATTCTTTTGGAAAAAAATTTGCTTCTGATTATTTGAAAGCTAACGAAGAAGCAATTGAAAATATAAAAGAAATAATTGATACAGAAAAAATCAAATGTGATTTTGAATATCAAAATAGTTATGTTTATACTACTAAGAAATCCGAATTAAATAAGATAAAAAAGGAAATATCTGCTGTTCAATCTCTTGGATTTCCTTGTGAGTTTGTTACCAAAACAGGTCTTCCTTTTCCAATTGAAGGAGCAATTTGTTTTAAAAATCAAGCTCAATTTCACCCTTTAAAATATTTACAAGGTTTATGTCGTAGTATTTTAGCTCATAATGGAAAAATCTATACCAATACAATTGTAACAAATGTAGAAAAAAATGCTGATTCTTCTTATCTTGTTTCTACGAATGATGCTTCTGTTAAAAGTAAATTTGTGATTGTAGCTAGTCATTATCCTTTTATTAATTTTCCTGGATTTTATTTTTTAAAAATGTATCAGTCTACCTCTTATCTGATTGCTGTTGATACTAAAAAAACTCTTTTTAATGGTATGTATATTAATCCTTCTAGTCCTACTTTTTCTTATCGAACGGCTAAGTATAATGGAAAAAAACTATTGTTAATTGGTGGTGGCGATCATAAAACTGGGCACCCATCTTGCTATCAAGATACTTATGGTATTTTGGAACAAGAAGCTAAAAAATTTGATCCAAATTGTGAAGTTCTATATCGTTGGAATACTCGTGATTGTATTTCTCTTGATAAAATCCCTTATATTGGTCAATATTCTACCACTATGCCTAATGTTTTTGTAGGAACTGGTTTTAAAAAATGGGGCATGACTTTGTCAAATGTAGCTTCTAATATTATTGTTGATTTCATTTGTGGTAAGGAAAATCCTTATTCTTATTTGTTTAAGCCTTCTCGCTTAAAACCAATTAAAAATAGAGATGAAATGAAAAATGTATTAGTTCAATCTACTCATTCATTGGTTCTTGATAAGTTCAAGTCCGCTAATATGTATTTTGATCAGATTCCAAATGATTCGGGAAGTATTATCGAGATTCAAAATGAAAAGATTGGAATTTATAAAAATCCTAATGGTAAAATTTATGCTGTTAAACCTATTTGTACTCATTTGCGGTTGTTTGCTTTCTTGGAATGACATAGATAAAACTTGGGATTGTCCTTGCCATGGTTCTCGTTTTGATTTTCAAGGTAAGAATTTATATGACCCAGCTTTTAAGGATTTAGACTTTTATGATTTGACTAAGCATTTCAGTGATTAATCCTATATTTACTGGTATTTTATCAATTCGTTTCTAACTTTTATTCTTTTTCTCTTAGTTTTTTGACTTTTTTGTTGTTTTTTATTGACTTGTAGCTATTTTTTTGCTACAATCTCTTTAATAAATCATATATTTATATGCTTTATTTTTTGTTTATTGAACTAGATTTCTGCTTACCAAGTAATCTAGTTCTTTATTATTTCTCACATTTTTCTCCTAATAGCATCTACTACAAGGTGTGTATCCTTCACTCTGTGCTTCTGACAAATTTATTTCTATTTTACTTTTCTTTAAATAAGAACAATTTGATCGATGATATTTTTTTCCTGTATTTGTCACATAAACTACTGCTGAATTTGTATTTTGTGCTGTTGTTTTCACAGTTGTAGCACTTGCTGAAGCTTTAGCATTTTTTCTTTCTGTTAATATAGAAGATGTCTTTTTTAATTCTTCTATTTGAATATTTAATGTTTGCTTTTCTCCTTCTAAGGCTTTCTTTTCTTCTTCTATCTTTTGTTTTTCACTTTCAAGTGTTTTTATACTTAGATTGATTTCATTTTTCTTTTCTTCTTGTTGTAATTCCGTTATTTTCTTTTCATTTTCTGCTATTTTATCATCTTTTTCTTTTATTTGTGCTTGTAATGTTTGAGAAGTTTTTTCTAATGTTTCTTGTAATTCATTTTTTTGATTTTTTAAACTTTCTTTTGTTTCATTTGTACCTATAATTACTACAAACATTACTATTATAATAATTGCTAATAGACTTTCTATTGGCAAAGAATGTTGATGAATAAAGTCTTTAAATTTTACAAACCATTTATTTTCTTCTTTGACTCCCTTATCTCTATTGGCTATATCGCAATGACAATATGGACACTTTTCTTCTTCTTTCTTAATTTCTCTTTCACATTTCGGACATTCCATTTTTGATTCTCCCTTTATTTTTAGATTACTATTTCTACTAAACAATCGTAAAAATAGTGTTTTTTTGTAATAATTATACTAAAAAGGGATTCTTTTGTCTGTATTGCATTTTGTCTTACTTGTTATTCCAATCACATAAATCTCTCCCTATCTTTTCAATTTCTATTCTTTTTTGCCCATAATAATTTTTCTTCTATTGTATTTATAGACAGCTTTCACAGATATATAATTATGACATACTATCATAATATAGAGGTTTTACTAGGCAATTTCTTCTTAAAAACAAAAAAATATCATCCTTTTTAGAATGATATTTGTATCTTTTGTTCTATTAGTTCGAACAGATACGTGGTTGGTGCGTCTGGAGGGATTCGAACCCCCGATCTCCGAGTTCGTAGCCCGGTATTCTATCCAGCTAAACTACAGACGCATTATTGAAAATATTATAAAGTAAAATGAAATAATTTGCAAGCACAAATTTATCATTTAGAAAAACTTTTGACTTAAGCGCTTGAAATCCTTAAATATTAATATTCATAAAGTTAAGAGTGTTCATTTTGTAACAGATTACTCTATCCAACTTATATTATTATAACTGTTCAAAGGTTATTTTTCAAGAGAAATTTAAAAAAACTTTAAAAAAGTTTGAAAAAATATTGCAAATTAATTTAATTTGTGTTATTATATATAAGCATTATTTATCGAGGCGTAGCGCAGTTGGTAGCGCGCGTGGTTTGGGACCATGAGGTCGCAGGTTCGATCCCTGTCGCCTCGACCAGAAAAAGAGACTTTTCCAAGTCTCTTAATTTGTTTTTAGGCTATTTAAAGCCTTTTTTCTCTAACTTTTTCAAAATCTCTCTACATTTGTGTTACTGCATTCAAAAAGAGAACTACTAAAAGTGACTCTATATATTAAATATCACTTTATTCCCCAATTATTTCCATCAATATTCCATTTGGATCTTTTATAAAAAAATATGGTTTTCCAAGTCTGCCTTTTGTTATAGTTATTTGTTGATTACATAAGTTGTTATCCTCAATAATTTTTTTGGCTTCCATTATATCTTTTACACCTAATCTAAAACGTTTATTTCCAACAGTTTTTAAATCAATACCTAATTCTTTAAATGTTCTGGTAATTCTTATCTTTCTTGATAATAAAACATTTCTAGTATCATATTTTCTAATTTTAACATAACAATATCAACATTTTCATCGTGATATTCTTTATGCATTGAAATCCAAAATTTTTATAAAATTTTATTCTGTTTTCTTTACTTTGTTGTGACGATTGAATCCTCACTTTTTTACCTGTTTCTTTAAAAACCCTATTTACTATAACTTTAGCAATTTGGCTTGGAATAGGTACTGTTGTATAAGCCTTTCAACTAATGTTATTTCATCATCACTTGTTTTTACATATTCTACAATTTTATCTATAAATTATTTTACTTCAACTCTAAAATTTCCACCTCTAAATATCGGTATAATTTTGGCTGCATCTTGCATTTTCTTCATTTGTTCATCAGATAATCCAGCAGTTCAAAGAATTATTGACTTTCCAAAATGGATATGATAAAATCAAATCATAATTTAATAAGGAGAAAAGCTATGACAAATGGTGAAAGAATAAAATATTTAAGAGAAAAAAACGGACTCACTCAAAAAGATATTGCAACTAGATTAGGAGTAGAATCTGCTGCAATATCAAAATATGAATTAGATATGAGAGAGCCTAATATAGAGGCACTTAAAAAACTTGCTACAATATTTAACGTTTCAATAGATTACTTACTCGGAAGAACACCAGATGTCTTTGTTAATGAAAGTGATAGAAATACATTATATATTTCTATTATTCAAAAGAAATATAATCAGTTAAAAAGCAAAATTGATAATATAAAAGATTATTATAAAAATGAAAATGCTATAGTTATTGCAGTAAACGAACTTTGTTGTGGTATTGGAAGAACAACTTATGGGGAGTCAAAATTAAATGCAAATATTTCAATATCAGAAATAGATAATATATTTAATGATTTTGAAAATAGTAAAGATCCTAAACCACAAATTATGATGAAAATTAAAGATTTAGAAAATAGTATTATAATTGTTGAAATAGATTCATTTGATGATGAAGAAATGCCACTTGATGCAACTGATAGAATTACTTTATATACTGCAAAATTATCACAAAAATATAATGTGCTTGGTTTAGTAATGACAATTGATAAAGATGAAAATTGCAAAATTATAGATGCTATATATCAAAAAAATAAGGATACCTATTATACTCAGTTACATTTGCCTAAAACAATATTAACTGCTGGAGAGTATATTGATATAATGAGTAGATTATAAGAAAGAGGAAATGTTTATGAAAATTT
>JAAVZN010000018.1 GCA_022791675.1 Clostridia bacterium | reverse complement strand
AGAATATCCAATGCAGCTAGGTGTTTTAATCCGAAAGGATCTTAGTGCAGAGGCTTTGATTTATTTGTTAGAAACTAACAACAAATTTAATTATACTCTAAATTTGAATCAATATCAGCATAAAGAGTATATTGCACAACAAATAGCAAGACTGGATTTGACGCTAGAGCAAAAGGAAAAATTGCAAAGTCTTGACATCAATGTTGTAGACAATGCATTATTAGCAAAAGAACAATAACCAATAGTGAAAATTAGTGTGTAAGTGAAAGAAATCAAAACTTACACACTCTATTTTTTATTTCAATCGATGTAAAAAACGAAAAATATAAGAAACTATAAAAAAATAAGCAATGAGGAATAAAAAGTAGCTAAATAGCAAAAAAATTGATTTTTATGTAAAATTATGATATAATATACACATAGAACTTTTCGTTACCCAAAAAGATTCATAAGTCTTGGAGGGTAATTCCTCCAAGCAATAAAAGGAGGAAATTATGACACTACTTAAAATGTTCAACAAAATGCTTCAGGAACTTCCAGAAATCTCTATTAATTTGCAAAATGCAATTGAGAGAGAAGATTGGCCTGAAAAAAGAAAAAAACAGGCCAAAGAAATAGTGCAACAGATTCAAAAGAGCAACATGATTGAAGCAGGCTCATGGTATTCGGGGAATTATGTCAATCTAAAAAACCTAACAATTGTTCTAGAGACAAGCGAATGTGGAATTAATTCCACAACGTTTGGGCGTGAGAATATAGCTCACGCAGATAAATACGTCAAGGACCTGCTGGCAGATATAAATGAAATATCTAGCTATATTTCATTTAATTTTGGAGGACACTATTATACAGGGAAGAAATGTGAATTTGATATTTCATGGGAGTTCTGAGGTGTGTAAGGTGTCTAAAAACAAAACAACCCCTATATTACATAAGGGTTGTTTTGTTTTTTTAAACTTTTATCTATTATCCAATTCGAATGATGATTAAACTCAAAAATAAATAAGCATAGCGAAAAGAAGGTTTTTTAAATAAACGAGACTTACAAACTTCAAAAGACTCCGAAATGGCACAATATTTATCTACGAAAGTTAATACAAAACCTTCCAAGGATTTTGGGAACTGTGTAGTAACTGGCCACATGTGTTTGATGATCATGTCTTTTTCCTTATCATTTAAATCAAATAATTTGCAAGCATTTTCACAAGCTTTTTTACCATGTGTAAAAGCATGTAAACCTTTTCGATCGGGTTGTCTAACTCTCCAATCATACAAAAATAAATCATGTAACATAGCTCCACGAGTAGCTGAAATATAATCTAAGTGATATTTTTTACAAATTAAATAACAATAATAAGAAGCCATATAACAATGATCAAAACAAGTTGTTTCATAATGTTGTCTGTAATTTTTCATTTGTTGTACAGTTTCATTTTCAACGAATTCTTTTATAATCATTTGAAATTCTTGATCTTCGTTTGATAAATCTTTTATTAATGGTTTCATTTTTATCCCTCTTAAATTTTCATAAGTACTTCAAAATTAATTATAGCATACCAAACTAAAAAAATGCAAATTTCTACAAAAAATTAAGAATTATTTAAGGTATGGTTAGCTTTTATCAATTTTTCTAATATTTGTATCGCATTTGTACCAGCACCTTTTCTCAAATTATCGGCCACAACCCATAAATTCAGGCCATTTTTCACACTAAAATCTCGTCTTATTCTTCCAACAAAAACTTCGTCATTTCCATTTGCTTTACTTGCCAAAGGGTAATAATTTTTTTCTGGATTATCTACTACAACTACATTAGGTAGATTTTCTAATAACAAACGAATGTCATAAAGATCAAAATCTTTATCCAGTTCAACATTGATCGACTCACCATGGCAATTGACGACAGGAACCCTTACACAAGTTGCAGTAATAGCTAGATTTGGTTGGTGTAATATTTTTTTGGTTTCTTCCATCATTTTATATTCTTCTTTCGTATAACCCTGTTCCATAAAAACATCAATATGAGGAATACAATTATTGTAAATAGAGCAAGGAAACTTTTTTAAATGTTCTCCTTCGAATCGATTTTCCAAATCTTCAATGCCTAAACGACCTGCTCCAGAAACAGCTTGATAAGTTGAATATACAATTCTTTTTATTTGGTATTTTAAATCCAGAGCTTTTAAAGGAAGCATAGCTTGAATGGTAGAACAATTAGGATTGGCAATGATTCCTTTATGAGAAAAAATATCTTCAGGATTTACTTCGGGAACGACAAGTGGTACATCTGGGTGCATACGGAAAACACTACTATTATCAATTACCGTGCAACCATTCGAAACGGCAATTGGTGCATATTTTTCAGAAACACTACCACCAGCACAAAAAATAGCATAATCAAAATGTGTATGAAAAGAATCTTCTTTTAATTCACAAAGGATATAATCTTGATTCAAAAATTTAATTTTACTTCCAGCAGATTTGGCAGAAGAAAAAAGGGTATAAGAAAGATGAGGCAAATTTTTTTCTTCTAAGACACGTAAAACCGTTCTTCCTACTAAGCCACTGGCTCCAACAATGGCAACTTTATAATGAGTCATTTTTAAACCTCCTTAAACTTTAAATTCTTTTATAAAATATGCAAAAAATGTTTGATTGCTACATTAATTTGTGGTAAAATAGTTTTGTGATAAAGGAGAGAGAAAAATAATGAACGAAAAAGAAATGGAAAAAGAAATTATAAAAATAAAAGAAAGAAATAGAAAAGTTGAATTGGACAAAGCTTGGGAAACAAGTTGGACTAGAAAAATATGTATTTGTATTTTGACATATTTCGTAGTGGTGATTTATTCGATTATTATAAAAAGTGTTACTAGTATTTGGCTAAGTTCATTTGTACCAGTACTTGGATTTACCTTATCAACATTATCTTTGAGATTAATCAGGAATTTTTGGGAAAGAACTGTACAACAACAAACGAAAAACAATGAAAAATAGATGCGTTATAATTCTTAAAAAACAATTAAATTTCAAAAAAATATTGCATAAAATTAACAATAATAGTATAATAAAAAACGAAGCATAATAAAATGAAACAAACGATTAAAAAAAGAGAGGTAAAAAAATGGATTATTTATACATACTAAGAGAAGCGCTTGTATGGACCATAACCATATTTTGGTTATATCAAATCATGGTAAGTTTATGCTCACTTGTAAAAATCAAAGACAAACCATTAAAAGTAAACAAGGAACATAAATTCATGGCAATCATACCAGCCCATAACGAAGAAGCGGTAGTGGGGAACTTAGTAGAAAGTTTAAAAAAACAAAATTATAACAAAGAATTATATGATATCTATGTAATAGCAGACAATTGCACAGACAATACGGCTAAAATAGCAAAAGAAGCAGGAGCTATTGTATATGAAAGATTTAACAACACGCAAAAAACGAAAGGATATGCATTAGACTGGTTTTTACAACAAAAAATTGAAGAAAATGCTTCTTATGATGCCTTTTTTGTATTTGATGCAGATAACATTGTCGATCCTGATTTTATTAAAAACATGAACAAGAAACTATGTCAGGGAGAAGATGTAGTACAAGGATATCGAGACATCAAGAATCCAACAGACAGTTGGATAACAGCAGGATATGCTATCTTTTATTGGACGATGCATAGATTTTATCACTTAGCAAGATACAATTTAGGGCTATCACCATTGTTAAATGGAACTGGATTTATGGTGAAATTTGATGTCATCAAACCAGAAGGAGGCCTAAAAACTGTTACACTAACAGAAGATATTGAATTTTCATTAAAAAGAATTATAAAAGGAAAAAAACTAGGTTGGGCAACGGATGCGATTGTATATGACGAACAACCAGTTGGTTTCCAACAAAGTTGGTCACAAAGAAGTAGATGGACAGTAGGTCACATTCAATGTATCAAAGAATATACTAAACAATTAGCAGTATCAGCAAAAGAAAAGAAAACCATGATGAACTTTGATGGATTCTTATATATTATTGGAAGTATCCCAATGTTTATTATCACACTTATTTTATTAGCAACCAATTTCCTAATGTATGCAGGAAATGGAATGACAGAAATAGAATTAATCATAAATATTTTAAGATATTTAATACCAACCTTTTTATTACCAATAGGAACAGCATTAATTGTAATGTTATTAGACAGAAGACCGATTAAGCCTATGGTAAAAGGATTAGTATGTTATCCATTATTTATGGGATCATGGTTACTGATCAACTTCAAATGTCTATTTAAAAGAGAAACAACATGGGAGAAAATCGATCACGTAAGAAACATTAAAATTGGAGATGTAGAAGAAACAGAAATAGAGGAGACTGTTAAAATATTAGAAAAAGTTTAAAAAAAGTTAAAAAACACTTGCATTTTTACCAAAAATTGGGTATAATAAAGCAAGAAACTAAAAAAACAGCAAGAGTGGGAACAAATCCCACTCTTAACTTTTGGATAGAAAGGTAGGAAAAAGAAGACAATATTTTCAAGACCTATCATTCAAAAAGGAGGAGATTAAATCTTGGCAAGTATCGAAGAGAGAGTAGAAAAATTGCTCGAACCAACCATAGAAAAAATAGGATATGATTTATATGATGTGGAATATGCAAAAGAAGGGAAAAACTATTTTTTGAGAATCTTTATTGACAAACCAGAAGGGATTGATTTAGAAGATTGTGAAAAAGTAAATAATGCTATTAATGATTTATTAGATCAAGCAGATTACATAAAAGAACAATATTTCTTAGAAGTATCTTCACCAGGAATCGAAAGAGTTTTGAAAAAAGATAAACATTTAAAACAAAATAAAGGAAAAGAAGTCCAGATCAAATTATTCCAAAAAGATCAAAATAATAAAAAGGAATATGTAGGAGAATTAATAGATTTTAAAGAAGAAACAATAACGATCATGATAGAAAACGAAGAAAAAATAGAAATGGAACGTAAAAATATAGCACAAATAAAAACAATATATCATTGGTAAAGGGAGGAATTAGAAAAAATGAAAAATCAAGCAATTGATAACAAAGAATTAATATTAGCATTGGAGGAATTAGAAAAGGAAAAAGGAATCAAAAAAGAATACTTATTAGAATCGATTGAAACAGCTTTAGTAACAGCCTATAAAAGAAACTTTGATTCATTAGAAAATGTAAAGGTTCAAATGGATCAACAAACAGGGGCAACTCATGTTTATTCATTAAAAGAAGTAGTAAAGAGAACCATGGACAAAGAAACACAAATTAATATCAAAGAAGCACAAAAAATAAATCCAGACTTTCAAGAAGGGGACACAGTAGAAATTGAAATTGTACCAAGAGACTTTGGAAGAATAGCAGCACAAACAGCAAAACAAGTTATCATTCAAAAATTAAGAGAAGCAGAAAGAGAAATTATATATACAGAATTTAATGATCGTAAAGGTGAAATTGTATCTGGGTTAGTACAAAAAGCAGATCGTAATATTGTTGTCATGGATTTAGGAAAATTAGAAGGAGTTATGCCTTCCAAGGAGCAAATTCCAACAGAACATTATCATGTAAATGATAAGATAAAAGGCTATGTACTAGATGTTGAAAAAGGAGCCAAAGGAGCACCACAAGTAATTGTATCAAGAAGTCACCCAGACTTTGTAAGAAAATTATTGGAATTTGAGATACCAGAAATCTATGAAGGAGTAATAGAAATAAAAAGTGTTTCTAGAGATCCAGGATATCGTAGTAAAGTAGCGGTATACTCACCAGATCCAAACATTGATCCAGTTGGTTCTTGTGTGGGACAAAAAGGAGTTAGAATTCAAAACGTAATCAATGAGTTAAATGGAGAAAAAATAGATGTTATTGAATGGAATGAAGATCCATCTATCTATATTGCATCTAGTTTGCTTCCAGCAAAAATATTAGCTGTTGATATCAGAGAAGAAGAAAAATTTGCACAAGTCATTGTACCAGATGACCAATTATCATTGGCAATTGGAAAATCAGGTCAAAATGCTAGATTAGCAGCAAGACTAACCAATTGGAAAATAGATATTAAATCAGAAACACAATTTAGAGAAGTGCTTATGAAAACACAAGATGAAGAAACAAAGGAAGTAGAAGAAATGGAAACAGAATAAAACAAAAATACGAACATACAATAAAAGAAGGACACGTTTTTCAAACGAGGAAAGGAAGACAAATGGAAAAAAAACAACCACAAAGAACATGTATGGGCTGTCATACAAAAAAAGATAAAAAAGAGCTCATACGAATTGTAAAAAACAAAGAAGATAAAATAACAATTGATAAAACAGGAAAACAAGAAGGACGAGGAGCGTATATCTGTCATGACATACAATGCTTGGAAAGAGTAATAAAATCAAAGAGGTTAGAGAAAATATTAGATTGTAAAATAGCAGAAGAAATTTATGAAAATTTAAGAGGTGTCATTCTTGAGTAATAAAAAAATATTAGGATTAATTGGATTAGCAACCAAAGCAAGAAAAATTTGCTTCGGTGCAGATAGTGTTGAAATGGAAATGAAAAAGAAAAAAGTGCAACTGATCATTTTAGCAAGTGATGCATCAGAAAGAACCAAAAGTAAATTCCAAAAACTAGCAGAACAATATAAGGTACCAATTATAATAGAGGGGGAAATAGAGATTTTAAGCAAGACAATAGGAAAATCCAATAAGGCAATTATTGGAATAGAAGATAGTAATTTAGCAAAGGAAATACAGAAAATAAAAAATGGGGGTGAAGTTATTGGGTAAGGTAAAAATACATGAAATAGCAAAAAGAACAGGCTTAACCAGTAAAGATGTGCTAGATGTAGCAAAAAAATTAAAAATTGATGCAAAAAGTCATTTGAGTGGAGTGACAGAAGAAGAGGCAGAGCAAATAGAAAAAGTATTGACGAAAAAAGAGGAGAAGAAGAAAGACAAAGAAAAAGATATGAAAAAAGAAGAAAAAGCGCCAGTTATTATTAGAAGAGAAGTTATTATTGCAAGAGACGAAGAACAAGAAAAGAAAAAAGAAGTAATGAAAAAAGAAGAAAAGAAAAACAATGTGGGATTTATTGAAAGAAAACAAAATAAAGATTATAACATTGTTTATCGTGATAAGCCAAATAAGCCAATGACAGTTAGTGAATTATTTGGTCTAAAAAAAGAGGAACCAAAACAAGCAGAGCCAATTCAACAAGAAGTAAAAGTAGAAGAAAAACAAGAAGAAGTGAAAGAACAACCAAAAAAAGAGGAAGTAAAAGAAGTGGTAGAGGAAAAAACAACATTGCAACCGAAAACAAACAACCATAACAACAATATACAACCAAGAGAAAAAACTTTTAATCATCAAAATAAAGACAATAGGGATAATAGAGATAATAGAGATAATCGAAACAACAATCGTAATAATAACAATCAAAACAGAAATAGAAACCAAAGCAATCATAATAACAATAATTTTAGGAATAATAATTTTAATCGTAACCATAATAATGATAATAGAGGAAATAATAATAGCAGTAATCGTTTTAACAATAATAGAAATAATGGAGAACGATTTGGAAAGAGACCATTAGATGAAAAAGGAATTGAGAAGAACATCAAAAATATTATGTCTGTAGAAACAGGAGAAAAAGAGACTGTAAGAGAATATAACAGAGGGCAAGATAAACAAAGAAATAATAAATTTGATGAAAATAAAAATAACAAGAAAAATAAAACAAGAAGAAATACAACAGAAAGTAATTTTGATGAAGGAAAATTAAAAACCTTAAAACAAGCAAATCGTTTGTCTAATATGTTTGATGAACAAGATGGTGGAATGCTAGATTATTATGATCTAACAACAGAACGTGGTAGAAGAGGAAAGAAAAGAAATAATAAAAATCAAGAGACCAGAACCAAACAAAAAATATTCCAGTTAACGCAAATTGAAATACCAGAAAGCATAACAGTGAAAGATTTTGCAGCAGAAATGAAAAAAACAACAGCGGAAGTAATCAAAAAATTATTGGGTTATGGAATCATGGCAACAATTAATAACGAGGTTGATTTTGATACAGCTTTCCTAATTGCACAAGAATTTGGAATCAATGCAACGAAGAAAGAAACGGTAACGGAAGAAGATATTTTGTTTGACGATTCAGAAGATAGAGAGGAAGAATTACAAACAAGACCACCTGTTATCGTAGTGATGGGACACGTTGATCATGGAAAAACTTCTTTGTTAGATGCTGTTAGAAAAACAAATGTGATCGAAGGCGAAGCAGGAGGAATTACCCAAGCAATTGGTGCGTATAAAGTAAAAGTAAATGATAGAGAAATTACTTTCTTAGATACACCAGGACATGAAGCTTTTACAGCAATGAGAGCTAGAGGAGCACAAATAACCGATATAGCTATTTTAGTAGTAGCAGGAAATGATGGAGTAAAACCACAAACAATCGAAGCGATTAATCATGCTAAATCAGCTGAAATACCAATTATTGTAGCGGTTAATAAAATGGATTTACCAGATGCTAATATGGATAAAGTAAAACAAGAATTAATGGCGTATGAATTAGTTCCAGAAGAATGGGGAGGAGATACCATTTTTGTGCCAATTTCAGCTAAGAAAAATGAAAATATTGATCAATTATTAGAAATGGTATTGCTAGAAGCAGATGTACTAGAATTAAAAGCAAATCCAAATAAACAAGCCAAAGGAGCTGTTATTGAAGCAAGACTAGACAAATCAAAAGGTGCTATTGCAACTATGTTGGTACAAAGAGGAACGTTAGATGTAGGAGATACGATTGTGGTAGGTTCTTCTATTGGTAGAATTAGAGCGATGAAAGACGACAAAGGAAAAACGGTAAAATCTGCTGGACCATCAACACCAGTTGAAATCATGGGATTAACAGAAGTACCATCAGCAGGAGATACTTTCTATGAAGTGAAAAATGAAAAAATGGCAAAACATTTAATTGAAAAAAGAAAACGTCAAGAAAGAGAACAAGCAATTAATAACAATACAAAAGTAACCTTAGATAATTTATTTACACAAATGGAAGAAGGAAAACTAAAAGTATTGAATTTAATTGTAAAAGCAGATGTACAAGGTTCGGTAGAAGCGGTAAAACAATCTTTAGAAAAATTGACCAATGAAGAAGTAAAGGTAAAAGTAATTCATGCAGGAGCAGGAGCTGTTAACCAATCTGATGTTACACTTGCTAAAGTATCCAATGCCATTATCATTGCTTTTAATGTAAGACCAGATAATATGGCAAAAGAAATGGCAGAAAAGGACGAGGTAGAAATCAAACAATATTCTATTATTTATCAAGCAATTGAAGATGTAGAATCAGCCATGAAAGGTATGCTAGATCCAGAGTTTGAAGAAAAAGTAATTGGAAATGTAGAAGTAAGACAAACGTTCAAAATTTCAAATGTAGGAACCATTGCAGGTGGCTATGTTTTAAGCGGAAAAGTAGAAAGAAATGCAGGCGTTAGGGTAATCCGCGAAAATGTGGTAATTCATGATGGACATTTGTCAACTTTAAAGAGATTTAAAGATGAAGTAAAAGAAGTTGGAAAAGGATTTGAATGTGGAATTCAAATTGAAAACTATGACGATATTAAAGAAGGCGATATGATTGAAGTATATGTGATGGAAGAAATAAAAAGATAGAGAAAAAAAGGGGGGATTAGAGGGACGTTCCTTAAAATCCCTGGAACAGGGATTTTAAGGAACGTCCCTCTAATCCTTTTAATTTGGGAGGAAAACTATGCCAGAAAACCAAACGAGATTAGGACGTATTGAAGAAGAATACAAAAAAGAATTAAGCCACATTATTGGCTTTGAATTAAAGAATCCGAATGTAACAGGATTAATTAGTGTTACAAAAGTAAAAGTAACAAATGATTTAAAATATGCGAAAATATATGTGAGTATATTAAATTCAAAAAATTTAAAAGAAACAATAGCAGGTCTAAAAAAATCTGCTGGATTTATTAGAAGTGAATTGGCAAGAAGAGTAAATTTGCGTAATACTCCAGAATTAATTTTTGAATTAGATGATTCTTTAGAATATGGAGCAAGAATTGATACAATTTTAAAGGAAATTATGCCCCAAAAAGGAGAAGAATAAAAATGACTTTAGATGAAATTTTAGTAGAAATAAAACAAGCAGAAAAGATTGTAATTTTAACACATGAATCACCAGATGGAGATGCTGTTGGAAGTAGTTTAGCAATGAAATTTATGGTAGAAGCATTAGGGAAAAAAGCAGATGTAATAATTCCAGAATATCCAAGATGTTTTTGTTTCTTACCAACAACAGACGAAATTAAAATACAGTCTGAAGTTCAAAACTATGATTTGGCAATTTCAGTAGATTGTGCTAATTTTAAAAGATTAGCGAAAAATGAATATTTTGAGAATGCTAAAAAAACAATTGTGATTGATCACCATAGTAGTAATAATATGTTTGGCGATTTGAATTACGTTAATCCAGCTTCACCAGCATGTTGTGAAATTTTGATTGGGATAGCTGAATATTTTGGTATTTCTATTTCAAAAGAAATGGGAACTTGTATAATGACAGGAATGATAACAGATACGGGTGGATTTCGTTATATGGGAATTACACCAGATACTTTTGAGTATAGTGCAGAATTACTAAGAGTAGGAGTAGACATTCCAGAGATTTATAAAAAAACGATGGGAACAAAAACAAAAGCTAATTTTGAATTAACCAAAAGAATAATTGACAGAATGGAATTATTAGAAGATGGAAAAGTGGCTTTTACTTATATGACAACACAAGATGAAAAAGAAGTGAATGCAGAAATGGGAGATCATGAAGGACTTGTCAATATCGGAAAAGATATTGAAGGGGTTTTGGTGTCTGTTTTTATTCGACAAAAAGAGGAAGAAGAAGCATACAAAGTGTCTTTGCGTTCAGAAGATGGGATTAATGTGTCAGATATTTGTTTGTTGTTTGGAGGAGGAGGTCATGCTAGAGCAGCAGGAGCTTTAATTCAAGGAAACATAGAACAAGTAAAAGAAAAATTAATGAAAGAAATAAAAAAATGGACGGAATCATAATTATTAATAAACCAGAAAAATATACTTCACATGATATTGTGTATCAAACCAAAAAAATACTAGGAGAAAAAGTAGGACATACAGGGACGCTTGATCCGATGGCAACAGGAGTGTTGCCATTGTTAATAGGAAAAGGAACACAATGTGCAAAATATCTTATGAATCATGATAAAATTTATGAGGTTCAATTAACATTGGGAAAAAGAACCGAAACAGCTGATCGAGAAGGTGCAATATTAGAAGAAAAAGAAGTACCTTCTATTTGTTTTGAACAAGAAACGGTAAAACAAGCACTAGAGACATTTTTAGGAAAGCAAGAGCAAATCCCACCTATTTACTCAGCAATCAAAGTAAAAGGAAAAAAGTTATATGAGTATGCTAGAAAAGGACAAACGGTGGAAATTAAACCAAGAGAAATTGAAATTTACGAAATAAAATTGTTGAAAATCAATCAAAACTTAAAACAAATTGAATTTCAAGTTCATTGTTCCAAAGGAACCTATATGAGAAGTTTGTGTGAAGATATTGCCATAAAATTAAATACAGTTGGTTATATGTCAGCATTGAATCGAATACAAGTAGGAGAATTTTCATTGAAACAAGCAATAACATTAGAAGAATTACAAGAACAGGAAAAAAATGTATCCTATCTTACAATTGAAAAATTATTTCAAAAGAAACGAGCTATTACAATTACAGAGAATAGATTGATTCCATTTCTGAATGGTGTCAAATTGACGATGAAAGAACCAGATGATGTTTATCGTGTTTATTGCAACCAACAATTTATTGGCATTGGAGTTGTACAACAGGAATTATTAAAAAGAGATATTGTATGATTAATATCATATATTAAAAATCACCTTCATATATTTAAAAAAAGAGAAGTGAAGGTGATTTTTTTGTATTATATTCAAGAAAGTGACAAGCCTAGGCTTGTTTTTAAATTATTTAATATCATTCAATTAGAAGGGGATAAAATTATATTACCAATAGAAGGGACTCAAATAGATAATAAAAAAGCAGAGAAATTAGCTCAAAAAACGAAAAAAATATTTGAAAAAGCTAAAAGTAAGAAAGTGATAATTAGTAAAAAAATTCAAAAACAAGAGCAATATGTTAATCAATTATATCGTTATCCATTAGAAATGGTAGAAGGAAGATGGCTATTTGAAGTGCTTTCTAGTAAAATATTAGATTATATATTACTGAAAAAACAAAAGAAAAAAGAAGAAACACAGATTACAATTTTAGTGAATGATTTATCAGAAAATATGCTTTGTCAGATAAGAAATATGGTGAAACAATATAAAATTGTAAATATCATAACCAATCATAAAGAAAAATTTAAAAAATTAGAAAAACAAATATTAGAGGAAGATGGAATTATGATAACCGTTGGAAATAATAAAAAGAAAGGTTTAGCAAAAGCGGAATTGATCTTGAACATTGATTTTCCTTCTGAATGGATTAACCGCTACACAATTTATGAAGAAGCAATTATTGTAAATGTTAGAGAAGGTGTCAAGATAGAAAATAAACGATTCAATGGAATTACGATTAATGATTATGAAATCGAGGTACAAAATGAAGAAAGTTTTGATTATGATAAGAAAACAAAGTATAGAGCTTGTCAGATTTATGAGGCGCAGATGAATAAGAGACAGCCATTTAAAGAGATTATGAAACAAATGGAACAAGATAAAGTGAAAATTGTAAAATTAATAACTGCCAATAGTGTTTATTAAAGTATAATTACGACAAATATGTCAACTTGTTGACAACAGCATAGAATATTGATACAATAGGACTAGGAAATTTAGGTCTATTTTAAAGAGATAGATTTAAAATAGAATAGATTGTTTAAAGCAGGGAATAATAACAAAAAATGAAACAAAAGAAACGAAGGGAAATTGTATGAGTATCATAACAAAATGGGAAACCAAAAAACAAGAAGAAACAAACAAAGGAATAACTTTAATAGCACTAGTAATTACAATTATTGTATTATTAATTTTAGCTGGGATAACGATTGCGACTTTAACAGGAGAAAATGGAATTTTAAGCAAATCCAATGTAGCTACGCAAGAAAATCAAAAAGCAAGTGCGAAAGAAAAAGTACAAATAGCTGTAATGGGAAGCGTTGGAACAGATGGGAAAATGGAAATGGACACATTAAATGAAAATTTAAACCAAGTAGAAGGAATCGACAAAGAAAAATCGCAATTACCAATTAAAAATTTACCAGAAATAGTAGTAGTAGATAATTACAATGTGTATATAGAAGGAAACGGAATGGTTACCATAGACGGAGAAAAGATAGAAGATCATATAACATTGCCATCAACAGAAGACACCAAACCATTTTTACTAGAAAGTTCAGAGATCATAAGTAAAAATTTAGATACAGGAATAATTATTAAAGATAAGAATGGAAATGAGTGGGTATGGGTAGAAGTGCCAAAATCAATTTATCATGAGTCAATAACTAGCACAGACTATACAGCCATTGAAACAGCGATGCAAACTTATGCAAGTGATTATAGATATAGTGGATATACAGATACTTTTTATTCAACAGCTCAACATGGATTTGCCAATAGCACAGAGTATGATAATCATAAAAATAGTATGCTAAAAAGTGTATTTGAAAATGGAGGATTTTATATAGGAAGATATGAAACAGGAAGTGAGACACCAAGATTTTCAGCTTCAGACAGTTTAACAACTCCAATCATTCAAAGAGATGTATACCCATACAATTATGTAACATGTAGGCAAGCACAAGAAAAAGCAGTAGAATTAGCAACAGGAGGGAAAACAACTAGTTTGATATTTGGAATTCAATGGGATTTAACTTTGAAATTTATAGAAGAAAAAGGGGCAAAGACACGAGCTGAATTAAACTCAAATTCAACAGAATGGGGGAATTATAGCAATAATACATTTGAAATAACAAGAGGATTGTATACAACAGCACCTATGACAATCCGGTTCTTGGAATCAAGTAAGTGAAACTGGTAAATATACTAAGCCAGCGTCAGGAGTATTATTAACAACAGGAGCAACGGATCGAAATAGTGTACTAGGAATTTACGATTTAGCTGGAAATGTATATGAATGGACGTTAGAAAAAACTTCAGATAATAGTCGTCCATGTAGTCGTCGTGCAGGTGACTATACTTCAATTGGTGCCAATGCTCCAGCTTCTTATCGTAGCTACGATGTTACATCTTATTGTGATTATTTTCGTGGGAGCCGAGTGGTGTTATGGTAGAACCAAAAACTAATTGTACTTGGCAAAATCCTTTTTAATATTTTGATATTTTCATAAAATAAGAAGTTAGAGTTATATAAAAAAATCACTTTCATATAATTAAATGAAAGTGATTTTTAAGTTGACAAGCTTTAGGATAAAATTCTTAAAAATTTCTAAAAAACCTTTTCTTTTTATTACAAATATAATATAATGGATTTATTAAATTTGAAAGTTGGCAAGGGGGTAATAAAATGCCAAGTAATAATGGGAAAAATGATTACAGTAATAGAGAAAAACCAAGACCAAAAAGTAAACAAACAGGAAAAAAAGGAGCACCAACACAAAAAAGGAGAACAACTACCAACAGCAGTGCTACAGGTAAAACCAAAAGACCAGCAACCAGCGCAAATCATAATCCAAAAAAATCAGGAACACCTACGAAAAAAGCAAATACAAGGAATAATATCAAAAAAAGGGAAAACACGAAAAAGGAAAAGAAGAATAAATTTTCGAAAAGACACCCAAAACTAATGTTAGCCATAAAAATAGCGATTGTTTTATTTTTATTGTTATGTGTAATAGGAGCAGGAGTGGTAGCAGGAATTTTCTTTGGACTATTTGGAGATGACTTTGAAATTACCAAAGAAGAATTAAAAATAGGAGCTTCCAATTCTGTAATTGTAGATAGCAATGGAGCAGTCATTGCCAATTTAAGTGGAGACGAAAAAAGAAAAATCATAACATTAGAAGATATGGCTGACTATTTACCAAAAGCATACGTAGCGATTGAAGACGAAAGATTTTATAAACATAGTGGAGTTGATATCAAAAGAACGGCAGGAGCTATTGTAAACAAGTTAATAGGCAGGGGGTCTTATGGAGGAAGTAGTATTACACAACAATTGGTAAAAAATATTACAAAAGATGATGAGACATCAGGAATAGAAGGTATTTTTAGAAAAGTAAAAGAATGGGCAAAAGCATATCAAGTAGAAAGAATGATATCCAAAGATCAAATTCTAGAATTATATTTGAATATCTTATTTGTAGGTTCTAATAACTTACATGGTGTGGAATTAGGAGCTGAATATTATTTTAATAAAAGTGCAAAAGACTTAGATTTAGCAGAATGTGCTTTTATGGCAGGAATTAATAGTTCACCTAATAGTTATGACCCATTTGATACGACGAATGATAATACAGAAAAAATCAAAAAGAAAACAAAAACAGTATTAGCTAAAATGAAAGAATTAGGATTGATTGAAAATCAAGAAGAATATGATTCAGCAGTTGCTAAAGTAGAAGAAGGATTGCCATTCCAAAAAGGAGCGATTGCAACAGCATCTGGCTATTCTTATCATACTGATGCTGTGATAGAACAAGTCATTGAACAAGTGATGGAAGAAAAAGAAATTTCCAGAGAATTAGCACAAAATTATATATATAGTAGTGGACTTACCATTTATTCAACTGTAAATGCTGAAATTCAAGCAAAAGTAGAAGAAGAGACTTTGAAGGATAAATATATCAAACCAGGAAGAGAAAAAAATAAGGAAACAGGAGCTTTGAAAAATGAGCATACACAATCAGCAATTGTAGTAATGGATCATAAAACTGGAAATGTGTTAGGAGTATCTGGTGGATTGGGAGCAAAAACAGGAGCTAATTTAAATAGGGCAACACAATCTTTAAGACAACCTGGTTCTTCCATTAAACCAGTAGCAGATATTGCACCAGCATTAGAAGAAAAAATAATCACATCAGCTACAGTTTATGACGATGTATTAACAGATTTTGGAGGTTATAAGCCAAAAAATGATGGTGGCAAATATAGAGGATTAATTAATATTCGAGATATTATTGCTTATTCACAAAATGTACCAGAAGTTAAAATTATGAAAGAGTTGACGCCAGGAAAATCAATTGACTATTTAAGAAATTTTGGAATAACAAGTTTATACAAAGATGGAGATGATCCAGAAAAGAAGAAAAACGATGAAAGCTTACCATTAGCTATTGGAGGAATTTCAGATGGAATTAGTCCATTAGAAATGGCAGGAGCATATAGCACCATTGCGAATAATGGAGAATATATTGAGCCAACATTTTATACCAAAGTAGTGGATACAGCTGGAAATACTGTGTTAGAACCAAAACAAGAAAGAAGAAGAGTGATATCAGAACAAAATGCTTATTTAGTTAAGTCAATTATGCAAGAGCCAGTCAAAAAAGGAACAGCAACTTATTGTGCAATAGCAGGAATAGATGTTGCTGCAAAAACAGGAACAACAGATGATAGCAAAGATAGATGGTTATGTGGATTTACACCATATTATGCAACCGCATGTTGGTTTGGTTATGATAATCCAGAAGAAGTTGTTTGGAATGGAACCAATCCAGCAGGAATGATCTGGGACGAAGTAATGACAGCAATTCACAAAGGATTACCAAGTGCAACTTTTACAAGACCAAGTGGAATCGTAGAACAAACCGTTTGTAGAACAACAGGTTGTACAGCAACAACAGGTTGTACAGATACTTACAAAGAGATATTTACTTCTGATAATTTACCTGGAAAATGTGAAGGTCATGGTTCACAAACAATCTGCTCCGAATCAAAACTGTTAGCAACAGAATTTTGTTCACAATATGTGCCGACAGAAGCAAGCAGTATAGGTGGAGTAGTACCAAAAGAAAAATTACAGCTATGGAAACCTGTGAATGGAACTTCAAGTGTTTCCTCACAAGGAAAAGTAGAAGGAACTTGTACCATTCATACAAAACCAAAAGAAGAAGAAAAGCCAAAGGAACCAGAAAAACCAAAAGTACCACCAACAGAAAATAAAAATAACACACTAAACAATACAACCAATAATAATAAAAATAATACATCAGATGGGAATCAGACAGATAATGGCAATAATACATCAGGTGGAAATAAAACAAATGAAACACCAAGCAACAATACGACAACTGGAAATAATGTAGTAACCCCATAAAAATATATGATAGGAAGTTTTAGGAAATTTCCTATCATAATTCTTATATAAAGTTTAAGTTAGAAAGGAAGGCATAAAATGGAACTTTATTTTTATAACACCTTAACCAAAAAAAAGGAAATATTTAATTCGATTGATGAAAAACAGGTAAAAATATATTCTTGTGGCCCAACTGTATATAAAGATGCAACCATTGGAAATATGAGAACCAATCTGTTTCAAGATATTTTAAGAAGAGTTTTACGTTATAATGGTTATACGTTAAAGCATGTCATGAACATTACTGATGTGGGGCATTTGGTTTCTGATGGTGATGAAGGCGAAGATAAAATGTTAAAATCAGCAAGAGAAGAAAAGAAAACACCAATCGAGATTGCTGAATATTATACCAATCTGTTTTTTAAAGATTTAGAAGATTTGAATGTTGAAACACCAGAAATTGTATGTAAAGCAACGGATCATATTCAAGAAATGTTAGAATATGTAAAAAAGTTAATACAAAAAGGATATGCTTATGAAACTTCGACAGCTATTTACTTTGACATATCAAAATTGGATCAATATCCTATTTTATCCAATGTGAACTTAGAAGAACAAAAAGCAGGTGCAAGGGTAGATGTTGATACAGAAAAAAGAAGTCCTTATGATTTTGCATTATGGATTAAAGCACCAGAAAATCATCTTATGAAATGGGATAGTCCATGGGGAGCTAGTTATCCAGGGTGGCATATTGAATGTTCTGCTATGGGACAAAAGTATTTGGGAGAACAATTTGACATTCACACAGGTGGAATTGATTTGATACCAACACATCACGAAAATGAAATTGCACAGAGTATGGGAAATTGTGGAAAAATACCAGCAAGATTTTGGTTACATGGTGAATATTTGCTAATGGACGGAGGAAAGATGTCAAAAAGTTTAGGAAATGTATATTTACTAAAAGATTTGATTCAAAAAGGATATGATCCATTGGTATATAGACTGTTTAGCTTTTCTAGCCATTACCGAAACAAATTGAATTTTACTTGGGAAGGGATAGAAGCTACTTCCAAATCATTAGAAAGATTAAAAATGGGTTATCAATCGCACTTGAAAGGAAAAGAAGTAGTAGGAAAAGCAGAAATAGAAGAGATGGAAAATAGATTTCATCAAGCAATTAATGATGATTTGAATATGCCACTTGCTATGGGAGTTGTTTGGGAAGTTGTGAAACAAGAAAAGAAGTCTCCTCAGTGGGCAGAGTTATTGGCTCAGTTTGATTCTGTTTTGGGCTTAAAGATAAAAGAACCAATGAAAAAAGAAGCGGTAGAAATTCCAAAGGAAATTTTAGATTTATTGGAACAAAGAAAAGAAGCAAGAGCTAATAAGGATTGGAATCAATCAGATGAGTTAAGGGATTTGATAGCAAGTAAAGGATACCAAATAAAAGATACAAAAGATGGTGTAGAGATAAAAAAGATTTAATAAATTGAAAATAAATATTAACAAGCAATTAAACATCTGATTTAATTGCTTGTTTTTGAGAAAAGAGAAGATAGAATATGTAATTCAAGAAAAACACGTTGTCAATAATTTTTGAATATTTCACTAAAAATAGTCTTATTTTATTAGTGAATATTTCACCTATGTATAATCTTGAGTTTATCCGCTCGTCGCGGAGGCAGGCTCAAGATTTAATTTTTGTTTTAAAATCTTATTTTTT